>NZ_AP018694.1:312083-624166 GCF_009689585.1 Aquipluma nitroreducens | reverse complement strand
ATCTGTTTATTTTTTCGATTATTATTGGTTTTATGTTGCTTGCTTTTCGAAAGAAAGTAAATGTTTACGATGCTTTTATTGAAGGCGCAAAAGACGGATTTCATACTGCTGTTATGATTATTCCATACCTGATTGCAATATTGGTTGCTATAGGCGTTTTTCGAACTTCAGGAGCAATGGAATGGTTTATTTCCGGAATTGCCTGGTGTTTTCAGCAATTGGGAATCAATACCGATTTTATTCCTGCATTGCCAACGGCCATGATGAAATCGTTGAGTGGCAGTGGTTCAAGAGGAATGATGGTTGATGTGATGAAGATGTACGGAGCCGACTCGTTTGTTGGAAGGGTGGCTTGCACCATTCAAGGCTCATCTGATACGACTTTCTATATTCTTGCGGTTTATTTTGGCTCGGTGGGCGTTAAAAATACCCGATATGCACTGACATGTGCGTTAATTGCTGATTTTGTCGGCGCAGTAGCAGCCATTCTGATCGCTTACATGTTCTTTCATTAAACCTTAAATCCTGAAGCAAACCCGATGAAAAGAATTTTATCAATAATTATAGTTTTATTGGCGTTTTATGGCTGTAATCCCTGGATTGCCGATGGAGTCAGAAAACGTGATTTGAACCGCGATATTGAATTGGTAACTGATAAAGGTTCAGTTATCTTCAGACTGTATGATGAAACTCCTTTACACCGGAATAATTTTTTGAAATTGGTTAACCAAAGCTTTTACGACAGTATCATTTTTCATCGTGTAATCAATAACTTTTTGATACAAACGGGTGATCCTGAAAGTAAGCATGCACTGCCTGATGCTTCGCTTGGAAATGGTGAATTACCTTATGTTATTCCTGCTGAAATCAAGAAACAATATTTTCATAAGCGAGGAGCTGTTAATGCAGCCCGGACAGGGGATTTGGAAAATCCGGAACAGGCTTCAAGCAGTACTCAGTTTACATTTATACAGCGGAAAGCATTGTCAGATAGTTTGATTGACGTTGGTGAGAAGCGAATCAATTATTATCGGGCATATAACCATGTTGTTCGTAATGCGGCAAATCAAAAGCTCGTTAGTCGGTTGCGTCAATTAGGTTTGGCTGAAAGCAAAAATGATAGTCTTCTAATTCTCGAATCGCAAATCAATGATCTGGTGAAAACTGAACTGGCGCAAATGGTTCCTTATCGCATTCCGGCAGAACACCGGCAGGTGTACCGGACAATAGGCGGTAGTCCGCATCTCGATCAAAACTACACTGTTTTTGGCGAAGTACTGAAGGGAATGGATGTTGTTGACCAGATTGCTGGTGTTGAAACCCGAAAAACCGACGATCGTCCGGTAAAGGATGTGCGGATAATCAAGGTTCAATTGATCAAAAGGAAACGGTACTAATTATTTTCGGTTTTTACATCGCATCATACACGATTACCTTTTTCCAAAGGTGTTGACAATCTTCAATAAATTGAAGATGTATCGGATGGGTTTGATAGGTGTTTTGATCTTCTTTACTTTTGAAAAAAGCCATGTATGAATATGTAAACGAATCGTCAACCACTTCGCGGGGTGATTCTACCGGAGTTCCAATGTGGTACGACCGAATTTGCGGAACTTTAATCAGGTTTTGCAATCCCAATTCAAATTGTTTCCGGGCTTCAGTGTTTTCTGGTTCATTCAACCAAAAAAATACATGATGAATAAAAATGTTCTTTATTGGAGCTTCTCCTGCTTTCGCATTTTTTGAAACTGAAATGAGTCCTGTTGCAGCCATTCCTGCAGCTATTTTGGCTACAAAATTTCGTCTGGTTTCCATATCCTAGAATGTTTTAACGACTTGCCTGAGTTGTACAAGCCGGGTTAAAAGTCCTTCGAGTAAATCAATCTGCAACATATTTGCACCGTCCGATTTTGCATTGGCCGGATCAGGATGTGTTTCGATAAAGATTCCATCAACACCAACGGCTATTCCGGCGCGGGCAATGGTTTCAATCAACTGGGGTTGTCCACCGGTGACTCCGCTCGATTGGTTCGGTTGCTGCAAGGAATGGGTAATGTCGAGTATAATGGGGCAGTTGTTGAGCTGCATCTCCGGAATTCCACGGTAGTCAACAATTAAGTCGTGATACCCAAAAGTTGAACCACGTTCAGTTAAAAATACATTGTCATTGCCGCTTTCACGAACTTTGTTAACCGCAAATTTCATGGCTTCGGCCGATAAAAACTGGCCTTTTTTAATGTTAACGGCTTTGCCTGTTTCAGCCGCAGCAACCAAAATATCAGTCTGGCGACATAAAAAAGCCGGTATTTGCAGCATATCAACATATTCAGCAGCCATCGAGGCTTCAAGTGCTGTATGAATATCTGTTACTGTTGGGATATCAAAAGTTTCGCTCACCTTCCTGAGAATTTTAAGCGCTTTTTCATCACCAATTCCTGTGAATGAATCGAGTCTTGACCGGTTGGCTTTTCGGTACGAGCCTTTGAAAATATAGGGTATCTGAAGCTTCTCTGAAATCGCAACGATTTTTTCAGCAATTTCCATTGCCATTTGTTCGCCTTCAATGGCACAGGGTCCGGCCAACAGAAGAAAATTGGAATTTTCGTATTTTAATCTTGGGATCATTGTCGTATATTTTTCACGAAGATAATTCATTTAACTGCTCATTTCAAATAAAAATGGAAGCCGTTTTCTGTTTTGTCTTTCCGGGTTATTGGATTTTAGTGATTAAAATTTCAAGCTGTAGCCAATTCCGATGATATTTGTACCAGATTTATCTGCTTCAGAATAATCCTGAAATCTGTAGAACAAGCCAAGTTCATGGCGGTCATTTATCGGATAACTCAATCCACCTGTATATCGAACTTTGTCAACATGATCTAAAATCAAATCGTGAAAAGCTTCAACTGAAAAATAAGGAGCAAATTTACTCCCTTTAATATCATAGTCGATTTTTGCACGGTATCTGAAATAGGACGCTTTGTCATCAGTGGTTTGGTCAAAGTCAGCGCCATTGGTGTATCTTAACCTGAATTGGAAATCGAATCGATTTAAATCAAATCCAGATTTTGCGTCAAAGGCTATTCGGTTTGATGCTACCTGACCTTTATAAGCACCGGTACTTTTTTTATAATCCCATTCTTTTTCGTACCGGTAATATCCTGCAATAGTGAGGTATTTGTGAAGTTTGTATGAAAGCCCACCTTCCAAAATGTAGGTATCCATCTTAAAATCACAAAACAGCCTTAATTCCGGATTAAATTCAACTTTCAGGTTTTTAACAACCTTCTTACTAAAACCCAGTTCAATCCAGGTTGAAGGATCGGTTTGTGCATAGCTAACGAAATTGAATAGAATGGCTAGTAGGAGTAGGTAGATTCTGATTCTCATAGGTCTGATTTGTTTTTGCCATTAATATCGAAGAAAATATTGATGTAAGCAACGTCTCTCAGAAAATCAATACGTTCTATCTCAAATCGTTTGATGTTTTTTCCAGTTCTTAGTTTTAGGTCGGCAAGTAATTCATCGTCTTTTCCTGCCTGAACATTTTCAATCTTTTCGTAAATAACCCGGTAAGAGATTTCTTGTCGCAGATGGAGAATTTTCTCAAGAATATATAAACCACCAACAATTAACAGATTGGTTGTAATCAACTCGGCATAACTGATTTTTTTATTGGCAAGCGCATTGATTACTGAAATCCCAATTACGACAAACAGATAGGTCATTTCTTTGATAGGAATGGCATCTGTTCGGTATCTGATAATTCCAAAAACCGCAAAAAGCCCGAGCGCAAAGCCCAACTCAATTTTTACACTGACCAACAGAAAGCAAAGCAAAAATATAACCATACTTACCGCAATGTAGCTGAAGTAGAAGTCTTTGCGTTTGCTGTTTTTTGCATATAAGCCAACTACAATGGCAACTATTACGAGCAGATTAAGCGAAAACCTTATCAATAACGACAAGAAGTCTTCCATATTAATTAGTTTGATGCCGAAAAATTTTAACTCTTCGGAACTCTGTACAATTTGTAACACCACGTTCAATAAGCGCATAATTGATTGTTTAGTTGTAATAGTCTTTTCTGATCTTAATCAGAAGTGGTTTAAAATTATTTTTCTTGATATTTTCTTCGAGTAAGGCGCGCCCAATGCAATATTTACTAAACCCTTGCTTCCTGATTTTATTTTCTTTCAGAGCGTTAATAATTAATGTTGGTTTCGCCGTTTTGCTTTGTTTTATTTCAATAATAACCAGATTGTTAAGAGTTATTTCTCTTTCGTCGTTTTTGAATCCTGGGACGAAGTCAATAGTTATCCGTTCCGTAAATTCGTTATCGATCAATGTGAGTCGATTAAAATAGCTTCTGATTTTAGGCTCGATTTTCAGACCCGAATAGCATGATGTTGTTTTGCTGATAAAGCTCAGTTCATCGTGCGTAAAATTCGACTCAAAATTTGATCGTTCCATGCGTTCTTTGATTGTCCGTCCTTTGTTATTTTTGAATTTTACTTCCAGAAAGTTATTGTTGGTTTGCACGTACTTTCGGATTCTGATTTTGAATCGGTTTAGTTTGCCATTTTGATGGCTGAGAAACATTTGATCATCTACCGTGTCAAAGTATGTATTGTCGTACTCGAAAATAGTTTCACCTTCGATGGCTAAAACCGAATAATGACTCCGAATTGCATCTAAAATAGCTGGTAAATATGTTATATGTAAACAAAACTTTTGATCAATCCTGTTCATGAGTTTAACTTGGTCCAAATCAGCCAAAGCCACTTTGTTAAAGGATTGTATGGTATTTTGAATTAAGTTCATCGTTTGGTCTAGCTTGTACGAAACTACTCTTTTTCTTTTTTATTGTAATAATGTTTTAATTCTAATTAATCATTTCTTGATTATATGCGGAATCATAGCTGCACAATTGTTCTACATTTACAAATCCGAGAATGCAAGTTGTGACCCTACTTTTCTTGCCAAGATATTTTAATCGATTTGTAATATCCCGTTAAAAATCAGAAAACTAGGATACCCCGATTTTTTTGTTTGCGGTGATTCTTGCTAGACCCTTATTTGCTGTAACGTTTTCCCCAAAGGCTTTTTAAACGTTCTAGTATTTTTATTTCAAGGGGATTATTCTGGGGAGTGTAAAATCGGTGCGTTTTAACTTCCTGAGGCAGAAAATCTTGTTCAGCAAAATTTTTCTCGAACGAATGGGCGTATTTGTAATCTTTTCCATAGCCCAGCTCTTTCATAAGTTTAGTTGGAGCGTTGCGAATATGCAGTGGCACAGGTAGATCGCCAGTTGATTTTACAAGAGCAAGCGCGTCATCAATGGCCATGTATGCTGAATTGCTTTTTGCTGAAGTGGCTAGGTAAATGGCGCATTGCGAAAGTATGATCCGGGCTTCTGGATAACCGATTTTATGAACAGCATCGAAGGTACTTTGCGCCAGAAGTAAAGCATTGGGATTGGCAAGTCCAATATCTTCCGCTGCAAGTATCAACATCCGCCGGGCAATGAATTTTACGTCTTCACCACCATCAATCATGCGGGCAAGCCAGTAAACCGAAGCATCAGGGTCGCTTCCACGCATACTTTTGATAAAGGCAGAGATAATGTCGTAATGCATTTCCCCGTTCTTATCGTAAATAGCCATGTTATTCTGAAGCCTGTCAATGACTATGTCGTTGGTAATGATTGTATTTTCGTTTTCATCAGCATTTACGACCAGTTCAAGCACATTGAGCAACTTGCGGGCGTCGCCGCCCGAGAAACGCAGCAAAGCTTCATCTTCCCTGATTTCGATCTTCCTTGTTTTCAGATAAGGATCTTTGGTCAAGGCCATTTCAACGATTTTTAACAAGTCTTTTTTATCCAGATGTTTAAGTACATAAACCTGGCAACGCGATAAAAGTGGCGAAATCACTTCGAAAGATGGATTTTCGGTTGTTGCACCGATCAGTGTAACAATTCCCTGTTCTACAGCCCCCAGTAACGAATCTTGCTGCGATTTGCTGAAACGGTGAATTTCATCAATAAAAAGGATAGGATTTGGCTGGTTGAAAAATTGATTTCGCTGCGCTTTTTCAATCACATCCCGAATGTCCTTAACTCCTGAATTAATGGCACTTAATGTATGAAATGGTCTGTTTAGTGTATTGGCAATAATTTTTGCCAGAGTTGTTTTGCCAACACCCGGAGGTCCCCATAAAAGAAAGGATGAGATTTTGCCAGATTCAATCATTTTGCGCAAAACAGCTCCTTCACCAATCAGGTGTTCCTGCCCAATATAATCGTCTAAAGTTGCGGGTCGCAAGCGTTCGGCAAGAGGTTGGTTGGCAAATTGCATAGTGTTTCGAGTTGATTTTTATCCTCAGCCGAAGATACAGTTAATTGCAATACCGTTTAATGATATTGTAGGCATCCTGAATTCCCAGTTCACCGGCTTTACTTAAATCCATGGCACCGCCTTCAACATCGTCCAGATAAATTTTAGTTAATCCACGATTAAAGTATGCTTCAGCGAAATCTTTTTCAATTTCAATCGCTTTATTCAGGTCGGCCAAAGCGCCTTGATAATCGCGTAATTTGCATTTCACAAATGCCTGATTGAAATAACCATACGGAAATTGCGGGTTAATCTGGAGACAGCTTGCATAATCGTTCAAAACATCGGTGTAATCTGTTATCGTCTCTGTTGTAGTTTCGTTTTTTTGCTTTGGATTGCTTTTTAACGGAACTTTAATTGCATCAGACGTTTGCTTGATCACTTCAACCAGATCGGCCATTTTCATTCTGCAATTGGCTCTTGAAAAATAGGTCAGTGCATTTTTGCCATTCAGATTAATGGCTTTTTGCAGGTCGTTCATCGAGCTGGTATAATCGTCAATCAGGCAATAAAAAATACCTCTACTCAAAAAATTCATACTTTCCTGACTGTTGTTTTTTATTCGCTCGTTGAAGTATAAAATGTAGTTTTTATAATTGTTTGTCTGATCAATGGCTGGTTTATTGGAGATTGTAACCACCGGATCATAATTGTTGTAATTATTAATAGCTTCCAGCTCAAAGTTATAATATTGAATCTGGTCATAATCTGAAGAGTTTTTGCTATGCGACGAGAGGACGAATATGGGTTGTAAATCGATCACAATATTTTTGTTCTGAATGCGGCCATCATCAACCACTTCTTCTTTTGCTGAGGGTAAATCGCGTGTATCGGCAAGCGACAATTTGTACCGTCTTCGGTCTCTTTCTTCCTTGGTTTCTTTTTTAGGTTCTGCATTTTCATCAGGATCAGACTTTTGTGCTGTAGTGCCGGTATTTTGCCCCGTTGTGTTTTGATTTTGAGTTGTTTGGGCCTGACTTTGAGATGTCGCTTGTGCCTGAGCTTGATTTTGTTGTGCAGGTTGTCCTGATTTATTATTTGCCTGAGCTAAAGCACTATAATCAACATCTTTCGGATTGAATGCAAATTTGGGATCGAGTTTGGCTGCAATGGCATAATCTTGCTCAAAGCCTTGAATTTTTAGATTTTCTTTGGCAATTCCGCGGTTCATATAGGCATTTGCCATTGTCGGATCAAGTTGTAATGCCAGATTATAATCGTTTATGGCCCCTTTAAAGTCTTCAAGTTTTTGCTTTACAATACCGCGGTTATTAAACGCATTCGCGTTTTGGGGGTCAAGTTTAATACACTGATCAAAATCGCGCAGCGCCGAAGCATAATCATTTAGCTCGAATCGGGCTAAACCTCTTAATAAATAGGCGTTTGCATAATGAGGTCTGATTATAATAGCCTGATTTAAATCCTTAATTGCTCCTTTAATGTCATTTTTCATCAAAAGCGCATTACTTCTGTTGATGAAGCTATTCGTAAATTTCGGATTGATTTTCAGCGCCTTGTTGTAATCAGCAATCGCTCCATCAATATCTTTCATCGAAATTTTGGCAATCCCCCGGTTGTTGTAAATGTTTGCATCGTTGGGATTGAGCTCAATTGCCCGGTCGTAATCAGCAATAGCTTTTGCAAAATCATTAATTTGTAAGTAAGCTAATCCACGGTTCATGAATGCGTCAGGATAGAAAGGTTTTATTTCAATGGCCTTGTCGTAATCCTTAATAGCGCCGCGAAAGTCCTCAAGCTGGTGTTTAGCAACTCCTCTGAAATAATAAGGCTCGGGTAAGTGTGGCCTAAACCGAATTACAATATTGAAATTTTCGATGGCCCCAACATAATTACCGATCTGAATGCGCGTTTCGCCTACTTCCATGTAATAGCTGATGTTCAACTGACTGAAAGTCAGATTTGAACTTAGTATGAAAAGTATAAATATCAGTTTTTTCACTCGACGATATGGTGTTAATGTATTGTATATCTGTGCGTTCTTATGGAACTCACAGATAGGGAGGCTTCCACTTCGAAATTACTTTTAATTCATTTATTTGTGCTGCCATTTTAAACGAAAAGCGCTATGGCTCGTACGTTTCAGGCGGTGCAATTTATACATAGCAAAAATAATATTTTACCCGAAATGGATTTCTTTTGGGAATTTAATTATTTTTTGAAAAGATTAACCTTGATATACAATCGCCAATACAATCTTTTTTTGATTGTATTTCCTATATTGTTTATAATTATCAGAATATGAATATTTAAGAAATCAAATTGTTATGCTATACAGATGCGAGTGGTCACAAAAGAATGAGATTTATTCAAACTATCACGATGAAGAATGGGGAAAACCCTTGCATGATGATCAAAAGTTGTTTGAATTTTTGATTTTAGAAGGTATGCAAGCTGGCTTAAGCTGGATAACTATTCTAAAAAAGCGGGAAGCTTTCAGGATTGCGTACGAAAATTTTGATGTTGACAAAGTGGCTGGTTTTGATCAGCAAAAAGTTGAAGAATTGATGTTGAATTCAGGAATTATCCGAAACCGATTGAAAATTGAAGCAAGTATTAATAATGCCAGGCGTTTTCTTGAGGTGGTTGAAGAATTTGGAAGTTTTGACTCGTACATGTGGAGTTTTGTTGATTATCAGCCAATTGTTAATTGTTGGGCTAAACTCTCAGAAATACCAGCTAAAACGGAACTTTCCGATCGTATTAGCGATGATTTGAAACGAAGGGGATTCAAGTTTGTGGGATCTACCATTGTTTATTCACATTTGCAGGCAACCGGTGTAATTAATGACCATTTGGTGAGTTGTTTTTGCCATCCGGACAATCGTTAATAAAAGGAGATTGCCTTGAGATTAATTTGGATTATCGGCTGAAGTGTCGGTCGCTAAAAAAGAAAAAAGGATAGATTCTCTAATCTACCCTTTCTCTAAACCTAACTAAACCTAACTAAACTAACTAAACCAATAAAACTAATCAAACCTAACTTATGAAATGTGATAACGTTACAAAGATAGACTGTTGAGATGAGATAGGTGTTAATCGAACATTAATAAATGTGCTGAAAAACATTAATTTGTTTGTGTAATGTTTCCTGTTTGTTAAGTTGATGGTCTTGGTGTTAGGTTCAAATTGAAGTAAATCAGTTGTTTATTTCTTTTCAATCAAATTCATTTCGTTTAAACTTCAAAAGATGTATTCTTCAGGATTCAAAAAAAAATAGTTTGTGATATAGATTGTTTCTGTTTTCGTATTGCGCGATACTTCTTTTGATGTTTTGCGGGCCTAAGTCAAGGTAAACCGGCCTGAAATTGAATCATTATTTCAAATTAAGAATATATGCACCATCTGATTTTATGTAAGAATTGATCGTAAATTCCTGATTTACTTTGGAATTTGAATACCCGGTGGAAATGTTTATGTTTTTATCTTGTGTTCGGAATGATATAATATCGGAGTTTCGAAATTTTGATTGAGCTTTAAAGCTGATTAGGTAGTTTAGAAATTGAAGATTATTCCCATCCAGAATTAAATCAACCGAATGGAAATTGTTAATGCTGGATTTATCAAGAATAACCGGATTATTAAGTTTTAGTTGAGCCATAACTTTTTGTGTCATTTTTAAATCATTTTCAGGAATTTTTGAACCATTTGTTATCAGGTAATTGTTGCGCCCGTTTATCAGGTGGATCATGGTATTTCGGGTGTTATAAACAAAAATATGCTTCTGGTTCAGGAACTTGAAATTCGTTACCAGTACCGAGCATTGCAACGCTATGATCAGGAAAAGTTCATAGAACAACCATTGTTTCTTTTTCGAGAATACGTAAATTAAAAGCATCGCTATTGCACCGTACAGAAGCCATACTTGTGATGTTGATATAATAATTCCTTTAGAAACAGCAATTGGCTGTGCATCCATCTCTTTAAGCGCCGCAAGCATTGCGTATGTTAGCTTTTGAATGATTTTACCAATGAATAAACCAAGGCTATGAAAAGGACTGAATATAAAAAAGGCAATACCAAACCACATAATAAAAGTTGTAACTGGAACGACTATAAAATTGCTTAGCCAAAACAGGTTCGGAAATTGATTAAAGTAGAATAATCCCAGTGGAAAAGTCATGAGCTGTGCCGCTACAGAAA
This sequence comes from Aquipluma nitroreducens, assembly GCF_009689585.1. Classification (GTDB taxonomy): domain Bacteria; phylum Bacteroidota; class Bacteroidia; order Bacteroidales; family Prolixibacteraceae; genus Aquipluma; species Aquipluma nitroreducens. Next base: position 613,607 of record NZ_AP018694.1, on the reverse strand, counting down.
CTGTAAATAAGCTCCATGTCCATTTTAGAATTGGATTAGCTAGCTCAAGAATATTGTATAGTACCGGTTGGATAAGGACTATCCCCAATATGGCGAGGTATGAGAGTTGAAATCCAACATCAAAAAGAACGTTTGGATTTAGCAAAATCAGGAATAGGGCAGAAGCGGTAAGCGAATTATAAATATTAACAGGCCTTCTGATTCCATTTCCAATAATAACAAAGGTAAACATTACCGTTGCCCGCTGAACTGGCGGTGAAAATCCTGAAATAAAGGCATAAATCCACAAAAACGAAATCATGACCACCGAGAATATAATTGGTTCAATTTTTCCCCGTTTCAGAAAAGCCAGCAGAAATCCGAGAATCATGTAAATTAAGGCTACATGTAATCCTGAAACTGACAATACGTGCATTGCACCTGTCGATGCGAAATAATCAAGAGTATCCTGGGCAAGTTCTGTCCGATATCCCAAAGTCAGCGCCGAAACCACTGATCGCTCTTCCTTGTTGGGCAAAGCTTCATTCAATATCGCAATCAGGCGATCCCGAACTTTTTCGGATAAATTGCGAATATGAGTAATCTGGTGGCCAGTCTTTAAATACATTCCATTTGTTAGGTAAACAGAAAACCATATGTTTCGCTGGTGCATCAATGACTGATAATCGAATTCAAACGGATTACCGGCATTCTTGATCGCTTGCGGTTTGGCGAGGATAATTAACTGATTTCCGGTAGTTATTGTTGAATCAAATCCGACCTTACTGAAATAGGCAATGACTTTTTCGGGCGCTTTTAATTTATCATTTTGAATGATCAGGATGGTTTGGAAAGTCTTTGCTTTTTCTCCTGGCTTTTGGCAAACTTCAGCCAAATAATAGTCTTTTCTGCTAAAATCAAGATCTTTTTCTTGGACGGAATGATTCGGATAAAAAGCTCCCAAAAGTGCTATGGTTAGCGCAAGTATTGCATTTTGAATCTGGATGGAAACAAAATTACTATTATGCCAGAATAAAATCAGTGTCGAAATCAGGATCGCCAGAACAATGGCAATCAGGCGTGTATCAAGAATGAAGAAATGATTGACCAGAATGCCAATCAGAAAAAGGCTGGTTATACGAATAAAAGGAATCTTCTGGAAAAAGCTTCTTGTAACTGGCATTTTTGACTTTTTTACCAGTTACGCCAGAAACTTATGTTTGGTTTTTTCTGAAAAGTTAAATTTTTCTGAATGTCCGATTTTTTACACGAATGGCCTTTTTTTACTAATGAAACGGTCTTGTTTTATTTTCCGGGAACTTTGATACGATACTTTGGAATGACCTTTCCTTTGGAAATCGCTGATAATTTGCTCTTCAGAATCCTTTTCCTTAGTGGATTAAGATAGTCAACAAACATTACACCTTCCAAATGATCATATTCGTGTTGAATTACCCGCGAGGTAAATCCACTGTATGTTTCAATGTGTTCATTGAATTCTTCGTCCACGTATTTAATTTTTACCGTTTCAGGACGCAGAACGTCTTCGCGAATTTCAGGTAAACTTAGGCAGCCTTCGTTCATAACCCACTCTTCGCCTGATTTCTCGACGATTTCTGGATTAATAAACGCTTTTTTTATTCCGGGAAGTTCATCTTCATCATCAACATCCGAGTCAATTACAAAAATGCGGACAGCTTGCCCAACCTGAGGCGCAGCTAACCCGACACCATCCGAATTGTACATAGTGTCAAACATGTTCTGTATAAAACCTTTCAGATCCTGAAAATCTTTTGTAATTGGTTGTGCTTTTTTTCGAAGCACTGGATCGCCAAATACGGTAACCGGATAAATCATTTAATGTAATTTTTTTGTTCTAAATAGCTTTGTAAAATAATGGTGGCGCTAACCCCATCAATTGTTCCTTTATTCTGCCTGTCTTTCTTTTTCAATCCGGCATCGATCATAGTCCGAAATGCCATTTTAGATGTAAATCGTTCGTCAACCTGTTCCAAAGGCATGTCTGGATAATCTTTCTGAAACTTTTTCAGAAACGGATTGATATACAGAACGGCTTCGGAGGGCTGATTGTTCATTTGCATCGGATATCCTACAATTACTTTTTCGACACTTTCTTTTGCAAAGTAGTCTTTCAGGAAGATCCAGATTTCATGACTCGAAACAGTAGTTAAACGTGTTGCAATCATCTGCATCGGATCTGTAACCGCAATTCCAACACGTTTTTTTCCGTAATCGATGGCTAATATTCGTCCCACAAGGTTCAATTTTGTCGCAAAAATAGTACTTTTTGAATAAGAAAGTTTCCGATTTGAGAATAAGAAGTATTAATCTGGATGATTTTGTAAAATTAAATTCCACGCTTTCAATGTGATATATTTTCCTTTTGATATCCTTTCATTTTGGCACAAGCTTTGTTTTAACCTAATCAATTACCGGTAAAGTTCAAACAATTATTGATTCACCTTAAAACGAAAAGTCATGAAAACTTTAAATAATTTTAGAACATATTTCCCAGTTTTAGTACTTGCGACAGCAATGGTAGCTTCTACAATTGAAGCAAAAGCCGAGGATAACAGAGAAGGGAAAAAAGGAAACGGACACGAACGGAAGGAATATCGGGAATCACGTCATGACGATGACCGGTCTGCGTATAACAACAGGAGAGATGACCGGGGTGGTTATTACGAACGGAAAAACTGGAATAGTTGTGAAAACAATAGGGAATATCGCCCAAAATATGCCAATAAATATAAACACTACGATTCTGATTATTACGAACATCCTAGATACGGACGTGTTTATCAGCGATTTGACCGAAATCCTGTAGTGTTTCACCATGATCGTGACGACTACTACTATTATGGCAATCACTTTTACAGCTATCGCAGAGGAGTTGGTTATTGTGTAGTTGATGCTCCTCGTGATGTCTATTTCAGAGAGCTTCCTGTTCGTTGCGAAAGAGTTTATGTAAATGGGAATGCCTTTTTCAGAAATGGAGATTTATATTTTCAACTATCACCAAGAGGATATGCTTTGGTAAACTTACCTTCAATATCAATCTCCGCAAGGTTCTAATTCAACCTAAAAATCAATCGTTCGGTGTTCTATATTATTGAAAATGGCTGCCTTGGTTTATTAAGGCAGCCATCTTTTTTTATAAGTTATTCAGGAAATTTCTGACGTTTTTATCGATTCGTCCCTGAATGTCGGATAAATCTGATTTCACAAACTTGTCTCCTGTTATATTTTCAAATAGTTCGATGTATCGATCAGATACTGAAGCCACAAAAGCTTCGTCCATTTCAGGAATTACTTGTCCCTCTTTGCCCTGAAAGCCATTTTCAATCAGCCACTGGCGCACAAATTCTTTCGATAGTTGTTTTTGACTTTCGCCTTTCGCTAAACGTTCTTCGTACCCTTCAGAATAAAAATAGCGCGAAGAATCGGGAGTGTGGATTTCGTCAATCAGGTAGATTTTTCCATCTTTTTTTCCAAATTCATACTTGGTATCAACCAGAATCAATCCCATTTCGGCAGCTATCACAGTACCACGGCGAAATACTTCGCGGGTATATTTCTCAAGCAATTCATAATCATGCTCATGCACAATACCTTGTGCAATAATTTCTTCTCTGGAGATGTCTTCGTCATGCCCTTCAGAAGCCTTAGTGGTAGGAGTAATAATTGGTTCCGGAAATTTCTGGTTTTCAACCATCCCTTCAGGAAGTGCGATTCCACAAAGCGTACGTTTGCCACTTTTATATTCGCGCCATGCATGACCAGTAAGATAGCCACGGATAACCATTTCTACTTTGAATGGTTCGCAGTGGTGACCGACCGTTACGTTCGGATCGGGAGTTGCCACTTTCCAGTTCGGCACAATGTCGCTGGTAGCATCCAGAAATTTAGCTGCTATCTGGTTTAATACCTGCCCTTTGTAAGGAATTCCTTTGGGCAGTACCACGTCGAAGGCCGAAATGCGGTCGCTGACCACCATAACTAAATATTCATTGTCGATGTTGTACACATCTCTCACTTTTCCGTGGTAAACACTTTTCTGTCCCGGAAAATCAAAATCGGTACGGGTTAATGCTTTGCTCATTTTTCTTCTGTTTTATCTGTGTTTAAATTTTCTTTTCCTTTTTCTTTCCTCATAAGTTCATGTGCATGATGTTTTTCGTAAGCCAAAACAATGTCGCGCACCAACCGGTGTCTGACGATGTCTTTTACATCAAACTGAACAAAGGAAATGTATTTAATGTTCTTCAGAATTTTTTTTGCCAGAATTAATCCAGACGGACTCTGGAAGGGCAAATCAATTTGAGTTTCGTCGCCGGTGACTACAAATTTAGTGTTGAGTCCCATACGAGTCAAAAACATTTTTAGTTGGAGAACGGTGGCATTTTGAGCTTCGTCAAGGATAACAAAAGCATTGCTCAATGTTCGCCCGCGCATAAATGCCAGTGGTGCAATCTGTATCGTACCGTCCTTCATGAATTCGTCCAGTTTTTTCGCCGGAATCATATCCAGAAGGGCATCGTATAACGGCTGCAAATACGGATCAATTTTTTCTTTTAAATCTCCCGGAAGAAATCCAAGTCTTTCACCAGCTTCAACAGCCGGGCGGCTCAGAATAATTCGTTTGATCTCCCTGTTTTTTAGCGCCTTGACTGCTAGGGCAATGGCCGTGTACGTTTTTCCTGTCCCTGCTGGACCCATGGCGAAAATGAGGTCAGAGGTTTTGCTGGCTTCAACCAAAAGCCGCTGATTGGGCGTTCTGGCACGAATGGCTTTCCCATTGATCCCGAAAAGCAAGACATCCTTATCTTCATCCAGTGTTTCTGAAATTCCTTCTGATTCGTTCAGGAATACCTGGTTAATCACATCGTCAGGCAGTACATTGAATTGATTGTAATGGTCGATGATTAAATGAAACTTGGATTCGAACCTCAGGATTTCTTCGTCGTCACCCTTGATGATCACGTCGTTGCCTCGATAGACGATAATTAGTTTCGGAAAAAAAGATTTGATCAGGTTCATTTTGGCATTATTAACGCCGAAGAATTCCAGTGGATCAATTCCTTCGAGATGAATTAGCTTTTCAAACATAAATGATTGCAGCTTTGTATGAGGTGCAAAATTAAACACTTTTAAGATATTTCCAGTGCGAATTCAGGGTTTCAGGAGAAGAATTGTTAACAATCAATTTTTGACTGGTGTTGTTGTTTATTGTGTTGTTAATCAGTGGTATGTTCCCAAGATTGATTTCATAGTATGGCATTTTATGAACTAGAGGTGCAATCTGGTTGACTAAGAAATTATTCTTCCGTTCTTTTGTATAACTTTGTAGCCGAATAGGTTTCTCATTGAGAATTAAAAGGGAAACAGGTGAATCCGGCTAATGGTAATTCCTGTACAGTTCCCGCTGCTGTAATTCCTGAATAACTTTTTAGCAGTTAACCACTGTTTTCCAACTCGGGAAACGGGAAGGCGTTAAAAAGGGGATAAGTCAGAAGACCTGCCTTTACAAATCTGGATTTTGAAGCTTTCGGCGAAAAAGCAAAAAACCGTGTATCCTTTTCATTTTTCAATTCTGAAAAGCTGCAAAATCCAAACTAAGAATCAGATTTTACAGCAAATGTTTCGATTTAAACACATAAACAAGTTATTCATCATCAGTGTGCTGATGTTTTTGACCGGACGAGTGGAGGCCCAGTTTGTTTCCAAAGTTTTGGACTATTTGCCAGCACCGGGTCAATATACCAATTCCGATTTTATTGGGACGCCATCTGCGGCTAATTCAATTGTTGGAACCAATAAAGGCATGGTTAGTCTGGGCGCTTTTGGCGGATCAATTACCGTTTATTTTGCTCAGGGCATTCAAAACGATCCGGCAAATCCTTATGGTGTTGATTTCACGATCTATGGAAATTCAACGCTCACCTGGTCTGAACCCGGAATTATTCAGGTGATGAAAGATGAAAACCATAATGGCATTCCGGACGAAACCTGGTACGAAATAGCCGGAAGCGAGCATTTCTGGAACACAACAACATCATCCTATGAGGTCACTTACCAGAATTCTGGCTTAAATCAAGCCAGCGACATTCATTGGTCTGATAATTTGGGAGGTGCAGGTGTTATTCCTGAAAATAGTTATCATGCGCAAACCTATTATCCCAAAGTTGATTTGTTCCCGAATGTTGCTACGGACAATTACACGCTTAAAGGTACAAGGCTAACTAATCCAATTGATGTGTCGACACCCGGATCGGTTATCTCGTATCGAAAAATGTTTGGTTATGCCGACAATACTCCGGTTAAATCGTTAACTGAAAAATTGCCCGATAATCCATACACTTCAGCAATTGAAGGAAGTGGCGGCGATGCAATTGACATCAGTTGGGCCGTTGAACAGGATAAAAAGCCTGTCGCACTTGACGAAATTCACTTTATCCGGATTTATACCGGAATGAATGCCCTTGCCGGATGGCTGGGCGAAATATCGACTGAAATTACCGGAATACGTGATGTTGAACCAGCCTCTGTCACCGGATCTACATCGGTGATTGTTATCCAGGAAATGGCGCAGAAAATAGGAGTTGGCCAAAGCCTCGATTTGAATGCAATTCTTTTTGAAAGCGGGATCAGGCGAGCCGATGCTGCGATTGTTTGGAGTGTCAGCGATACGCAATTGGCTACAATAACCAACGGAAAACTGGTGGCAAAAAAAACCGGAACAATTCGATTGCGGGCTGCATTAGCAACAAATCCTGATCTTTATTCTGAAAAGGAAATTGAGATTTTTTCGGTTGGAAAAGCTTCAATAACCATCCAGTCAACAAGCCTGAAAGTCAATGATAAACTGGAACTTGCAGGAAAATTAACTGATCAGAATGGAGCTGTCCTGACTGGAATTAATACTTCGTGGCGAATTGATGATGCTCAGATTGCTGAAATTGTAAATTTAGACGGGAAATACTATCTGAAAGGGAAACAGGTTGGGAAATGTTGGCTTCATTTTGAAGTCTCCGATAATCAGTTGATTAGTGATTCGGTACAGATTGAGGTTTTGCCCGAATCGGAGCTGAAGAAAGTTTACATTTCGGTAAAGACAAGTGAAAAAACGGTTATTCCACGGCAATCGGTTTGGGTTGAACAAGTTGATCTGACAACAAAAGTTGACCGGAATCAAAAAAACTATGGGTTGACGGAGATCAGCTTTGTTTCACTTGCACATGCCGTTGCTTCAGTTTTTAAAGCTTCCGGATTTGATGGAGACTGGGCTTTTCGCGATGATGCGGAAGGCGGATCTGCTTTGTATTTGTGGAAAGTTCCGGCGATTGAAGATGGTTCGACGGTTTACACGTTTGGGTATGGTGGTTCGCGTACTGCGGATTCCTATCGGAAAACCTGGGTGGTAATGCTCAATCAACAGCCCGTTGTTTCAGGTTCCGACAAGATTAAAGTAAATAACGATGATGAAATTCTGATTTATCACATCACTGATAATAATCTGGCTTGGACAGTAACTCAGTTGACCACGGGAGCTGATACCGTCAAGGTTGGTCAATCTGTTGAAGTTCAGTTGAAAAAATATTATTGTACTATGGATGCCAATCGAAATGTGGCAATTAATTCGTCTGAAGCCATTGCCAATCAGTTGGTTGTTGCTACACCCAATGTTGATGAGGCCAAAAAGGTATCACTTATCACTGATGAATTTGGAAAAGCGTCTTTCACAGCAGACCTGTCGGGCGAATACCTGATTCATTCAGGAATTGATTCCTCGCGGTTGATTGTGAAGATGGTTACCGGAGCAAATTCGCTACAGCAAGTGCCTCAATGGTGTGCTATCTATCCGAATCCGTTTACCGAATCGGTTAAAATAAATTGCTCATCGCCCATTGATTCGGTGGAACTGTTTACAATAGAAGGTGCTTTGATTCTTGTTCAGCAAGGATCGGTAACAGAATTGAATTTAGGGAATTTAGCTGCGGGTTTATACGTTCTTCGGGTAAAGTCCGGGAATCAGGTATTTCAGCAGAAAATTGTAAAAAGATAGCAAGGTGGGAGCAAAAACGAGAAATCTCATCCGTATCAAATTCAAAGTGCTGCTTTGTATCCTGTTCCTGATTTATTTCTCTGATGAAACTTCAGCACAGAAATTAACTGATACAATTCGTATTCAGGAAGTTCAGGTGTTTGGTAAACGGAAAATTGAGGAGGCCGGTTCGATGGTTACTCACATTGATACACTGGCCCTTCAATTGATGAAAACACAAACGATTTCGGAATTGTTATCGTCGTATTCTCCGGTTTTTATGAAATCTTATGGAAGAGGTTCAACTGCAACAGCTTCGTTTCGGGGAACTGCCCCATCGCATACACAAGTGTTTTGGAACGGAATGAAACTAAATTCGCCTATGCGTGGCGATGTCGATTTTTCGTTGTTCCCGGTTTATTTCATTGACGATATTAGTTTATTTCACGGTGGAAGTTCTTTGCAGTCGGGCTCAGGAGCGCTAGGTGGGAGTGTTTTGATCAACAATAAACCCGATTGGACTGATCGGTTTAGCGTTCGCTATGTACAAACGCTGGAAAGTTTTTCTACCGCCAAAGAATATCTGAATGTCGGTTTTGGAAATGGCCGGATTCAGTTGAAAACACGTTTGTTTTCTGACCAAAGCAAGAATGATTTTCCGTATTTCAATTATGGTGTTTTGCCCATGCACGAGTCGGTTCAGAAGAATGCCGGATACGCAAAGCTGGGTGCGCTTCAGGAGCTGTATTGCCGGTTGGCGAAACATACTCTTTCGGCTAAATTGTGGGCTTATCAGAGTGATCGTGATTTGCCTCAATTGATGTCGTTTGAAGGCGATGTGCGAAAGGAAACTCAGAATGATTGGAATGTTCGGGCAGTTGGTTCGTGGAAATACCTGACGGAAAAAAGTAAGTTGGAATTGCTTGTAGGATTGAACCGGAATCAACTAAACTATTTCAGGTCGAGTAGTGAAGCTAATTTTGTGAATTTTGATAGTCGCAGTAAGGAGAAGAGTTATACCGCAAACCTAAATTTTGACTGGAAACCTCAAGAGAAACTGAGCCTGGATTGGTCGCTTAATTCGGGCTATCATCAGGTTTCAGTTTTTGATCGGGCACAGAAGATTGGCTACGACCACGACCGGCTTGAATTTTCACTGTTGAATGCAGTTCATTTTCAGCCTGATCCCAAATGGTTGTTTTCTTTTTTATTCCGGACCGATTTATACGATAGCAAGTTAATCGGGTTTATTCCTTCTTTTGGGGCCGAATATTTGGTGGATAAAAAGCAAGATGTTGCTTTAAAATTGAATGTTTCACGCAATTATCATCAACCCAGCTTGAACGATTTGTATTGGTTTCCAGGCGGAAATTCCAGTTTAAAACCAGAAGATGGTTCCTCGGGCGATCTGGCCATTTCGTATTCGAAACGCAGCGACAAGGTTATTCTTTCAGGACAAATTACCGGATTTGCTTCGCTAATCGATAACTGGATTGTATGGCAACCGTCGTCAAGTGGCGCATCCTATTGGGAAGCAAATAATCTTCGTAAGGTTTTCGCGCGGGGCGCCGAAGTTCAGCTTTCAGTTCACTCTCAATTTTCGCATAATCTCACTTTTGATATGAAAGGGAATTATTCGCATTCAGCCACATCGAACATCGATGCGGTTCCATCGGTTGACGAGTCGCGCGGAAAACAGTTGATTTACATACCAAAAGATAAAGCGAACTTGTTTGCAGAAGCCGATTACAAAAAATATTACCTGAAATTAAATGCTCCTTTTACCGGGAAGCGATACACTTCAAGCAATAACGTGGAATCGGACTATGAAAAAGTACTGAATCCTTATTGGTTGCTCGATATGAGTGTTGGCCGACAGATCGATTTTAAACCTTTCGTGATGGATGTGGTTGCCAATATTGAAAATCTCACAAATTCAGACTACATGGCTATTTTGTGGCGGCCAATGCCTGGTCGGTATTATTCATTAACCATCCAAATAAGCTATAAGAAGTGAAAGGAAATAAGAAAATGGAAGAAGACCGGAGACCGGAGACCGCTGACCGAAGGCAAAAGGCTTGGGGCATAGAGCATGGGGCATGGAGCAAAGGGCATTGTGCTTGGGGTATATTGCTATGGGTTTTAGCGACTCAATTGTTTTTTTCTTGTTCTAAAAATCCGCTGGATACTGTATTTTTTGATTTTTCAGGCAATAAAGGTGTTTATATCGTTAATGAGGGTAATTTCATGTATGGCAACTCATCGTTGTCGTTTTATGATCCTGAGGCAAAAAGGGTTTACAATGACGTATTTCAGGCCAGAAACAGCGCTCCATTGGGTGATGTGGCCCAATCAGTCACAATTTGGAATCACATGGCTTTTGTTGTGGTAAATAATTCGGGCAAAATATATGTGATCGATAGCCAAACGGCTGAGTTTAAAGGGAGCATCTCTGGTTTAAGTTCTCCCAGATATGTACATGTTGTCGATTCGCATAAAGCTTACGTGACTGATCTTTATGCACGGAAAATTACTGTTTTCGATCCGCAAACATTCCAGATAACTGGCCAAATCGCGGTTAATAATCCGAAATCGGAATTCAACCAGCATCCCACTGAACAAATGCTCGAATTTAAGAATCTGGTTTTTGTCAACTGTTGGTCGTATGATAATAAAATTTTGGTCATTGATTCGAACACTGATCAATTGGTTGATTCAATAGAGGTGTTTAAACAGCCCAACAGTATGGTTCTCGATAAGTATAATAAGATTTGGGTGCTGACCGATGGAGGTTTTGATGGGAGTCCGTATGGATACGAACAGCCTGGTTTGTTGAAAATTGATGCTGAGACACGGGAGATTGAGCGGTCGTTCCGCTTTGCACTTGGCGATCATCCACTAAAGCTTTGCATAAATACTACCGGTGATACCATTTATTATTTAAACAGGCATGTCTGGCGAATGTCGGTCACCGATACGCGAATACCCGAACAGCCGTTTATCAATTCCGATTATTCCAGTTCATATGGAGGATTTTATAGCCTTGGTATTGATCCGTTAAGCTCTGAAATTTATGTTGGTGATGCCATAGATCACAGGCAAAACGGTCTTGTTCACCGGTATTCTCCATCCGGAAAACTAATCAATGAATTTAAAGTAGGAATATCGCCCGGAAATTTTGGTTTTAAAACCGAATAACAGTTGCTAAAAGATTGGGACTTCGCGTTTAAATGTTTCGTCAAGCGAAATGAATGTTTCGGTACTGGCGACGCCAGCAATTTTTTGAATTTTATCACTCAGAATATCACGGAGATGCTCGTTGTCTTTGGCATAAACCTTAGCAAATACAGCATACTGCCCAGTTGTATAGTGACACTCTACAATTTCAGGTATCATTTTAAGCTTTTCAGCGACAGTAGAATATAGACTCCCTTTTTCGAGAAAGATGCCAATGTATGTGCAGGTCTTGAAATCAATTTTCTTTGGGTCGATGTGATAGCCAGAACCAGTTATCACATCCAGGTCGATCATTCGGTTGACTCGTTGATGAACGGCAGCTCTTGATACGCCAACTTCGGCAGCTACATCTTTAAATGGAATACGTGCATTTTTTGAGATAATGTCCAGAATGTTCAAATCGATATCATCCAATTGATTTCGTAACGTCATGACGGTATATTGATTGTATAAATTTAATGTTTCAAAATTAGCTAAAATTTGATTATTTTGGTAATTAACACGGTATATTAATTCAATATGTCAGATAATAGTCACAATAGTTGCGAAAAATGGAAAATTGCTAAAAAAATAAGGGTGCCGTTCAACAACGGCACCCTTATTTTTTTAGCAAAAGTATATTGTTACTTTATTGGAACCTGACGCTTAAACTCCATTTCGAGCGAAATAAAAGTTTCAGTACTGGCAATTCCTTCTATTTCCTGTAAATCTTCGTCAATTAATTTCTTCAGGTGCTTATTTGTTTTTGTCTGAACTTTAATGAAAATGGCATAAGTTCCTGTTACATAATGACATTCAACAACTTCAGGAATTTTTGTTAGTTCGGCAACTACTTGCTTGTGAAATTTGGCTTTTTCGAGATGAATACCCATATACGCACAAGTAAAATACCCCATTTTTTGAGGATTGACTATAAATTCACTTCCCGAAACGACACCTAAATTGAGTAAACGCTGTACTCGCTGATGAATTGCGGCTCCGGAAACTCCACATTCGCGGGCAACCTCTAAAAATGGAATCCGGGCATTTTTCGTAATCAATTTCAGAATTTTTTCATCCAATTCGTCGATATTCGGAAGTGGCTCAATATGCAGATCATTCATAATCTATAGTTATAACTGTCGTTTTAAAAATTGAAACTCAAAAGTACAAAAAAATGATAATCTTCAATTATTCTTGTTTAAAAACATCATGATTGTAATGAACTGAAAGTTAAATTATCAAATTCACTAATGAACGAATAAAATAGATTGGCAAATGTAAGTGATTTTTTCCATTTGAGAATATGGTATTTATTCTCCTTCTTGCTTAGTTCATCCGATTCGCAAGTTTTTCAGATAAATCGTTAATGTCGCTGCCCGAAGGAGCCTGAAAAACCCGGAGTTTAAACTCTGGAATAATTGCCAAAATATGATCAAAAATGTCGGCTTGAATCCCTTCATAATCAACCCAGTCTTTGTTTTTACTGAACATGTATATTTCGACTGGCAGCCCTGTTTCCGTCGGTTGCAAATGCCTGACCAGCAATGTCATATTGTTGTTAGTGTGTGGGTTGTTTTTTAAATACTCTTCCAGGTATTTTCTGAAAATGCCTAGGTTCGTCTGTCGACGCCCATTCGGATATGATTCGTCTTCAATACCAAGTTTTTTATTGTGGTCGGTTATTTCTTTTTGTCTATCAGAAATATAGCTCTGTATTAAGTGAAGTTTTTTGAATCGTTCGAGCATTTCTTCATCGCAAAACTGAACACTCTTCATGTCAATATTTATCGATCGCTTGATTCTTCTGCCTTCTGATTCTTCCATGCCCGACCAGTTTAGAAACGAATCGGCAACTAACGAGTAGGTCGGAATGGTAGATATGGTTTTGTCGAAGTTCTGAACCTTGACCGTGTTTAATGAAATATCGATGACGGTTCCATTGGCGTTGTGTTTGGGCATTTCAATCCAGTCGCCAGGCTTTAACATCTTGTTGGCTGAGAGCTGAATACTGGCAACCAGACCAAGTATTGTGTCTTTAAATACCAATAAAAGTACGGCAGCAATGGCGCTTAAACCTCCAAGCAAATAAAGTGGCGATTTGTCGAAGATGATGCCAATGATGAAGATTCCGGCAATGAAATAAACCAGAATCATTACCAATTGAATGTATCCTTTGATCGAACGTGTCGATGCGTATGGGGTAGTCAGATAGATGTCATTCGAGGCCTTTAATACTCCGGAAACCACTTTAATGAAAATAACCACAAAATAGATATTCGTGAATATGGTTAGAATTCGGGTGACTTCAGGAATCTCAGAAAAGTTACTTGAATAATAAAAAACCAAAGCAGAAGTGAGGTGCGACATCGATTGAAACACTTTGCGCTTCAGCAGATAATCGTCCCAATCTGTCTTTGATTTCTCAACCAATCGATGGATGATTTTTACGGTCAGAATTTTGGTTATCCAATGAACGATCATCGCGATTACGAAAAGGGCTACTATGGTAACCATTACAGCCGTAAGCCGGGCGTACAATTCCAGAAAGTCGAGGTCGCGGAATACGTCGTTCAGTAATAAATAAAGTGATTTCATCTTTCTATAATTTGTTTTTTAATTGCCAGATGGAATTCCCTTCGGGGATTTCCGCTTCGCTACAATTCGCCATATTAGTCATCCTCGTGTGTGAGAGTATCGCTCTCATGGCTCGTTTCATTGATTATAAGTGAGATATGAATTTTAAAAATTTATTCTATGTGCAAAAATAAAAACTTTTAGTCTGTCAGAAAATCCTCAATAGTCTCTGATTCCAGAGCTTCATTGTTATGCCCGTACACCCAATGATAGATTTGATCTTTGATTCTTTCAAAATCTTCAGGTTTTATTTTTGCAGGATAGCTCATTAATAACAATTTAACGCTGCTTTTCCCGATAGAATAGGGTGGCTGAAAGTAACTGAAGTCGTTTACTGTAAAGTTTAGCCGCTCATAAAATTCCATTCGTTTACGGGCAGTCTCGGTAAGCGGTTCTTCAATTTCAAGTACGATCGGTTTTGAATTTGTAGAGAGAACATGCTCCATTGTTTGAGTTCCGTAGCCTTTTCCTTGCTCGGTAGTGCGAATGGCAAAATGTTCAATGAAATTGAATTCTGTCAGATTCCAGATCGAAATGAAGCCCAGATATTTTTGCTGATCGTAAATTTCATTCAGAATAAATTGTTTATTGTCCAGTATTTCAAGTAACTGCGTCCATTCCCTTCGTTCATCGTCAGGAAATGAAGTCTCATAAATTTCTTTAAAATCAGAATTTAGTCTATCGGAATTTTTTACCGGATGTAATTGTATCATAAAGTTTTATGCTGAAATCTCAATTGAACGAATGAGCCGATGAATGATTAATCGTCGAATTTCTGGCGATTTTGCTTTATCTCAGACTTAATTCGCTTTGTGGCCAATCTTTTTTCTATTGAGCCTTTTGTTGGTCTGGTATTTTTTCTGGGTTTAACCGGCGTCAGAGCTTTTGAAATAAGTAAATACAGCTTTTCAATGGCATCTTCCTTGTTCGAGAGTTGCGAGCGGTCGCGCTGAGAAACAACGCTCAATATTCCTTCAGAAGTAATTTTTGATGCCAGTTTGATCAGAAGTATATTCTTTTGATCTTCAGACAGCAAGTCGGAGTTCTGAATGTCGAACCGAAGTTCAACTTTCGAATTCACCTTGTTTACATTTTGACCGCCAGGGCCACTGCTGCGCGATGTAAAGAATTGAAATTCAGCGGAGAGATCAGGAATATTTACTGTAAGTTCCGGCATTTATTATTTATTTCCAATTTGAGGATTCAACTTCTTGTTTGGTTTTCGAATGGGCCGATTCGAATAATAATAGGCAACATGCTCAATGGCTTTCCTGATACTCACATTGATCGGGTTGTAATCGTTAGCCATTTGCGTGTCGATGAAGTAGATCTGGTAATAAAAGTCAGTTACCAACGGGATATTCATTCCTTTGGCGTTAATAAGTTCAGATGCTCGCTTGAATTCTTCAGGGTATTCGTGTTTGATGTGAGTACAGGTGTAAACCGCTAATTTCGAGTTCTTATCGCGAACCGCAGAAAACCCAAAAAGTCGGCAAATAAGTCCACGCTGTTCATAGGCGCCACAACCCGCTGTTTGTCCAAGCGCTGGATTTTTCGCCAGGTTGATGCAATGTTCGGGTTCGGTGTCCAAAAGATCAAGAGCGGCTTCGTGTAAGTTGTTCTGGACCAGATGATAGGCAAGTGGCAGGAATTCGAGAACATTGGCTTCCAATCCCTTCTTTAAGCAGCACAGGTTGCAATTTGTCAAACACTTCAGGTTCGATTGGTTCCCAAATTTTTGGGTTTCTCTGTCTAATTGTTTAAAAACCCGTTCAATTTTTCTGATCTTTTCGAGCATAAAATTACTTTTCGTAAAAGTGCACCAAATTTAGTCGAAATGTTGATTAATTTTTGTGACAAATGAAAAGATTCACAGGTCATGTCAATCCGTTGTAAATAAGGAATATCGGTCTGATTTTGATCAACTTTGCGAATAAAGCGAATGGTAATTTAGGGTTCCCAGGGCGATTTGTGGGTAGATACACTAACTCGTGTTTCGACTTTAAAGTTTTTGGAAACCTTGTATTGCATAAACATGGATGCGCCTTTGGTACTCATATTTTGGATGGCCGGATTTAGCGCAGGCCGATCGAAAACAGATTGTGCTCCAAAGCTATTTCCACCAAACGAAAACTTATCGCTTACACGGTAAGTCGATTGATTAAAAACCGCTCCATTGGTATAAAAAGGTGAAACTATAAATCCGTTCGTCGAAAAGGACTCAGTTGTTGATTTGGAAGAATTGAGGTATTTTTTAATGTCCAGATTTTTACTGTAATCGGGTAGAAGTGGCTGGTTAAACATGGATTTATCGGGCAAATTTATTTCTCCCATCGAAAACGAATTCTCAAAAAGCAAAGGTTTCTCCAGGTTGAGTTCTTTCAATCGATCTTCCTGATGAATCTGTGGAATGCTATCTAAACGGATTTCCTTTTGTGCATAACTAAAAAGTACTGCACAAAAGGAAATCAGGGAAAAAATAAACCGTTTCATACGGTAAATATAGTTTATTGATTCTAAAATAACTTCATTCCCAAACTGATTACAAACGTTCCGTTTTTGGTGTCAAAATCAAAGTTTGGTGTGTCGTACAGATTGTTACTGAATGACTCTTTTCTGACATCCAGCGACAGGAAAAGGAAATCAATACCCACGCCATACTGCCATCCAAAGAAACTATTTTTCAGATTGTCTTCGGTAAGTTGACCTTTAACACTTTTATCGGTTAAGAATGAGAATGTTGGCCCAGCCAAAACACGAAGATTCAAGGCTTTCTGATCAATGATTTTAAGTCCAAGCAGAACTGGAACATCAATGGTTTTCAGATCAAACGAATTGATGGTTGAAAGACCAAGATCACTGGCGCTTATCACTTTACCTTTTTTTGAATTTGAATAGGCTTCAGGCTGAAGGTAAAGCCGTCCAAGATTAAAGCGTGCAAAAGCACCAAATTGATAACTGTTTACTGCTTCTGCATTATAATCAGACATATGTGTCGAAATCTTAGACGTATTCATCCCGATTTTTGGGCCAAAATCAAAAAAGTCCTGAGCATTCCCTGTTATGGCAACTATAGCCAACAGGATAAGAATTGTAAGTTTTTTCATGGCTGTTTTATTTACTGAATAAACGTTTAATTGTGATTATTAGTATAGACAAATATTATGCCTGATAGTTGCACAACAAAACGCTTACAGCGAACTGCGAATGATTAGCCGGGTGGGCATAACAGCGTTAACTCGCTCTTTATTAACAATGAAGTTGGCACAATCTTTACCCAATCGAATAAAATCGGTAGAGATTACTGTAATCCCGGAGCCAACAATTTCTTTCATCGGAGAATCATTATAAGAAATTATGCCTACATCTTTCCCAATTTGATAACTGTTTTTCTTGCAATCTTTCACAATCTTAACCAAATCTGAATCTTTGATGACCAGATAGGCTTGTCCCGGCTGAACTTCGCGGTCGTCAATATTCTCCAGTACATTGTGTTTCAGTTGGTGTTCGGTACAAAACCGGTTGAATGCATCGATGGTTTCAATGGGATGCGGAGTATTTTTTGGGAAAACAAGTATAAATTCCTGGTATTTCTGAATAAGTTCCAGCCCTGAACTTAAACAATCGTAAACAGCCTGATTAAAATCCTGGGTGAGACTGGAAACCTCATTTTTAGGATCAAATCCCATATCAAGGATCAACAGTTTTTTCGGATCAATTTTTCGGACCACTTCTTCCAGACTTTTGTTGTCGATATTCATCACAATATACATGCTGTAACGACCCAGGCTGTTCAGAATAAGCTGATTAAAAATTTCGGGGTTGTAGTGGTGAAATAAAAGGTCAATCGAATACGTATCAGGAATATTTGCCCTCAACGATTTGTAGAGTTGTTCCTTAAAGGCACTGAAATCGTCTAACAGAATAAATACCCGGTACGACTCGGAGGAAACAAAATATCCCTTGGTTGGAGTTGAGGAAATGATGCTTCGTTGCTTTAAAATCGAATAGGCTTTAAAGATGGTGTCGCGCGAGATCCCACTTTCACGGTTTAACTGATTGACTGAGGGCAAAAAATCACCATCTTTTAAAATTCCAAGATTAATTGCTTCGCTAACAGCATGAATCAATTGCTGTATCTTGGTTTGAGAAGAACTTGCGTCTAATTTAAATGTAAATTGTTCCATCCTGATTGTTTTGAAAAAGCCTGAACTGCAAGTACAATTCAGGCTTTCAACTTATATCAGTTGCGAAGATAGCAAATATTGCATTATGTCCGTTCACTGAAGTGAACGGCAAAGGATACCTTTACTTATACAAAGGGCCATAGGTGGCACAGGCACGGTAATCAGCACCTTCTTTGTCGGTTCCGAAAGCCGACCAGGCACTTGGCCTGAAAATCTGGTCGCTGCTAACATTGTGCATATTTACCGGAATGCGAAGAATCGAAGCCAAAGTAATGAGGTCGGCGCCGATGTGTCCGTACGAAATTGCACCATGGTTAGCGCCCCAGTTAGCCATTACGCTGTACACATCTTTGAAGGCATCGTTATCAGCCAAACGAGGAACGAACCAGGTAGTTGGCCAGGTTGGATCGGTACGTTTGTCTAAAACAGTGTGAATCTCATCGGGTAGTTCAACAGTCCATCCTTCAGCAATTTGTAAAACAGGACCAATCCCTTTTACCAGATTTAACCGCGACATGGTAACCGGCATTTCGCCGGCTGTTTTAAACAGCGATGAATAACCTCCACCTCTGAAATAACCTTTGTTTGCCGGTGGCCATTGCGTATTTTCGAGGCAAGCATCCACATCTTTAGCGGTAATGTCCCAGAATGCTTTCATCACCGGATTTCCTTTGGCATCTTTTTGCCGGGCAGTTGCATCCAGTGTTGTCGATCCTGAATTGATTAGGTGGATGATACCACCACTTGCTTTTCCGGTTAGCGCCTTACCGGTTACCCTTTTCACTGAATCAGGACTCCAGAATGTGCGCACATCCGAGAAAATCTGGGCGGTGTTGGTCAGTAAATGGCCAAACAACATGGAAACTCCATTTAGGCTATCGTTTTCAGTTGCAAACACAAAGGCTTCGCGAATTCCATTCCAGTCGAACGACGAATTCAGGATAGCTTCAGTAAAGTCAGCATTCGGGTAATAATCGGTCCATTGGCGTTGTCCCTGGAAACCTCCCAAAATGGCATTCCGGCCTTTCGATTCTTCGCCAAAACCCATTGCCTTTAATTTTGGATTTCCAACCATCAGGTCGCGGGCAATTAAAGTCATTTTCACCACAACTTCCCACTCCCAGTCTTTCCGTTTGCGATCCGACTGAAGTTCGGCAGAGTTTAAATCGGCTCCTTCTTTACAGTTGGCTTTAGTCCATGCCATTGCCTTTGCATATTCTTCCTGATCAAAAATGCCTTTTTCAATCCGGCGAATTAGCTCAACCGATTCAACAAATTCAGTTCTGATTCCAAGATATTCCTGAAAGAAATCGGGATCGACCATCGAACCGGCAATACCCATGGAAGAGTAACCGATTGATAAATACGATTTTCCTTTCATTTGAGCAGTAGCCAGAGCCGCTTTGGTGAAGCGTAACAATTTTTCCTGAACATCGGCAGGAATGCTGGTGTCGCCTGCATCCTGAACATCGCGGCCATAAATTCCGAATGCCGGAAGTCCTTTTTGCGAATATCCGGCCAATGCGGCTGCTAAATAAACAGCGCCCGGACGTTCGGTGCCGTTGAACCCCCATACTGCTTTGGGCATCGAAGGGTGGGTGTCCATCACTTCGGTTCCGTAACACCAGCATGGCGTAACAGTCAGCGATACGCCAACGCCTTCTTTTTCGAATTTATCGGCACAATAAGCGGCATCGGCAACACCGCCAATGGTGGTGTCGGCAATTACGCATTCCACTTTTTCGCCACTTGGGAAACGCAGGTTTTCTTCAATAAATTTTGCGGCAGCTTTGGCCATGTTCATGGTCTGCACTTCGAGCGATTCGCGCACGCCCATTTCTCTTCCGTCAATCACAGGGCGGATGCCAACTTTAGGCAAACGGCCTATCAATCTGCTGTTTTGAGTCATCGTAGAGTCAGTTTTTAAGTTTTAATTTATATGAATTTCGTGTTGTCCTGTACTGTGCTGCTAAGTAAGTGCTTTTTTTTAAATTCGGAAGTGTTGAGGAACACATTTCAGGAATTTTTGGAATGAAATACTTCAGGCAGTTGATGGATCTCAGTAGCTGTTCTTTTTATCTTTTTCGTGCGAAAAGTAATTGCAGCGATTTAGGTCTGATAATTGCGCTAAATTTGTGCCTATTGATAATCAGAGTCACATTACGATGAAAAAATTCTTACCATACCGCCCAGTAGCAGTAGTTATTTGGTTTCTGTGTTTTTGCGCATCGGATGCTTTTTCCCAAATTGATCCTTCAGCATACCTCGACAAACAAGGGCAGCTCAATTATTCGTCGCTCGATTTTTGGTATGCGCGTAAAGTGAAGGAATCCATTTTGTTGAGTGGTAAAACCATCGATTTATATGGGGTGGGAGTGGTGAGTCCCCAATCTGATTTTTACGACACCAAGTTGAAAGATCCGAAATCGCCCTGGGCAACCTCAAACGTTTATTCGAAAATGGTTCTTGATGTGGGAAACACGAGAGTTTATCCTGAAAAAAGAGGCGATGGTTCTTGTTGCCGGTTGGAAACAGCGATACGAAAGGACAACATTGCCGGGCTTAAAGTTGAAGTTTTGATTGCCGGAACTTTATTCGTTGGGGAATTGAACGAGCCGGTTCGGGGTTTAAAAGATCCGCTGAAAAATGTCAATCAGGGAATAGCATTTAGTAAAAAGCCCAAAGCGGTAAAATTCGACTATAAATATCGTGTTGGAAATCAGCGGGTAAAAGCCGTTTATAGCATCGATCCGGTTGAAGGGCCTGACAAGGCTGAGTTTTGTGTCATTCTTCAGAAACGATGGGAGGATCAGAATGGGAACGTGTTTGCTACCCGCATTGGAGGCGCCCGTCGGTTTTTTACCGGAACGGTCAGTCAATGGGTCAATGGTGCCACATTTCCGGTAACTTATGGCGATTGTACCCGTTTGCCTGAATACGATGCTAAAACGATGGGCTTAATTCCTGGAGCTGGAGAGGTTTATGTCAGGAATTCGAAAAATAAAATGGTGCCACTGGTCGAAACCGGCTGGGGAAACCCCGAAGATGTTCCTACACACCTGATTTTTTATTTTACATCGAGCTACCAGGGAATCCTGTACCAGGGCTCTCCCGAATCGGTTTTTTGGGTCGACAACATTGAGTTTGTTTACTGACCGGACGGGTAGGGATGGGATTTTGCGGTGTGAAATGTAGTTAAATCAGTTAAAATAAAAATACTGATTATCAATAATATCTGAAAAAAGTACCCTATATTTGGTAGTATATACTAGTTATGTGGCAAGGTTATTGGGCAGTCACAACTAAGAGAGAGAAATAAAATAATGAAAGTAAACAGAGACAACTTTTGGGAATTTGACTGGTTGGTTCGGACTTCACCTGGCAACCTTTTACTTTTAATGATATTCATTCCCATTCTATTTTTTATTTGGCTTTTCAAAGTTGGACAGCTTTCAGAGAGAAAATTATCGTTAAAACCTGATTACTTATTCAGATTTCTTTTGGTTATATTTTCTCTTGGAATTACGCTATCTTTTTCAACGTTAGTTTTTGGTGAGTTTCTCGATTTTGACAAGTACTTTAACTATATTTTCTGGCCAATCTATTTATGTTTTATCTATGTTGACTTTTACATTACGAAATTGACATGTAAGGTGGAAAACAAAAAGAAACATAGTTCAGGCTTTGCAGAAAAAGTAGGGAGGTTTATTGTGCTTTCAACATTAATACTTGGAGCATTTTTGCTTCAGCCGACATTTAATAAATTGTTTGATAAAGATTAAAAAATGAACCCAGCCCATAACTTCAGCTACCCCCAAATTCGGCGGCAGTGGTTTTCGGTGGGCATCTTTCCGCTCAAGCTGCTTTTCGGCTTGACAGGAATTGAAAATCTACGATAGCCAAATCGCCCGCAATCAGCACCTACGTATGGTATCCTACGTTAGTTAGAATAATAGGCAGTCAATTGACACCGATGTAATTACTACAAATTGATATACATATGAAACGAGCCCTGAGGAATTATTTTTCACACAAGAGAATGACTATTCAGGCGAGTTCCATCTGGCAATTAAAAAACAAATTATAGACAGATGAAATTGATTAATTTAGTTTTCATAACTTTTATGGTTTTACTAGCTAATTCTTGCAGTATTTCACAACACAAAAAAACAGATACAGATATGAAAGATTTGATGATTCGCATCTCTGAAATAGAAATTGATTTTCAAAGTCTTGAGGAATATAAAGCAATTCTGAAAGAAGAAGCTAAGGCTTCAGTATTATTAGAACCAGGTGTCATTTCAATTTACCCCATGTTTCAGAAGGATAATCCAACTCAGGTGAGAATCCTGGAAATTTATGCAAATAGAGAAGCCTATAAGTCGCATTTGGAGACACCGCATTTTCTGAAATATAAAACCACTACTCTTAAAATGGTTAAATCGTTACGACTTGTAGACATGGAAGCAATTGACACAGACACTATGCGTGAGATATTTAGTAAATTAATAAAAGATAAAAATTGACACGAATTGGACTAAAATGTAAAATTACCGCCGCTAGCATCAGCTACCCTTGCGGCAGCAGTGGTTCTTGGTGTGCATCTTTCCGCCCGGGTCGGAATTGTCTGCAAAGGTTAGTTACAAACCTTAAATCTGAATTTAGTATTGCTAATTTTAAATAACTTAAGCGATGAAACGACCATGAGAAATCTTTTCTCACACGGGAGGATGACTGTTGGGAGTTGCATCTGGCAAATAAAAAACAAAATCTAAACAGATGAAATGTAAAATTTTGGTCTTAACAATTCTTCTTCTGTCTTTATCCGTCAGCTCTTTTGCGCTCAAATCAGGTAGGAAGTATTACCTCACGGGACAGGTTCTTGATGTGAACAACAAGCCTGTATCTGGCGCAATGGTGTTAATCGACAACAAAAGCTCTGATGTTGTTACCGACGATAAAGGCATGTATAAGGTTCGGGTAAACGCCGATGCCGCTCAAATATCTGTTCTCAATTTATCAGGAGCCCTGATGAAAGAAGAAATTAATGGACGAACGGTAATCAATTTCTCGCTTAGCGAGGCAATGCCTCCTAAGGAAGTGGTGATGCAGGAGAACCCGGATAATGAAGTTGTAAATATTGGTTATGGTTCGGTGCAAAAGAAAGACCTGGCAAGCAGCGTAGGTAATATCGATGGGCAAAATAAAAAGTTTGCATCGTATCATAGTATTTTTGATGTGATTAAAGGTGAAGTTCCTGGAGTTCAGGTGGCTGGAAATAGTATAACAATCAGAGGTATTGGCACCGTCAATGCTTCAAGTGATCCTTTGATCCTTGTTGACGGCGTTGAGGTAAAGGTCGAATCACTGGGGGCAATCGTTCCACAAACGGTTCGTTCGATTAGTATTCTTACCGGTTCTGATGCTTCTATTTATGGTTCGAAAGCCGCAAATGGAGTGATAATGATAACCCTGATGGGAAAATAACAACGACCTGCTTTTTGATGCAAAATTGAGTTGAAGGTGATTGTCAATGTCGAGGTGATGAAATAAAACAGTAAAGGCCGAATTTCTCCGGCCTTTACTGTTTATAGTTGATTGATTCTATTCAGCAAATAATGATCGGCCAACACAATGGCGGCCATCGATTCAACAATCGGAACTGCTCGCGGCAGCACGCAAGGATCGTGACGACCTTTGGGATTGATAGTCACTTCGTTTTCGGCACGATCGACTGTATTTTGTTCTTTTAGCAAGGTAGCAATCGGTTTAAACGCTACGTTAAAATAAATGTCTTCACCGTTCGAAATTCCGCCCTGAATCCCTCCTGAATGATTGGTTTTGGTCCGCACACCGGTTTCAGTCTTGATGAAAACATCGTTGTGTTCCGAGCCCGATAAGCGCGTTCCGTCGAAACCTGATCCATATTCGAAGCCTTTAACGGCATTGATTCCAAGCATGGCAAAACCCATGTCGGCATGAAGTTTATTAAATACAGGTTCGCCCCAACCGGCAGGAACGCCTTGAATAACGCCGGTTACCACACCGCCAACGGTATCGTGATTGCGACCTGCTTCTTCAATCCGGGCAATCATTCGATTGGCAGTTTCGACATCCGGACAACGAACAATGTTCGATTCGGTCTGGCTTAAATCAAGTTCAGTATAGGGTTTGCCGAGTTGAATTTCACCAACTCTCGAAACATAAGCCTGAATGGAAACACCAACTCTTTTCAGAAGTAATTTGGCTACCGCTCCCGCCACCACACGAGCAATGGTTTCGCGTGCCGATGACCGACCGCCTCCACGATGGTCGCGGGTTCCGTATTTCTGAATGTAGGTGTAATCGGCGTGCGATGGGCGGAAAACATCTTTCAGGTCGTTGTAGTCCGACGAATGCTGATCTTTGTTCCGTATTTGAAAGGCAATCGGTGTTCCCTGCGTTTTTCCTTCAAATATTCCGGATAAAAATTCAACCTGATCACTTTCGTCGCGTTGAGTTGTAATCTTTGATTGACCGGGTTTCCGTCGGTTCAACTCATTCTGGATAAAATCCAGATCGATTTCCAAACCGGCAGGGCAGCCGTCGATGATTCCTCCAATGGCTTTCCCGTGCGATTCGCCAAAAGAAGTTAACCTGAAAATTTGTCCAAAGCTATTCATAGAGTCAAGTAAAAAGTAAAAAGGCAAAAGTAAAAAAAGGAAAAGGTCAAGACTGCTTCTGGGTTACTCTCGTAAAAACAGTTCTAAATACTTTGTGCCTTCGTGTCTTTGTGTTAAAAAAATGATGAAACAAAAAATGTTGTCCCAAAATACGAAATTTTGAAACAACATCTTTAAATTATCTGTGAGAGCTGATTAGCAGCCGCATCCGCAACCACCTTGTTTGCCTTCGGTGCTGCATGCGCCTTCAGCACAACCTTCTTCGTCGTCGCAACCACAATCACCACTTCCGCAACCGCCGCTTCCGCAACCACAACCACCACCGCTAACTAAAGCAGCAAGTTCGTCATCAGTAGCTTCTCTTACTTCAGTGATCTGACCTTTAAAGAAAAGGTTTTCGCCAGCCAATGGATGATTAAAATCCATTTTTACAATATCGTCGGTAATTTCCAAAACCAAACCATTCAAGCGTTGACCGCTTGTGCTCATCATCGGAACAGTAGCTCCAACTGAGACGATTTCTTCATCAAACTCACCATCGATAAAGAAAAGGTGTTTTGGAAGATCAACAATTGCATTTTCATCCAATTCGCCGTAAGCGTCAACATCCTGCAAGCTAATTTCGAATGGATTTCCTACTTCGAAACCTTCCAAAGATGATTCAAATTTTGGAAGCATCAATCCTGCGCCAAACACAAAACTCAATGGTTTCTCGCTTGTTGCCTGCTCAATCAATTCCCCCTCTGCATCATCGTAATGTAAATCGTATGTCAGGGAAACCATTTTGTTTTTTCCTATTTTCATAGCCTTTTGTTTTAATTTTTAATAATTGTACAAAGAAATAAAATAAGTGGATAATACAAAAAGTATACAGCCATTCATTTCAGTTAGTTAAAGATAACATCAGAAACAGCCTTTGGTTTAGTCGTTCGAAAGAGTTTTTACCATTTTCTGATCTGATGGTCATCCGTTTCAGGCTATTTTTTGATCAGCTTTGTCGTAAATTGATTCTTGCCTTCTTCAATTTTCAGGATATATACTCCTGAAGTTAATTGATCGAGATTGGTAATCGTTTGATTGTTTGATACATTAAGGTATTCAGCAACTTTTCTTCCTGAAATGTCGGAGATTGAAACCTTAGCTGTTCCGATTATTCCTGAAATTACAATTTTATCGACGAACGGATTGGGGAAAACGTTTGCCTGAATTTGGTGCAATTCAGAAGTTGATGTCACAATTTCACGATTCAGGTTGTCGATGCAAAAATAGCCGGGTGTTTTCATCCCAAAGTCATTGTTATCAGTCG
This sequence comes from Aquipluma nitroreducens, assembly GCF_009689585.1. Lineage (GTDB taxonomy): Bacteria > Bacteroidota > Bacteroidia > Bacteroidales > Prolixibacteraceae > Aquipluma > Aquipluma nitroreducens. The sequence continues at coordinate 587,555 of NZ_AP018694.1, read as the reverse complement.
AACGTAATGAAAATTCAAGTTTCGAGATGCGACCGAGTTTTTTGAGGTCAACCCATTTCCAGGTATTCAGGATATAATCGTTGGCATTATTGCTGTAAGCAAAATCGGCCAGATTAAAACTGACTTCACCGGTTGATTTGCCATCCGAATCGAATCCCTGAATAGTTAACAGTAACCAATCGGGATCGTTCCCGCTCTCTCCACCAAATTTTTTTGCAAATCCATCTCCGTTTTTCATCGAAAGGTACGCGTACGTACTGTTGGTCACATATAAGCCAGAAACAATGGTGTCAGCAAAGGTTATTTTAGAGACGGGGTATGGATAACCTACAGCATAATTGGTTGTTCCGTTAACACCTTTGCCTGTAATCGCACTGTACTGATTGATGTATCCCGGTGTGGTTACATCGGTTTTATTCGAAGCGGCAAATCCCGACCAGCTATCCCAATCGGCTGTATAATCGGTAAAGAAACGGAAATTTCCACTGGCAAATCCTCCTTTGCCATCGCTGCCATTGTAAAAGCCTTGAGTACCCAGATTCAGATTTTCGAAACTGGCAGAAGTAACAGGTTGATAGTTGTATGGCTTTTCTCCATTAAAATCATCCATGCAAAAATATCCGGGAGTATTCATGAATCCGTAGCTATTGTCGCTCGAACTGAGGCTGAAACGAAGCTTTTTTGCTTCTTTCAGTTGGCTAAGGTCAACCCATGTCCATTTATTCAGGATGTAATCTTTCGAATTGTCGGTTGAACGGAAGTCGGCCAGGTAAAAATAAACTGTATCAACAGGCTTTCCGTTAGTATCCAAAGCCTCAATCATTAGCTTGAAATAATCGGGATCGTTTCCACTTTCTCCGCCAAATTTCTTGGCAAACGCATCCCCGTTCTTCATCGAGAGATAGGCATAGGTTGAGTTTGTAACGTAGAATCCCGTGGTTTGAGCTGAAGCTTTTAATTCAAGTTCAGCCGAAGGTGATGGATAACAAACTGCATAGTTGGCACTTCCTTCATAGCCTTTCCCGGTAATTGCACTGTACTGGTTGTCGTAACCGGCTGTTGTTGCATCAGTCGAATTCGAGTAAATAAAACCATTCCAATAATCGCCGGATGTACTTTTGGTATAAGCATTATAGAAAGTTATCCCCGAACTTTTGAAACTTCCCGATAAATCGGAGCCGTTCCAGAATGTTTCCGGAGCCAGACTCAGGTCGTCAAACTTGGCAACTGTTTGTGCCGTTGCATTAAATACGATAAAAGCGGCAAGCAATGCCATCATGTAGATTTGTTTCATTATGTAAAAATTTTGAATGGTTTCAAAAGATTTACAATACGCAAAACTGCTGAAATAACCGATTGGATACTGGATTTGGTTACTCCAAGCCTTTTCTCCCGAAAGCTTTGAATATTGTAGCACGAATGGCAGGTCTTCTGGCTTACTCCATTTTTGCGGCCTTCCCATCCGTCTGACTACGAAAAGTGGCATGAGTTGCAAAAAATATTCAGAGTTTACAGCTGCGGGTACAGCTCCGGAATTGAACCGGATTCCCTCTTGATGCTTAAAATCAGCATCACCATTTCGGCGGCTAAGATAAATCAAAATTAAATTCAGGAGCAAAATTCAGGTTAAATAATCCTGAAAATTTAACAAGCGAAGCGCGTGTGCAAACTACGAAGTGGCCAGTCCTGCCGTTTTGAAGGTGAAAAATTTCTGTGCAAAATAGCTGTAAATAACAACAATACCGGTTGTAATTACTTTTGCCATTGTTGGCCATAGACCGGCAAATTCGACCAGAACTTTCAGGAAAACGTAGTTCAGGAAAATGGAACCTGAGACAGAAATCATGTATCGAATTAACTGGGTTCGTCCTTGTACCGGAGAATTGGTAAAAGTGATGAACTTGGCAAAAAGAAATCCGGTGAAGAATGTAATTGGAAATACAATCAGAAAGGCAGCAATATGCGGACTAATAGAAACGATACCCAAATCAAGGACTTGTTTATCGACAACAAAATTGTAGCAAATAAAATAAAGTGTGATATCAAGTACGGTATTGAACCCTCCGGTTGCAGCATATCTGAAGGTTTCCAAAGGGATGAACTTTCGGAAGGGGACGTAGAAATAATCAATTACACTAATGATTACTAAACGAATATGCTTTGCCAAGCTTGCCATGGGGGAAACAGATTCTTTTTTTTACAAATTAAAGAGAAAAGTTCGAAATAATGCTGATCATACTGAAAATGCGGTAAAAATTGTCCAAACAACCCATAGTTGATTGTGCAAATTGAGCTATTAATGCCTTTTCATGCCTTTGGGTTTGCCTGAAACGGCATCTTTGCCATCTTTTCCACTTCGAGGCTCGGAAACCCAAATTCTTCAACCACTTTGCCTAAAACCAGGTAAATTCCATCGCCCCTGAACGGATAATTTTTTAGCGATGGCGGGAAATGTACAGTATCAAAGAATTCACCCTGAACATCGGTGAACGTTCCGAAGTGCATAATCTCATTCCTGATCGTGCGAACGTATTTAATAGTGACCAAACGGCCCAGCATCCGAACCGTTTTTCCCAGGTGATTCATCATTTCTTTGGCCGTAATTTCGCCTCTGAAATTGGTTTGGAGCAGGTCGAAAGCAGTTAGCGAAACCGGAAACCCAATCAGTTCAATTTCGTCCCAGGCATCGCCCAACACTGATTGCTCCAACTTCGGAAGGTTGAATTCGCGTGGCTTTGCTTCGAATAGAGCTTTTGTTTTGGCAACCGGAACTGTTTTATTCAGGAGCATGTGTGCTTTCCACAACAGTTCGGCTTTTGATATTCCGGTGAAACGCAATGCGCCCAGCCGAATTAGGATCACCAATTGCTCTTTGGTAATGGCCGTTCGCTCAATAAAATCTGATAGCGAACTGAAGCTTCCATGTTGCTGCCGTTCGTTCACAATTCCTGAAATGACCGACTGTTCGAGGTTTTGCACATGCACAAAACCAATGAAAATTACCTTTCCTGAAATCCGGGTTTCGGGGCGACTTCGGTTCACACAGGGCAATTCGATTTTAGCTCCGCAGCGTTGCGCTTCGTTAAAATACACCCAGGTGCGGTAAAATCCACCGAAATTGTTGATTACAGCCACCATAAATTCGAGCGGATAATGCGCTTTCAGGAATAAACTCTGGAAACTTTCGACGGCATACGAAGCTGAATGCGCTTTCGAAAACGAATACCCAGCAAACGACTCGATTTGCCGCCACACTTCGCGGGCAATTTCGTCGGAATAACCACGCTCGCGGCAATTGCTGAAATACTTGTCGACGATGCGCTGAAACTCAACTTTCGAGCGAAACTTCCCGCTCATGGCGCGGCGCAGTACATCGGCTTCGGCCAGATCGAGTCCGGCAAAATGATGTGCCACCTTAATTACATCTTCCTGGTAAACCATCACGCCGTAGGTTTCTTCGAGCTGTTCCTTCATCGCCGGATGCAGATATTGGATGGTTTCCGGACGATGAAACCGCTGAATGTACTGCTTCATCATTCCTGATTTGGCTACCCCGGGCCGGATAATGGAACTGGCAGCTACCAGCGACAGGTAATTATCACAATGTAATTTGGTCAGCAAACCGCGCATGGCAGGGCTTTCAATGTAAAAACAGCCATTGGTTTCTGCTGTTCTCAACTGAAGTTTAACCTGTTCGTCCTGAAAAAAACGCTCCACTTGATGCACATCGACCACTTCGCCCTGATTTTCGTAGATGATATCCACCGCCTCTTTGATGTGCCCAATGCCCCGCTGACTCAAAATATCCAGCTTTTCGAACCCCAGATCTTCGGCCATATACATGTCCCATTGCGTGGTCGGAAAGCCTTTGGGCGGCAAATCGAGCGCGGTGTAGTAGGTGAGGGGTTCTTCCGAAATCAGGATGCCACCGGCATGAATACTTCGGAGATTGGGGAAATCAACCATCTGTTCGGAAAGGATTTTGATGAGCCGCGTGATCTTGTTCGAATTCCGTTCGTCGTTCGGGTTGTCAACCAGCATGTCAATCTCTTCTTTCGGGAGGCCAAAAACTTTGCCCAGTTCGCGGAAAATGGAACGGTCTTTAAACGTGGATGTTGCGCCCAACAAAGCCGTGTGGTCGCGTCCGTAACGTTTAAAAATGTAATCCTGAACCTGCTCGCGGTCGCGCCACGAATAATCGATGTCGAAATCGGGCGGGGAAGTGCGTTTGGGGTTCAGGAACCGCTCAAAATAAAGGTTCAGCTTAATCGGGTCAACATCAGTAATTTTCAGGCAATAGGCCACAATGCTGTTGGCTCCGCTTCCTCGCCCGACGTGGTAAAATCCGCACGACATGCTGTAGCGGATGATGTCCCAGGCAATCAGGAAATACGACGAAAACCCAAGTTTGTCGATGATTTCCAGTTCGTGAGCAATTCGCTGTTTTGCTTCTTGATTGCTCTTTCCGTAGCGATAAACCATGCCGTCGAGCGCCAGTTTTTGGAGCAAAAGTCTGTCGTCATAAGCCGATTGTCCAAACAATTTTTTATTCTTGACCGATTTAAAATCGAAGCTTATGCTGCAAGCCTCCATCATTTTTTCGGTGTTTTGTACAATCTCTGGATAGTCCCGAAACTGGTTCACTAAATCGTTATAATCGATGGTTTCAGGTTGGCTGGCAAACTGGTTTTCCTGAAGTTTGCTGATCAGTACATTGTAATCGATCGCCCGAAGGGTTTTGTGCAGAAACTGACCTTCCTTATTTTTAAAAGTAACCGGCTGCCAAACAGCCAGATTCTCCGGATGTTTGAGGTATTCGGAGGTTAGTAGTTTATTCAGTTGGCTGGCTTTTATTCCGGTAAATTCGTTTTCGCGCAGTTCGTTGGGCAACTTTCTTCCGAAGGGATAAATCACATACACGTGCTTAAATTCAGGAGCATCTGTAGGATATGATTTTTGCTGAAGGTTGTGTTCCGTTTGCCAGTCGTTCAACTCTTTCAGGCCTTCGCGGTTTTTGGCCAGACCAATATAAAGCAAGTCATCCTCATTGCGGAACTCGCATCCGGCAATGGGTCTGATGCCTTTCAACTCCGCTTCTTTCACGAATTCCGGAATACCCATGGTGGTATTGATGTCGGTTAGGGCAATCGTTCCGACATTGTTTTGAATAGCCAAATCGAGCAATTCCGCAATGCTGAGCGTTCCGTAGTGAAGGGAGTAGTATGAGTGACAATTGAGGTACATGCTAAACTAAATTGTTACGAGGTTCGGGTTACGAGTTTTGAGTTCAAAGTGCCTAAAGTTCGGAGTTGGGAAATTGTTTAATTGATAAATTGTTATCAACCATGAACCCATTTAGCAATTTAACCATTCAATCTTATAGCAATTTCAAATTAGGTCATCTGAGACTGAACACTGCGACTGGCAACTTTCTCTTTCTTTTCAACTCCCGAGGCACGGTGAATGGCTTCGGAACCGTATCGAAGCCTGATCTGATCCATCGACAGGTAGAGTTTGATCATTTTGTCGTTGTTATCGAACAAATCGAGTTGTTGTACGCCGCCAATCAGTCCACCCAACTTCACACCAATCAGCCGTATCAGCATTCGTCGTTCGTACAATCGTCGAAATAATTCAAGTGCGGTGTCCATCAGGGTATGATCGAACGAAGTGTAGGCAATTTTCTTTTGTAGCGTGTGTGTGTCGTAATTGGCATATCGGATTTTGACGGTAATCACCGAAGCCAGTTTTTGCTTTTTGCGCATTTTAAAGGCTATCTTTTCGACCATGTGAATCAGCAATCGTTCCAGCATCTGAATATCAATGGTATCCGTATCAAATGTACGCTCAGTGCTGATCGATTTCTCTTCCGAATAGCGAATTACCGGCGAGAAATCGATGCCGTTTGCTTTCTTCCAGATGTCAATTCCAGATTTTCCGAGCACATGTTGAATCATTTCCGGAGGAATGTCACTTAGCGTATGAATGGTGAATACGCCCATCGAATGCAGCAGATGACAGGTCTTTTCGCCTACCCCGGGGATTTTTTTGATTGGCAACGGGTTCAGAAAAGGCCTTACTAAATCGCGTGGCACTTCTTTTTCTCCGTTGGGTTTGGCCTCACCGGTAGCAATTTTCGAAACAGTTTTATTCACCGACAGCCCGAACGAAATGGGTAGCCCGGTTTCGCTGATGATGCGGTTTCGTAATTCATGCGTCCATTTATACGAACCGATAAAACGATCCATTCCCGAAATGTCGATGTAATGCTCGTCGATCGAAGCTTTTTCGTACACCGGAGCACTATCGGCAATCACATCGGTAACGAGGCGCGAATATTTGCTGTATTGATCCATGTCGCCACGAATAACTGTGGCATCGCCGCAGAGGTTCAAGGCCATTCGAATGGGCATGGCTGAATGAACACCGTATCGCCGGGCTTCATAGCTGCAACTGGCTACCACTCCACGATCGGAAAGGCCACCGATAATAACGGGTTTGCCGATTAGCGCAGAATTCATCAGTCGTTCAACCGACACAAAAAAGGTGTCGAGATCGAGATGTACGATGGTGTTGTTTTGATAGTTCATGGCGTTTATCCTCCCTGCGTTTCGGTTTCCTTCAGAATTATTTTTTTGTGTTAATATTCAACCCTTTCAGGGTTGTGCCAGATTTCACTGCATCTTCCGTGGGTTACACCCACGGTTATTCAAATCAAACCCTATTCAGGGTTTTCCGAAAGAAAAAGTCCGAAGGACTTTAATCTGAATAACCTCCGGTGAAACCGGAGGTATGCGAACTCCAATTATCCGGAACCCCGGAGAGGGTTCAATATTGCTAAGAAAAAATCCTCACTATATTTTTTGTCATTTAAAACCAATTTTATATATTTGATTGTATTTTAGTCAAATTATAAGATTGTAAATTAATCAATAGTATTTAAACTACCAAATATGTATTTCGATTCGAACATTAAATTTTTGCGAACCCGAAAGAAGTTGACTCAGGATCAGTTGGCTGTTGCTCTGGATATCAAACGATCAACACTGAATAATTACGAAAATGGAATTTCAGGGCCAAGCATTCAATCGCTGGTTACGTTGTCGGATTATTTTCATGTAGCGATTGATACGTTGCTGCGGGTCGATCTGGCCAAGCTGCGCGAAAGCCAGCTTTACGAGCTGGAGCATGGGCAGGATGTTTTTCTGAAAGGCAGCAATTTACGTGTGATGGCCACTACTGTTGACCGGATGAACCGCGACAATATCGAACTGGTTTCGGAAAAAGCCAAAGCTGGCTACACCAACGGGTTTTCCGATCCGGAGTATATTTCTGAATTACCCGTTTTCCAGCTTCCGTTTTTATCTTCCGAGCGGAAATACCGAACCTTCCAGATTAGCGGCGATTCGATGCTGCCCATTCCGGATGCCGCCTGGATTACCGGTGAATTTGTTCAGGACTGGAACGAAATTAAAACCGGCGGACTGTATATTGTACTCACTTTAAACGAAGGACTGGTTTTCAAGCAACTGAAAAACGAATTGGCCGAACGTGGGTGTTTTCAACTGATTTCGCTCAATAAAGCCTATGAACCTTACGAATTGGCCGCAACCGAGATCCGTGAGATCTGGAAATTTGTGCATTACATCAGCAGGGAAGTGGCTGAACCGCAACTAACCGAGAGTCAGATCGCTTTGCAATTGAAAATATTGACAACTGAAATTCAGGAGCTTAAGAAGCGCATGGAGGTGTAGAGTTAATTAAGAGCAATGTTCAGTCGTACATGATGTAATTTGGAGATTTAAAAATAGAGATGATGGGTTAAATGGTTAAAATGAGCAAACAACAATTTAACAATTCAGCTATCAAACAATTGTACACTCCGGAACGCACAATTTTTTTCTACCCCGAACTTTAGCTCACTCTAGGCACTCCGCACTTTATTTGTACCTTTGAGCATCAAAATCTGATTGTTATGCCATTCATTAAACTCGAAAAATGTACCCGATGCCTGAAGTGTGTGAAGGATTGTCCAGCCAATGCCATTACCATCGAAACTGGTGAAATTGCTGATTCCTGTATTCATTGCGGGCATTGTGTGGCTATTTGTCCTGAAATGGCTGTGCGCCCCGATTTTGGTGATGTTTTTCTGCTTCAGCCACATGCAGTGACTCCCAAAGATTTCAAAAATTTGACTTCAGAAATACGATCTTGCAGAAGCTATTTACAGAAAGATGTTCCGGATGCCGTTTTGCTTCAGTTGATTGATAATATGAAGCATTACCCGTCGGCAAGCAATGCGCGCCCTTTGCAAATAACGATTGTTCGTTCAAAAGAAAAGGTAAAACTGCTGAATGACCTGACAGAAGAAGCGTTGATTAAGATGTTCAGTTTCATTTGTTCTCCTGTGGTTAGTTCTTTCATCCGGGTGTTTGTTCCTTCCATCAACATCAAAAAACTGAAACGTTACAAAGAGTCGTTTGTCAGGAATAGGGAATTAAACGATTCGCAGATTTGCCACCATGCGCCGGCGGTTATTCTTTTTCATGGCGAAGTTTCGAAAACAGGAATGGCTGAAGCTGATGCCAATATCTGGGCGACTTATACTTCGATTTACGCCAACACTTTGGGATTGAATACGTGTTTCAACGGATTTATTGTGAAAGCGATGGGGAAGAAAAGCAAATTGAATCCGCAGTTTAAGGTGCCTGCAAACCACAAAGTTTATGCTTCGCTGTTGGTTGGTTATCCGAAAGTGAAATACCGGAACGAAACTTCACGTCAAAGTCCGATTGTTGTTTTGTTGTAAGTGCGATCAGTTGATAGTTCCCTGTCAGTTTAGCGCCATCGCAATTGAAACTCCGATGAAAGTACCGATTACATATCCAAGTATTCCTACTAAAATTGCTGGAGTGATCAACTTTTTCTGCCCAAGCGATGCTGCCATTGGCGCTGCAACCGATGGCCCCATAATGTTCGCTGCCGATGAAATAATGACTTCATATACATCAAGTTTAAAAAGCTTGGATAGCGAAACCAGAAAAATGAAATGAAAGAACATGATGATCAGGTAAAAAGCCAGAACTGCCGGACCAACATGCAACATATCTGATAAATTGGTTGAAGCGCCTATCACAGCCAAAAAAACATACATCATCCAAAGTCCGATTGAAAAGGCGGTATCTTCTAGTTTTTTGAGTTTTTTGGGGAAAAGGTTGGCTACTAAAACCGCAAGAACTGTAATGATTAAGATACTTGTACTCATCCGTGTTGAATACACTTTTTGAATGATATCCGAAATTAGGCCTCCCACACTGGCAATCACTGCAGCAATCAGCACCGAAATTGCAATTCGCTCCATGGTAATCGGATAGGTTTCGTCGTGCAGATTCTTTTCAATGGCTTGCGTATTTTCAACTTTTGGTTTTACAAAGAAGCGAGCCAAAAAAGTCATTGATGGTACAGCAAACATCAGCAGAATATAGGCATTTGCTGCAAAGTTGTCAACTGCTATAGTTGCTGAAAACAGCGGGTGTGTGCTGAAGTTCAGGATTTCGCCGGTAGCAATGAAATTCATGCTTCCACCAATTAAAGTAGCGGCAATTACGCCTGCCGTATTCCCGGAGTCATCTCCCAGATTTATAATATAAAAAGCCAGAAAGCTACCCAGAATAACACCAAGAGCTCCAATCAGAAAAGCTACAAGCAATTTGCCTCCTTCGCGAATGATTCGGGTAATGTTCGATCCCATTAACATCATCGGAATTGACATGGGGATGAAATAGCTGAAAATCAAATCGTAAACCTCGACTTTGATCTTCGGGTTCGATGCGACAGGTATTACTCCCGACATGGATAAAACCGACATCAGGATCATGGTAACCAGAATTCCGGAGACTTGACCAAGCCATTTTTTGTGTTCTGACCATATGCCAAGTGCTGCTGCGCCTACAATTACAGCGAATAATACCAGATTATTTTCAGGTGAGATTAACGACATATCAAAAAATTTATAAATGCGAATATATCTTCTATAAGAAAAAGTATAACAATCAGGATATGAAATAGGTTAAATACGGGGGATTTATTCATGTTTAAGCTGAAATTCTTCAGTAAATTGTTTAACGCACAAATGTGCGATATTTTGCATTAAAGCTAATGAATTTTATTTCTTTTTGGGTTGATGTTTTCAATGTGTGAGTTCTTTAAATGTTGTAAGTTGAAGTTTATCAGTGTTTTAGTTGTGTGATTTTCTGCGATAAGGATTTCTTGGTATGCCGTTTGAAAAATTAAAATGATTTTGATTTTTTCGGGTCATAAGAGTAACTTCTGGAAATGGAAGGTTGAAATTTCGGAGAGATTATATAAATGGGAACAACTTTATTTAGATCTATAATTTGAAGAATAAATTGTAGGGAAGATTAGAAACAGAGAGAGATTATTCAATAATTATTAATTTAAACACAGAAGAAAATGAAGCGATTTTACCAACCCAATAGAAGAAATTTTTTTATTGTCTTTCTTTTATTCTTTATGGTGATAAGTATTTCGGGTGCTATTCGGTTGTCAGCAGCTAACCACTTCACAACAGTTTGGCAGGGTCAGAATGGTCAGAATCATATGAATTTCATGATTGTTTCAGCAGTATTGGAGAATCAGCCACTTTCGGTTGATGATGAATTGGCCGTTTTTAGCGGAACAAAATGTGTTGGCGCTGCGAAACTGACAAAAGCTATTAATCCAGCGGATAAAACAACTTTTCTAAGCCTATCAGCATCGCAGGACGACGGCTCCGGTAATGGGTTCACCGAAAATGACACAGTTATCTTCAAGATTTGGGACAATAAAAACTTAAAAGAAGTAGTGGCTAAATCGGTTGTTTACCGGAAAGATATTTCGACCTGGCTCACCACCGGACGATTTAGCGCCAGTGCAACTTCAGTTGTTGAAATTACCCATAATACAGAGTTGACACAAACGATTCAATTTATAAAAGGAAATAACCTTTTTTCGACCTATATAATTCCAACGAATCCTGACTTAAGTGTAGTTTTTAAATCGCTTTGCGATAGTAAATTACTACTCAAAATACAGGATGAAGTCGGGAATACATTGGCACCAACAAAGACCGGTGGATGGGTCAATAACATTGGATCCATCAAAAAAACGGAAGGTTATTTAGTCAGTGTAAGCTCAAATTGTTCAGTGCAGATAAATGGTCAGATGATTGATCTTCCTCTTGATATTCCATTGAATGCAGGTTGGAATTTTATTTCATTTCCAAGTTTAACTGAGCAGAATGCAATGACTGTTGTTCAATCGTTAATCGATCAGAATAAGTTGGTAAAGGTTCAGGATGAACTTGGAAATTCAATTGAGAATTTAAAACGATATGGTGGTTGGAAAAATGGTATTGGGAATTTTAAACCAGGTAAGGCTTATAAGGTAAATGTAAGTTCTGCTTGTTCTTTAACTCTAAGATAAGGTGAAACTATTAGTATTTCGGCAATATTTAATGTGTGCGTGTTTGGATAAATGACGTGATTTGAATGTTAAAAGCTCTAAGATCTTTCGATTCTGGAGCTTTTTTTTGGGGATATATTCCGCTTAAAGTTTAGTGATTTGAAGAATGTAAATATTTGTTTTCAAATAAGATAAGTGTTTGTGATAAGTGTTGGTAAATTGAACCAGCCTCTCTCTTTCAAGATGATATTGAGCTTGAAGATTTTTTGTAATTTACTCGCAAGACTTACACTTAAAATTAGAAATCAGGAATCAAAAATTCCTTTGTACTTTTGCGCATCTAATTATTTGGTATGACCTTGGTATATCCTGAAAATTTTGAATCGAAGATCGGTTTTGATAAAATCCGCGAATTGCTTAATGGCCGATGTTTAAGTGCTTTGGGCAAAGAACTGGTTGATGAAATTCGTTTTTGCAGCGATTTTGAAAAACTGACTGAAGATCTTTCGTTGGTCAGCGAATTTGTTTCCATTATTCAGGAAATGGAGAATTTCCCGACCAGCTATTACTTCGACCTCCGCGAGGCATTGGCAAAAATCCGTATTGAAGGCCGTTTTCTGGAAGTTGAAGAATTATTCGACCTGAAACGTTCGCTTGAAACGATTTCAGGAATTGTCCGTTTCCTGAAACAAACCAAAGAAGATCAACTTCCTTATTTAAAGCGATTACTTGCCGGCGTTCAGGTTTATCCGTATGTGATTGAACGCATTGACAATATCCTGAATAAATACGGTAAAATTAAAGACAACGCCTCTCCAGAATTATCTCGAATACGGAAGGAATTGCTGAGCAAGCAATCCGGAGTTTCAAAACGCCTTCAGGTTATCCTGAAAAAAGCTCAGGACGATGGCTTGGTTGAAGAAGATGCCTCTGTTGCCATGCGCGATGGGCGTGCGGTTATTCCGGTTACTTCGGCTTTTAAACGCAAGTTGAACGGTATCGTGCACGATGAATCGTCGACCGGAAAAACCTCGTACATCGAACCTGCAGAGGTGGTTGAACTGAACAATCAGATCCGTGAACTGGAATATGCCGAATTGCGCGAGATTGTTAAGATTTTGACTGTTTTTTCAAACGATATTCGTCCGTATTTGCCCGATTTATTGCTGGCCTATGGGTTCTTGGGTAAAATCGATTTTATCCGAGCCAAAGCCATTTATGCCATCGATGTTGATGGAATTAAACCATACCTCGAAAATAAATGCCAACTGGAGTGGGAGGGAGCCGTGCATCCATTGTTGATGCTGGCTTTACGACGCGAAAACCGAAAAGTGGTTCCGCTCAACATTACCTTAACGGCCAATAAGCATATTTTACTGATTTCGGGTCCAAATGCCGGTGGAAAATCGGTTTGCCTGAAAACAGTTGGTTTGCTGCAATACATGCTTCAGTGTGGTTTGTTGATTCCTGTTCGGCAAAGCAGCGCAACCGGAATTTTTGATAAGCTGTTTATTGATATTGGCGACGAACAATCGATTGAAAACGACCTGAGTACCTACAGTTCGCATTTGATGAACATGAAGTTTTTCCTGAAGAATTCGAACGAAAAAACACTGGTTCTGATTGATGAATTTGGAACCGGAACTGAGCCGATGTTAGGTGGTGCTATTGCCGAATCGATTCTGACTCAGCTCAATGAAATGAAAACGTTTGGAGTAATTACGACCCATTATACCAACCTGAAGCATTTCGCATCTTCTTCTGAAGGAATTGAGAATGCTGCCATGATGTACGATTCATCCAAAATGGAACCGTTGTTTCAGTTGGATATTGGGAAGCCGGGTAGTTCGTTTGCCTTCGAAATCGCCCGAAAGATTGGCCTTCCGGAGAATATTCTTCAAGATGCGACTGAAAAAATCGGGAAAGACCACATCAATTTCGACAAGCATTTGCGCGACATTGTGCGCGATAAACGATATTGGGAAACCAAGCGGCAGAAAATCCGCAAAGTGGAGAAATCACTGGATGATCTGGCCGAAAAATATGAAACTGATCTGGGTTCGCTCGATAAGCAACGGAAAGAGATTATTCAGAAAGCCCGTCAGGAAGCCGATCAAATTTTGAATGAAGCCAACAAGCGAATTGAAAATACGATTCGCGAAATTCGTGAAAGTCAGGCTGATAAGGAAAAGACCAAACAAATCAGGGCTAAATTAGTCGAATTTAAACAGGAAGTTGAAGATTCTGCCAACAATCAGGACGATCTGATCAATCAGAAAATTCAGAAGCTAAAGGAAAAAGAATCGCACCGAAACCGAAAACGGTCGGAAAAGAAAACTGTTGAGCAAAAAGAAAAAGAGAAGATTGTTGAACCTGACGTTTGGAAAGCAGGCGATAAGGTTGTCATGGACGGAAATACAAATGTTGGTGAAATCCTGGAACTGAACGAAAAAAATGCGGTTGTGGCATTCGGCCATATCCGAACATCGGTGAGTCGCGAGAAGTTGCAGAAAATTACGAATAACGAGGCAAAGAAGATACAGCGTACCTACAATCAGACCATGCCGAATATAAATAAAGGAATGAGCGAAAAACGCCTTACCTTTAAGACCGAAGTTGATGTTCGCGGCCAGCGTGCCGAAGAAGCATTGCAACTGATCCGGTCGTGGATTGACGATGCCATTATGCTCGATTTTAGCGAATTGCGGATTTTGCATGGAAAGGGAAATGGAATTCTGAAAGAAATGATCCGGAATTACCTGAAAACCGAACCTGCCGTTAAGTCTTTCCGCGACGAACATGTTCAGTTTGGTGGCGCCGGAATTACGATTGTTGAAATCGGATAGGGAAGTCTCCCCCAAGGAGGCTGTATCAAAAGTGATTATGTTTTTTCAAAAACTTACAATTTGAAAGTACCGACACTGTAAAACCCCTAAATCCCCTGAAGGGGACTTCAAAGCCGCCCCTTCAGGGGAGGTTTGGAGGGGTGAAATGAAGGTGAACTTACAATTTGAAAGTTGCATTTGTGAAATTTTGACTTTTGATACAACCTCCGTAAAAATTGCATTAGTGAACATTGTAGAAATTTAGAGTATGAAAAAAATTAATCGAAGCATTTTTCTCTCCCCCTTCGGGGGAATTGGAGGGGGCTTCTATAAAAACAACATACAAACAGATGATTAACGAAAAATTAGATATTGAGCTCATTGAAGTCCTGAGAGAAAATGGATTTACAGAATCGACACCGTTGCAGCAAATCTGCATTCCCAAAATAAAGAGTGGTCGCGACTTGTTGTGTATTGCTGCCGATGGTAGCGGCAAAACAAGCACCATTGTGGTTAGCGTTCTTCAGCGACTGAAAGCTTCGTTGGACGATAATCCACGGGCAATCATTGTTGTTCAAAACAAAGATCGTGCTTTGGAAATGAAGGCTGAATTTGAACGTTTGGGCGAATACACCGATCTGCGCGTTCAGACCGCCTGTGATGATGAGAAAATCAGCGATCAAAAGGATAAGATCTACATGGGATCTGATGTGGTTATTGGAACTGCCAAACGCCTGAATCAGGTTTATTCACTTTATGCTCTCAATCTGGGTGTAGTGAAAATATTTGCCATTGATAATGCCGAACTGGTGATCCGAAGTATTAATTATGCCCAAATCGACCGTTTGTCGGAAAGTATGCCTAAAGCTCAGCGGGTAGTGTTTGCGACTCATATCAATGAATGGATTGAGCGTTTTGCTGATGCATTTATGAATGTTCAGGAAGTTGTTGAAATTGATGAGGAAGACGATGATGTAACTGAATCAGAGGAATAACCACAAATTGGATCTTCTGCAAGAAGAATAAGATTTTGCCAAAGTAAAGGTTGAAATTCAATTTCTTTCCTTTAGTCTAAAATAAGATGTTGACTTATTCGTCTCACTATTCAAAGAACCATATGGTTTCTGTTTATCCATTGAATTATGCGTAGCATTTCCTTTTTGATATTTTTCGGCATTGTTATGCTGATTTATTCCTCTGCCAACTATTATCTTTTTGTGCGCGGACTTAAGGCATTTTCGCTTACTCAATCCTACCGGCGTTGGTTTATTGTTATTTTCTGGACTGTAGCTGCTTGTTTTATCGCTGGTAATTTTTTAGAGCGCCTGGCCTCATCTGTTCTCAGTGAGTGGATTTACCGGATTGGATCGTTCTGGATTGCCTATATGCTCTATTTGGGGATGGCTGTCATTTTGATCGATATGGTAAGAATATTGAATTATTTCTTTCATTTTTTACCACAATTTTCGGAAATAATGAGATTTCGGTTAGGTCTGATCGTTTTCTCAGTCGTTTCTTTGATCGTTATTGGTGGCCATATTAATGCTTTGTGGATCAATGTGAAGGAAATCCCATTAACAATCCACAAAAAAGTCACAGGTTCTCCTGAAGTTAAAATTCTGATGGCTTCGGATATTCATTTAGGCGCCTTAATTGGCGAACGGCGCGAAAAAAGACTGCTCGATATTGTTCGTGAGCAAAAGCCTGATTTGGTTTTGCTTTGCGGCGACCTAATTGACGGTGAAATAGCTCCGGTTTTACGAAAGAATCTCGGTCGTCACCTTCAGGAAATCAGAACTCCACTTGGCGTTTATGCCATCTTGGGAAATCACGAATACATTGGCGGAATCGACAAGACCTTGCCTTACCTGGAAAGCATTAACATTAAAGTATTGATTGATGAGACGGTAACTTTACCTGACGGCATTCAGCTTGTTGGAAGAAATGATCGTTCTTCAGGACGAGGAGCCAAAGCTCCGGAACCACTTGCCGAATTGCTCTCCGGAATCGATCGAACTAAGCCAGTGATTGTAATGAATCATCAACCATTTAACTTACAGGAGGCCGCTGATGCCAATGTTGATCTTCATCTTTCCGGACATACTCATCATGGTCAGATGTGGCCAATGAACTACATCACTCAAGCGATGTTTGAACTCAGTTGGGGTTATCTTAAAAAGGGAAATACAAACTTTTATGTCTCATCCGGTTATGGAACCTGGGGACCGTCTGTCCGTATTGGAAACCGACCTGAAGTGGTAGTTTTCAAACTGAAATTTGATGAATAGTAAATATTATTGAGGGGGTGACTCCAAGTCACCCCCTCAATATATCCACTTACAATCTTCCATCCATATCATCCCTGTCATATTCAGGCTGAAGAGGAAATTTGATTGGTTTCCCATCGCGCTGAGAGCGGTAAATGGCAGTGAACAATTCAACTGTTTTGCGGCCTTCTTCAGCAGTAACAATTGGTTGGCGATCGTATTGAATAGCTTCAGCAAAATCGATTAACTGTTGTTTGAAATACCAGGTCATTGAGTCAACCGAGTGGAATTCGTCACTGTCTGCTTTATTCCATTCTTCCATCAGGTGCTCCTCGCCCGGAACCGTCCATAAATCGAGCTTCGGAGGTTCAGCAATGGTTGTCTTTCCGGCAATAAACATGGCGCCGCCTTCGGGTTGAGCGCCAACCGTGGCGCCATTGCTGCCATGAATATGTACTTTTCCGTAGATACCAGGTTTTTGCGAATTACTGACCAAAATATTTCCCAACCCACCGTTTTTAAACCGGATTACAGCAACGGCAGTGTCTTCCACTTCAATGTACGGATGGTTCAGGTTGCTCCAATAGCCAAAAACTTCGTCGATGTCGCCCATCAGCCATTGCAACAGGTCGAGTGGGTGAGGAGCCTGATTGACCATTACGCCGCCGCCTTCCATTGTCCAAGAACCGCGCCATGCATCGCTTTCGAAATACGAACGGTCTCGCCATCCCAACATCTGAATAGTTCCCAGTGCTGGCGTTCCGATTTTGCCTTCGTCAATGGCTTTTTTCATGCGCACAATGGGTTGGTAATATCGCCGCTGACTGATTACTCCGGTTTTTCGTCTGGTTCGGTGTGAAGCCTCAATAATCCGGTCGCAATCCTGCAAGGTTGATGCAAGTGGTTTTTCAATCAACACATGCGCTCCGGCTTCCATAGCCTGAATGGCCGGATCAGCATGGTAAGGATGAGCCGTACAAATAACAGCCATCTGGATATTTTCTGCGTGGATCATTTCTGGGATTGAAGCATAGGATTTAACTCCGTATTCGTCAACAAATTTCTGAGCTGATTCAGGAGTGCGGCTCCAAACCGCTTTAAAACTCAGTTCAGGAATTTGGATAATGGCTTTGGCGTGTAAATGTGCAATTTTAGCACAACCGATAATGGCAACATTGATGGGCATGGTTATTATTTTGGGTTATAGTTTTCCTGTTTCAAGTTTAAGTATTTGTTTCGGGTTCCGAGTTACGTGTTTCTTCTAACCCGGATCTCGCAACTCGTAACACTTTTTTACGGTTTTAGAATCACCTTCATCAATCCGGCTTCTTTGTTGTAAAGGCGGTGAAACCATTCATTTCCTTCTTCCAGGGCTGCAACTTTGCTTATTAGTGGGTCAACTTTTATCTTTCCTGAAGCAATTAATTCCAGGCAAAGCGGGTATTCGCCTGCCGAAGCGCACGAGCCCTGAACTTTCAGTTGTCGGGTCACCACTTTCTGAAGCGAAAATTTAACTTCCGGAGATAAATTACCAACCAACGTAACTGTTCCACCTTTTCGGGTACAATCAATAGCCAGATTGACAGTTTGTTCAATTCCAACCACTTCAAGAACCAGATCGGCGCCACGATTTTCGGTTTCTCCCAGTACAAGTTTAATTAAATACGGATTGTTTGATTTAATCGTCTGATCAGCGCCCAATTCAACAGCCATCTTCAGCTTTTCGTCGATCAGGTCAATCGCGATAACTTTTCCGCATCCGGTAGCTTTTAAGGCCTGAATGCAAAGTAAGCCAATCATTCCACAGCCAATAACAACGGCCGTGTCATTAGCCTGAACCGAACTGATTGCAACGGCGTGTACAGCAACCGAAACGGCTTCAATCATGGCGGCTTGCTCAAAACTGATATTTTCAGGAATGGCATAAAGAATATGGGACGGAACAGCTACATATTCGGCAAATGCTCCATTTTGACGGTATTCGTTGCACGAAACACCTAAAACGCGACGGTTGTCGCATAAATTGATATCGCCTCGCTTGCAGTAAAAGCATTCGCCGCATGAAATAGTCGAGTCAAAAGTGACACGATCGCCAACATTCCAACCCATCACATCGGAAGCAATCTGGTGAATAGTTCCGGCGGCTTCGTGCCCCATAATAACCGGCGGCTGGCGACGTCCGGTACTTCCGTCCATGCCGTGAACATCGCTTCCACAAATGCCACAAGCTTCAACCTGAATCAGCACCCATCCGGGTTTTAACTCTGGAATGTCGGTTTCCTGAAGGACAAATTCGTTATATTTTTCAAGAACAAGTGCTTTCATTGAATTAGTTTAGCTTGTTATGTATTTTAATTTTCTCTTCGTTATTGGCTTTTAAGTAGCAGGAAAAAGTCAATAGTCATTAGGAATTTTTTTTAGCGACTTTCCGAATGACTAATGACTATTTGCATTTTTTATGGAAAGGTAAAAAAATCAATAATGCATTCAATGCAAATCCTGAAATAAGAATAGCAGAACCAATCTCAGGATGTTTAAAAGTCATCAGTAATTTACCTGAAAGTGCAAGAAAACCTCCGGAAACCATGGCAACTATACCCAACCGTTTGTTGTATCGCAGATTGAAAAGCGCTGCCACCATGGGGATTATAAATGCGCCTGAATAGAACGAAAGTGCCAGCAAAAGAGACGAAACGATGGAAGTTATTTTTAATGAAATAATCATGCTCAAAATGCCCACCCCAATAATGAAGAATTTGGTTTGCCTGAACGACTTTTGATTGTCGATGTCCTTATTGAAAAGTTCGCTGATAATCATTGATGCGGTCAAAAGGGTAGTTGCGGCAGTCGATAAAACCGCAGAAATAAGCGCTGCAACCAGAATGCCGGTTGCCCATTCTGGTAAAATGCTGTTGGCCAGATTGACTAAACTAGAGCTGTTTTGTGCTCCGGAATGAAATGTAGTGGCATAAATTCCAACATACGAAAGAACAAATCCAAACGGAATCAGAATCAGGGCTACAACCCAAACACTACGGAAAGCGGTTTTCTGATCTTTGGCGCAAAAAACACGCGAATAAATATCGGGTCCAACAACGAATGTGCTTGAAAATGTCAGCACGAGAATAAATAAATCTAAAGGTGAAAAGCGGAAGTTAAATGGGAAGACACTGGCGAATGGAGGTAATTCCGGCAGTTTTGATGTCGGGATCATTATCGCCGTCAGTATTACCCCGCAGAGAATAAAGAATGATTGAAACAAGTCGGTTTTCATAATCGACACTTGTCCCCCAATGTAGGTGTACACGATGAAAATGGTTCCGGTAAGTAAAACTCCTGAAGGATATTCCAAATCGAAAAAGCTGACCAAAATTTGCGCTCCGGCAATAATCTGGGCAGCTACAACACCCAACCACGCAACCGGTATGATTAGCGAAGTCACTTTTCGTGCCGACTCGCCATAGTATTGACCAATCAGTTCAGGCAGAGTGAATTTCCCTTTTGAATATACCTTTTTAACGATTGGAAGCAATCCGAACAATCCCAAACTGGCTGCCAGAATATACCATGCCGATGCCCACGATTGAACTTCTGCCAATCCGATGGTTCCCAAAATAGCCGATCCACCCAAGATAGTAGCAAGCAGACTGCCTGAAATTTGCCAGATTCCGGGTTTTTTCCCTGCCAGAAAATAATCTGACGGCGTTTTGACTTTCAGAAATGAGTATATTCCGATAAGGAATAAAGCCAATGCGTAAACAATCAGGATGATAGACTTCATGTTGACAGAAACAAAGTTTGAATCAAATTGAACAGCCGTAAAGTTGTAAATTTTTAGCCGGATAAAAGAAACTTCCAAGAATAGAGATTTTTCTGAACGATTTAATTTCGGCAGATTGAAGTAATTACATTAAGAGATTTTAGTCAACAGTTACTTGTGTTCAAAAACATTGCATCAACAATCGCTAAAATTTCTAAATTTGATCCGTTATCGTACACGGAAACATATATTCAAACTTAAACCAATAAAATCAAATGAGAAAAATTCAAATTCTTTCTGCTTTATTACTGCTCGTTTCAGTGGGTTCGGCAAAAAATAACGACGGATGGGTTTCCCTTTTTAACGGGAAAGATCTGACCGGCTGGCATCAACTGAATGGTCAGGCTAAATACCATGTTGAGAAGGGCGAAATTGTTGGAACTACCGTTTCGGATACCCCAAATTCCTTCCTTGCTACTGATAAAGATTATGGCGATTTTATTCTTGAACTCGATTTGCTCGTTGCCAACGAAATGAATTCAGGTATTCAGTTCCGTAGTATCAGCAAGCCCGACGTTATGAATGGCCGGGTACACGGTTACCAGTGCGAAGTCGACCCATCGGCACGTGCCTGGAGCGGTGGTATTTACGACGAAGCACGCCGTGGATGGCTTTACACCGGCGAATTGAACCCTGCAGCCAAACCCGCTTTTAAATTGGAACAGTGGAATCATTACCGCATTGAATGTGTGGGTAATAGCATTCGAACCTGGCTCAATGGAGTTCCGGTTGCCTATGTGCTCGACGACATGACTCCAAGCGGATTAATTGCCCTTCAGGTTCACGCAATCGGTAAAGACGATCAGCCTGGAAAGCAAATTCGCTGGAAAAATATACGCATCAAAACAACTGATTTGAAAGCAACTGAAACTCCTGATGTTTTCGTGGTTAATTTATTGCCAAACAATTTGAGTTCAGCTGAAAAAGCACAAGGCTGGAGTTTGCTTTTCGACGGAAAGACAAGCAATGGATGGAAAGCAGTCAATCAGGATCAATTCCCTGCTGAAGGCTGGAAAGTAACTGATGGCACCCTGATGACAATGCCAAATCGCCCGGAGACACCTGTAAAAGGAACCGATATCGTCACCGTTGATAAATATTCAGCTTTCGAACTTCAGTTTGAATTCAATTTTGCTGAAGGTGCCAATAGCGGAGTGAAGTATTTCCTTGGCAATGGTGGTCCAGGCATTGGACTCGAATATCAGGTGCTCGACGACAAAAGGCATCCTGACGCCAAGGCCGGTGTTGTTGGAAACCGCACCATGGGTTCGCTTTACGATTTAATTCCTGCAGACAAGCAGGAACGTTTTACCAAAGGCGCCAACGAATGGAACATTGGCCGCATTGTGGTTTATCCGGATAATCACATCGAACATTGGCTGAATGGCATGAAAGTCGTTGAATACGTTCGTGGATCGAATATTTACAAGGCGCTGGTAGCCCGCAGTAAATATGCCGAATTCAAAGATTTCGGAATGGTAAAAGAATCTCCCATCATGTTGCAATACCACAACGATCAGGTTAAATTCAGGAGTTTAAAAATCAGAAAATTATAACCACTAAATCAATAGAATCATGAGTACAAATCGTAGGGAATTTATCCGCAATGTTGCGGTTGGCGCTGCCGGAATTGGTATTGGAGGCGTTGCTTCCGGCTTCAGTGCAAAAAGTTATTCGCGGATTGTTGGAGCCAACGACCGCCTAAATGTGGCGTTGATGGGCTGTGGCCGCAGGGTTGGCGCTTATTACGCCGCTTTGCAGGACAAAAATAACAATGTTGATGTGGCCTATATCTGCGATGTAATGAAAAAGCAACGCGAAAGGGTAGGGAAGCATCTGGATGGGAAAGTTTCTGGAAAAGCTACTCTGGTCAGCGATATTCATGAAATCTGGAACGACCAGAGTGTTGATGCCATATTCAACGCAACCCCCGACCACTGGCACGCTCCGGGAACCTGGATGGCCATGCAAGCCGGGAAGCACGTTTACATTGAAAAGCCATGCAGCCACAATCCACGCGAAGGTGAGTTGCTAGTCGCTTTTCAGAAAAAGTACGGAAAGGTCGTTCAAATGGGAAATCAGCAACGTTCGGCTAAAGAATCACAGGAAATTATCTCAGAAATTCATAAAGGTGCCATTGGCGACGTGTACAAAGCAGTTGCTTTTTATTCGAATAACCGTGGTGAAGTGCCTGTTGCCAAAAAGGCTCCGGTTCCGGAAGGTCTGGATTGGGAACTTTGGCAGGGTCCGGCTCCTCATGTGGAATATAACGATAACACCTGGGATTACAACTGGCATTGGTACGGCTGGATCTGGGGAACTGCCGAAGCCGGAAACAATGCTACACATGAATTAGATGTTGCACGTTGGGCACTTCAAGTTAAATATCCTGAATATGTGGAAGTTGAAGCTGCTAAACGACATTTCAAGAATGACGGTTGGGTGATGTATGATACCATGGATGCAAGGTTTCGCTTTCCGGGAAATAAAATTATTGAATGGGATGGAAAGAGCCGCGAAGGGTATAATACCTACGGATCCGATCGTGGAACGATCATTTATGGAAGCGAAGGAACTGTTTTCGTTAATCGCGATGGTTATACGCTCTACGACCGGATGGGGAAAAAGGTCAAGGACAATAAATCATCGGGTAGTGAAGCTGGTACTGCTTTAGGTGGCGGCGGTGATATGACAGACACGCATGTGGCCAATTTCTTTAATGTAATCAGAGGAAAAGAAAGCAAGTTAAATTCTCCTATCGAAGAAGGCGCTATCAGTCAAATGTTGGTTCACTATTCAAACATTGCTTATCGTACGAACAAACCTTTTAAGGTAAATACGGTTGATGGCCATATTTTAGACAATGATGCGATGAAACTTTGGGATCGGGAATACCAAAAAGGATGGGAACCGAAGTTGTAAGAACTAATCTGTAATTCTATAAATTGCATAAACTCCCTGATTCATTCGGGGAGTTTTCTTTTTTTTGATATTTTCGTGACGCTAATAGACTAAAACTAAACGAATGCTAAAATTGATAACGATTGCCTTGTTGATATTCTTTTCGTTTACCGGAAATGCTCAAATCAATATGGTTGTGAAGCCTGGTGGGTTTCTTTTTATGGAAGGCAAAGACAGCATCTTTTTCTATCAGAAAAGTCCAAAAGATAAAAATGGAGAATATAGCCGCTGTAATTACATTCATCCGATCTACGGTGCTGATGGCTTAAGACTTACCGAAGATTTCCCAACCGATCACCTGCATCACCGTGGCGTCTTCTGGGCTTGGCATCAGATATTAATCGATAACAGGCAAATTTCTGATGGTTGGGATTTGAAGAATTTTCAGCAAAAAGTGACCAATTTTGAATTTAGGCTTCAAAAAGGAGTTGGCTTAATGAATGCTACGGTAGAATGGAAATCGCCTTTGTGGGACAATGGTGAGAACGCTTACCTGAAGGAAGATACCCGGATCATCATTCATCCCAAGACCGGAAATTACCGCCGAATTGATTTTGAAATTCGCCTGAAAGCACTGACCGATCGGTTGAGTATTGGCGGCTCCGACGATGGAAAGGGTTACGGTGGATTTTCAGTCCGCTTGAAATTACCTTCCGATGTAGCCTTCTCGGGTGCAAATGGGCCGATTGAACCCATAAATACAGCCATAGAAGCAGGCAATTCGATGAATATTAGTGGATCATTTCTGCGGGATGGGAAACAAGGCGGAGTTGCTATTTGGAGTGATCCATCAAATCCAGAGCCATCAACCAGCTGGATTGTTAGGAAAACCGCCAGTATGCAAAATGCAGCGTTCCCGGGGCGAAAGCCCGTTGCCATTCCGTTCGATCAGCCATTAATTCTGAAATATTCAATGCTGGTTTATCAGGATAGTATGAGTCCAAAACAAATCAAAAAAGCAGTAAAATAGTTTGTCCAGCACGGTAAACTCATAACTTATCATTTATAATTCATAACTAGTAACATGGCCATTCTAAAATTCTCAGAAAGTACTCCGGAAATCGTTCGCGAAGGTCTGGAGCGACGCATCATATCTACTCCCAATTTAATGACTGTTATCGTTGATTTTACGGATGGTCCGTGGGCAGAAGCAGAGCCTTTTCATTCGCATTTGCACGAGCAAACCAGTTATGTGGCTTCCGGTGAAATCATATTCTACTGCGAAGGTGAACCCGAACGGCATCTTCATGCAGGCGATATGTTCTCAGCCTCCTCCGGACAAAAACATACCGTTAAAATTTTATCGCCAACAGCCCGGTTAATTGATAGTTTTAATCCGATCCGTCAGGAATTTATTCGCTAAATTTTTTTGAATATTTTGCTCCTTTTAGCTTTGAGCTATTTGAAGAAGGGGTTCTCACAGGTATCAATAATATCTATGGTGGATACCTATTATCTATTCTCATACTCCGAACATATCTGAAAACGCGGTGTTTCAATAGAAAACAAGCATAGAACAATGAAAAGTAAAGTTTTTCGGTACAAACTTCTGGTTACAATTATTGGTGCAATTGGGGGATTTCTGTATTGGAAATATATTGGCTGTGCAAGCGGTACCTGTCCGATAAAATCGGTTTGGTACTTAATGACACTTTGGGGAACTGCAATGGGTTATTTGTTGGGTGATTTATCTGTAAATTTTGTTGTTAAACGGGAGGCTGGAAATGATAAAACGGTTTAATCGCATTGTAAACTCTTCGCGACCTGTATTGGTCGATTTTTATGCCGATTGGTGTGTGCCATGTCGGTTAATGCCACCTATACTGAAAGAGGTGAAGGAGGAATTCCGGAAGCATGTTCGCATCATCAAAGTAAATGTTGATCATTATCCCGACATCGCTACTAATTGTAAAGTTCAGAACATTCCGGCCATTGTGCTGTTTCAGGATGGTAAAATACATTGGAGCGGAAAGGGAGTGCAGCAAGTTAGCGACATCACTATTGCTCTGAGAGACATTCTTTAATGATTTTTTGAACCGAACCTAACAGTAAATGGCAGAACGTAAACTTCAAATTGGAGACCAGCTTCCACATTTTATTCTGAACGATGAAAATCACCAACCGGTTGATATTTCAATGTTTAAAGGAAAATACCTGATTATTTATTTTTATCCCAAAGACGACACTCCCGGATGTGTTAAGGAAGCTTGCAGTTTTCGCGATTCGTTTCAGGATTTGGTTGACGTAGGTGCGGTAGTTTATGGTGTAAGTAATGACCGGCCAGATACACATGCTCAGTTTAAAGCCAAATACAGGTTGCCTTTCTCGTTGCTATCTGATAACGGTGGCGAGTTACGTAAACTACTCGGTGTTCCTTCCGATTTGTTCGGTTTGCTTCCCGGCAGGGTTACCTACGTTTTCGATCCTGAAGGCCGATTAATCCGCGAATTTAAATCGCAGTTGTCGCCCGAGAAGCATGTAAAAGAAGCGCTAAAGATGATTCTTGGGAAAGTTTAGTCTGTTTTATAATTGAAAAAATGCTTTTTATAAAGCACGATAACCAAGCCAAAACCTAAAGCATAACATCCTGCCAAAATATAATTCTCCATCCCGGTTTCCTTCAATGAATCTGTTGTAACCACATTGGTGAAAAATTGATAGGCGATATTACTTCCCCAATGAATACCTAAAGTAAGCCAAAGGCTACCTGTTGCAATAAACGCCCACATCAGGAACAGTCCCAGAATAAACAAATACAACATGACATCTGGCTTATTTATCCTGAAAATGTGATTAAGCACGTAAACAACTGCAGACAAGAGAATCAATCGATTTGTGTTCCATCTTTCAGGCCAGAAAGCTTTCAGGTAGCCTCTGGTAAGTATATCTTCGGCTAGTGATGGCAATAAAGTTCCAATCGCAAATAACAATATTTGAAACAGAACTTGATTCCAATCCAAATGAACAGACATTTCGCTCCAACCCAACCAGACTGGTATCAGGTTTGCCAAAACAGAGATGACAATTCCGATGATTAAACCTTTTGCCAGATTACCCAGATGCTGTCGAAATCCCCCAAGACCGTACATCCTGAACCCATTTTTAAACTTCTGTTTGCCGATGATAAATGCCACAAAGGTAAACAGCAACATACACGACTCAAATAGTAAAATGAGTGGCTTTTGATAGTGATTTTGCAGGATTTCCGGAAAATGGTAAACTGAAAACAAAATTGCGAAGCCAACGAGTACAGCTGCAATTTTTTGAATGCCTGATATCTTAAAACTATTCATTTCAGGTTCATTTTTAATTGATGAAGAATCCATAAATGGGTTCTTCATCAATATCATAATGTTCCACTTAAATAATCGGGAAAATCTTGTGATCGGCCAGATATTCCAGTATGGCTTTTGTATTCGTGGCACGGTTCTCAGGCTTCAAAACCATCGTTGGATTCTCAGGTACCGAATATCGTAAATCGGCGCCCGGTAAATTGGCAACCAATCCTTCTTCGAATTTCTCATACAATTCCGGTTTATTTTTCTTGCAGAATTCCAGATCTGCGTCCATGTGAATCAGCTTAAAGCGATCGTCACCGATGATTTGAACCACCTGTTTGCGGATATTTTCGTCAGGAGAAATGAATGAACAAATGGTGATGATTCCCTGATCGTTCAACAATTTGCTGATGTGAGCCACGCGGCGCAAATGTTCGGCACGGTCGGCAGGCGAATAGTCCAGCTCATTTGAAAGTCCCAAACGAATTGAACTTCCGTCGAGTAGAACAACAGTTGCCCCGGCATCAAACAGCTCTTTTTCGAGCGTAAAAGCCAGTTCGTTTTTTCCTGAACCATGCAGCCCGGTAATCCAAAGTGTGGTGCCTTTCTGGTTGTACCGTTTTTCGCGCTGAGCATCCGGAATCAGGCATTCGCCTTTGGCAATTCTGCTTTTGTTGGCTTCCAGTGTTTTTTCGTCCACAATTTTCGATGGAAGGTCTTCGGCATTAAGCTTATCAATAATCATCCCCACGGCTACCGTGTTGTTCGTTATCGGGTCGATCAGGATAAACGAACCTGTGCTGTGGTTTTTCTTATACGGATCGAAGAAAATGGCTTTGTTGGTAGTCATCACCACGCGTCCGATTTCGTTCAGCTCGAAATGGTCGATCGAAGATTTCTGAAGTGAATTGACATCGATCTTGTATTTAATCTGGTCGAATTTCACCCGGGTCGTGTTGTTGGCATGCTTAATGAAAAGCTGCACATTGGGGTCCATCGGCTTTTCGTCCATCCAAACCAGCATCGATTCGAAATGGCGCTCCACCCGCGGCAGATTGTCGGGATAAACAATCATGTCGCCACGCGAAATATCGATTTCGTCTTCCAGCGTAATGGTAACCGATTGCGGCGGAAAAGCCTCGTCCAGGTTTCCGTCGTAAGTAATAATCTCTTTTATCTTCGAAGTTTTGCGCGAGGGCAGAACCATAATTTCTTCGCCTTTCCGGATAATTCCTGAAGCCACACGAGCTGAGAATCCGCGGAAATCGAGATCGGGACGAAGTACATATTGAACCGGGAAGCGCATGTCGTCGAAGTTGCGGTCGCTGCTGATGTGTACCGATTCGAGAAACTCCAGCATACTCGGACCATGATACCAAGCCATTTGAGTTGTAGGTTCCACTACATTTTCACCTTTCAGAGCCGAAAGAGGAATAAAGTTCACATCCGGAACATCGAGCTGGGTAATGAATGATTTGTAGTCGGCCACAATCTCGTCGAACACCTTCTGGTCGTAATTCACCAAATCCATTTTGTTAACAGCCAAAACCACGTGTTTGATGCCCAGTAAAGAAACTAAAAACGTGTGGCGACGTGTTTGGGTAATCACGCCCTTGGTAGCATCAATCAGGATAATGGCCAGGTTGGCGGTTGATGCGCCGGTCACCATGTTTCGTGTGTACTGCGTGTGTCCGGGTGTATCGGCGATGATGAATTTACGCTTGTTGGTCGAGAAATAGCGGTAAGCCACATCGATCGTGATTCCCTGTTCGCGTTCGGCTTTTAAACCGTCGAGCAGGAGCGCGTAGTCGATTTCCTCGCCGGCATGACCAACGCGTTTGCTGTCGCGTTCCAATGCCGAAAGCTGATCCTCGTAGATCTTCTTGCTGTCGAACAGCAAACGGCCAATTAGGGTAGATTTCCCATCGTCCACCGAACCGGCTGTTAACAAGCGAAGCAAGTCTTTCTTCTCGTCCTGATCCAAATATGCGTTTATGTCGAGCGTTCCTCTTGATTCACCAAAAGGCGAGTTGTCGGTCGAAGTATTTTGAAGTTTATTGTTGTTCATTTTGTTTCTTGTTTGATTTTATTTCTATCTCGGTTGGCTAAAGCCGAACGGCAAAGAATATAAGCGTTCAATTTGGAAAGAGCCATATCCTTTGCCATCACATTCATGTGACGGACATCAAATGTAAATACTAGAAATATCCTTCTCTCTTCTTCTGCTCCATCGATCCGTCCTGGTCGAAGTCGATCACGCGGGTGGTGCGTTCCGAAACGGTAACGGTCATCATTTCCTCCACAATCTTTTCAATGGTATCAGCTTCTGATTCAACTGCACCAGTCAATGGATAGCAACCCAACGTGCGGAAACGAACCATTTTCATTTCGGCTTTTTCGGCTATTTCTTTCGGCATGCGGTCGTCGTCAACCATAATCAAGTTACCATCCTGGTTTACCACCGGACGTTCCTTGGCAAAATAAAGCGGTACAATTGGGATTTTTTCCAGACGGATGTATTGCCAGATGTCGAGTTCTGTCCAGTTTGAAATTGGGAAAACACGGATTGATTCGCCTTTGTGAACACGGGCATTGTAAATGTCCCACAATTCAGGACGTTGATTCTTTGGATCCCACTGGTGAAATTTATCGCGGAACGAGAAGATCCGCTCTTTTGCGCGCGATTTTTCCTCATCGCGGCGGGCGCCACCAAATGCAGCGTCAAATTTGTAAAGACTTAGTCCTTCGAGCAAAGCCTGGGTTTTCATCACATCGGTATGCACTTTACTTCCGTGGGTAAATGGGCCAACACCGGCTTCGAAAGCTGCCTTGTTGTAATGAACAATCAGGTTCCAACCGTTTTCGCGGGCATAATTGTCGCGGAATTCAACCATTTCCTTAAACTTCCATTTTGAATCGATGTGCATCAGCGGAAATGGTACTTTCCCGGGATAAAAGGCTTTTTCGGCCAAACGAACCATCACCGACGAATCTTTTCCAATGGAATAAAGCATCACTGGATTCTCGAATTCGGCTGCCACTTCGCGGATAATGTGGATAGCCTCGGCTTCCAGTTCTTTGAGATGCGAAAGACTGTATTCTGTCATATGTTGTATTTACTTTATAATTTCAAGGTCGCTAAAATAATACTTATAACTCTTCTATTGATTGGTATTGATACTTAGTGGCAAAATATAACAACTATTTTAACTATCAGTTAATTCAAGATGGCTAAAATTTCCAGAAAAAAGGAATCAGGGAAATTGAAATCAGAAAAGCGATGAGGTTAAACGGCAGTCCAACTTTTACAAAATCTTTGAATTTGTAATTTCCGATACCCTGAACAATCAGGTTTGTTTGGTAGCCAATTGGAGTTGAGAAACTCATAGAAGCCGCGATGCAAATGGCAACAAAAAATGGTTTCGGACTAACGCCCATCTGAGTGGCGGCAGCCATTGCAATCGGAAACGAAATGGCAGCAGCAGCATTGTTTGTAATGACTTCAGTAAAAATATTGGTTATAAGGTATATACATGCCAGAACCCCAATGGGTCCCCAGTTTTTAGCAAAATCGATTGCTGTATGGGCGATTCCACCGGCAAGTCCGGAGTTTTGCATGGCTTTGCTTATACCGAATGAACAAGCAATAGTAATAAGCAAATCCCAACTGATAGCTTTTGTATATTTCTGATGCGGAACAATTTTTAACCAGACCATCAGCATAGCGGCAACCGCCGAGAAAAAGAACATGTCGGCCTGTACATTTTCGAATTTTGGGAGGTAATCGGTAGCTGTTGCTCCCGCAATCATAAACGCCAGAATGCTGAGAGCCATCCATCTTTTCCCTCTTCCAACTGATTTGTCGTGATCGCCAATGTAAGTGGTCAGGTAAAATATTTTTGAATCGCCCCAGTTTTTAATAAAGCGATCGGTGGTTAAAAGAACCAGATTATCACCCTCTTTGAGTTTCAGGCTTCGCAGGTTAGAAGTAATTCGTTCTCCGTTACGATGAACAGCAACAATGGCAGCCTGGTAGTGATCGAAAAAGTTGAACTCGAAAATTGTTTTTCCAATGCCCGGGAAACGTGGGGCCAGAACGGCTTCGTATTGCTTCAAATCATTGGTGTTAATTTCATCTTTCAGCAGATCGAGTCCTCGCAGACGAACACTTGTTAGGTTTTTGATTATATCCAATCCATTTGATTTTCCGGCTACTAAAAGGTGATCGTTTGCTTCAATGGTTAATCCATGTGTTTTTCCCTCCAGTTTTGCACCGTCACGTTCAATCAGGATAATATCAAATCCTTTCAGGTCTTTGCTCCGTCCGTTTTTCAGGCTTTGACCAACCAGCAAACTATCTTCTGGAACAATAAGTTCATAATAGTAGTCCTTTTGGTCGGCGAGCGGCTTACGAATGAAATTTTTCTCTCCGGGAAGCAGGTGAACGCCAATGTAGCTCATGTAAATATATCCGGCGAAAGCAAGTGGTACGCCAACCATTCCGAGCTCAAACATCGAAAACCCTTTGTATCCGTTGTTCAGCATCAATCCGTGAACAACCAGATTGGTTGATGTGCCAATCAATGTACAAACCCCTCCTAATATGGTTGCATACGAAAGTGGAATTAAAAATTTCTGAGAAGAAAGGTTCAGATTTTCAGCCCATTTTTTTACAATAGGGGCAAAAATAATCACGATTGGAGTATTGTTTAGAAATGCAGACATAAATGAAATGGGAAACATCACTCTGAAAAACAGAGATCGGATATTTCCCCTCCGTCGAGGCAAAAAGGCTGTGGCCAATCGATTTAATGCACCTGATTGGGTTATTCCTTCGCTAACAACAAATAAAATGGCAACAGTTATCATTCCTTTGTTCGAAAAGCCGGCCAAAACTTCGTCGGACTTTAATATCCCGAATGTCATCAAAAAGATAAGGGCTGAAAATAAAATCAGGCCAGGTCGCATTACCTCTTTAGCGAGAGCTGCAATCGTGATAATGAGGATGGCCAGTACGAAAAATCCTTGTGATGTCATTTTACTATGAAATTTGGATTTTGTAAATCTTCTTTATTGTAAGTCAATTCTGTTTTTAAATCCTGAAGGAAAATGTTCTTCCCGGCTGCTTTAACTATCGCATGTCCAGCAGCGGTATCCCATTCCATCGTTTTTCCAATTTTTGGGTAAACATCAGCGGTTCCTTCGGCAACCATGCATATTTTAAGCGAACTTCCCTTATTAATTAGGCGAATTGATTCATGTTTACTTTTAAGATTTTCAATGTATTCTTTTGTTTCCTGATTCATGTGCGATCGGCTAACCACAACTGCAAATTCGTTCCGTTTTGCTTTCTCCGGAAGTTTTATTCCTGAAAGCTGCACGATTTGAAAGTTGCAGTTTTCAGCCGGATTGAAAAGTTTGAAAGCTCCGATTCCCTGAATGCCGACGTAAAGTTCTCCTGTTACAGGTGCATAAATGACGCCAGCAACGGGTTCATTATTCCGGATAAGGGCAATATTAACCGTAAATTCATCATTGCGCTTAATGAATTCTTTGGTTCCGTCCAACGGATCAACGAGCCAAAAGAAATCCCAATTTTTCCGTTCCTGAAAACTTAAATGAATTCCTTCCTCGCTTAAAACCGGAAGGTGAGTGCTCTCGAGTGCCTTCAGAATTTCATCATGTGCATATTGGTCAGCTAAAGTTACCGGTGTTTGATCATCTTTTACCTGCACTTCAAAATCAGCTAAAGAATAAACTTCCCTGATTTTGATTCCCGCAAGCAAAGCTGCATTTATAGCTTTATCAATTAATTTTATTACTTCCATCAGTTAAATTGCCGCAATAATTGTAGGTAATTTACCAGTTTTTACCGCCATTTTAAAAATACGATTCAAAAGTAGGTAACAATGCCGACTTGCCTTTAGGCTTTTATACTTATAAAATCAAACTCGTTTTATGCTGATTTTGTTTCTAGTGTCATGTTAACTTGATATGGTCTGGCAGGTCATTCTGGACTTCTGGACTTCTTGCTTGTCAGGCGAGGTTTCAGGTTCTCATCAGCGCAGAGATACCGA
Source organism: Aquipluma nitroreducens (assembly GCF_009689585.1). Taxonomy (GTDB): domain Bacteria; phylum Bacteroidota; class Bacteroidia; order Bacteroidales; family Prolixibacteraceae; genus Aquipluma; species Aquipluma nitroreducens. Next base: position 554,864 of record NZ_AP018694.1, on the reverse strand, counting down.
AACAAGTCTGACATGACATTGCGTCAATTGTTGGTTGACACGACACAAGTATATGTGAATAGCGCGTTGGAAATGTGTAGTGATTATTTTTTCCAGACTTGATCTCTAACGGCGTAAATACGCTCAATAATGTCGACTACTTTTAAACCTTCAAGAGCATTTGTACTGATTGGCGCATGTCCATTTAGAGAATTGACCACATTTTGAATGACCAAATGATGATTCTGAGCGGATCCTTTATACAAGCCATAGTCGTTTGGAGGGGCGCTGGCTTCCAGTTCAGGCATTTGATAATCTTTGATGTTGCAGTAAACCACTTCATTCATGTATTGTCCGGCCACTTTAATGGTGCCTTTTTCGCCAATAATGGTCATGCTGCTTTCCAGATTCTCTTGGTAAATGGCTGTCGAATAGTTTAATGTGCCAATTCCTTCATTAACGAATTCGAAATTAACAATCCCGGTATCTTCAAAATCAGTTAAGGTCTGGTGATTAAAGTCTTTGAATTGGCCACTGATATTTTTGATGTCGCCAAACAACCAATACATGATGTCGACAAAGTGCGAAAACTGGGTAAACAAGGTTCCGCCATCCAGTTTCGCGTCGCCATGCCAGTTTTTGCGGGTGTAATAACGATCATCGCGGTTCCAATAACAATTAATCTGAACATGGAAAAGCTGACCCAACAGGTTTTCTTGCATCACACTTTTGAGCCATACCGATGGGGGAGAGTAGCGGTTCTGCATAACACAGAATACATTACGATTTTTCTCGAGCGATTTGAAAACAATTCGTTCGGCATCCGTTTTTGTCAAAGCCATTGGTTTTTCAACCACGACATGCAAACCTTTCCCGAGTGCTTTTAACGCCATTTCAGCATGTAATCCATTTGGAGTGCAGATATTCAAAACATCGATATCATTCTCTTTTTCAAATAATTCGTCAAGAGACTGATAAAATGAAATTCCATTGTATGAGGTTTTGCATTCTTCCGGAGTTAGGATATCGCAAACAGCAACCAATTCCGACTGCGGATTCCGAAGAATCATTTCAGCATGGCGTTTGCCAACGTGCCCTTGTCCAACAACAGCAAATCGTATTTTTTTTGATGATGACATAGTTGATTTCTAGCTTAGATTTTTGATACTTTCCCATTTTCGAGCCTGTATTTATCCTGACTTTCAGGACATACAGCCAACCCTTCCGGATTGAATTTTAATTTGTGACCATATTCACTCATCCAACCGGTTTGACGAGCTGGATTACCCATGACCAATGCATAATCCGGAATATTCTTGGTGACGACTGCTCCAGCACCAATAAAAGCATATCTTCCGATGGTTATTCCGCAAACGATGGTGGCATTGGCGCCAATTGTTGCTCCTTTTAGTACCTGGGTTGGCTTGTACTCATCTTTCCGGACTATGGCGCTTCGTGGATTAAATACATTAGTAAAAACTGCGGACGGCCCTAGAAAGACATCGTCTTCACAAATCACGCCTGTATAAACTGAAACATTATTCTGAATCTTCACGCGGTTGCCAATTTTTACTTCAGGCGAAATAACCACATTCTGACCTATCGAACAGTTTTGCCCAATACTACAATTAGACATGATGTGAGAGAAATGCCAGATTTTAGTTCCTTCTCCAATTTGACAATCCGGATCGATGACCGAAGTTTCGTGTGCAAAAAAAAATGTTTCCATTAGTTGAAAAATTCGCGAATTGCCGAGGTGATATAATCAAGTTGTTCAACGGTTAATTCGGTGTGCATGGGCAAAGATAATACTTGTTCCGATAGTTTCTCTGAAACAGGAAAATCGCCTTTTTTATACCCCAGATAGCTATAGGCTTCCTGAAGATGAAGCGGTACGGGATAATAAATCATGCTCGGAATATTTTTGTCAGCAAGGAATTTATGAAGTGCATCGCGCTTTTCAGGCACTTGAATGGTATATTGATGAAAAGTATGGGAACTGTACGAAACCCTTGCAGGAATCGTTAATCCTGAAATCTTGGATAATTTTTGATCGTAAAAGTCAGCAGCAGCTTGCCGGGCTGCAATATATTGATCGAGGTATTTTAGTTTCACATCGAGAATAGCAGCCTGAATGGCGTCTAACCTCGAATTCAAGCCGATTTGCTGGTAATAGTAGCGCTTGCTCATACCATGATTGGCGATGGAACGCATATTCTTTGCCAATTCGTCGTTATTTGTAAACAAGGCGCCGCCATCGCCAAATGCACCTAAATTTTTGGTCGGGAAGAAAGAATTACAGGCAATGTCGCCAATAGTCCCGGCTCTAGCGGTCATCCCATTCCTGAAAATGTATTCTGTGCCCAAAGCCTGGCAGGCATCTTCAATTACGAAAAGGTTATTTTCACGGGCAATTTCATTCAACGTTTCCATATCGGCACATTGACCATAAAGGTGAACGGGCACGATAGCTTTTGTGAGGTGGTTGATGTGCTGATTAATCAAATCGGGTCTGATATTAAAGCTATTCGGGTCAACATCCACCAAAACAGGCTTTAATTTCATTAGGGCTAATACTTCGAGCGTTGAAACAAAGGTAAATGGCGTAGTGATCACCTCATCTCCTTCTTTCAAATCCAAAGCCATAAGGGCAATTTGAAGAGCATCGGTACCGTTTCCACATGAAATAACATGTTTTACATCCAGGTATTCTTTCAGGTTATCCTCAAATTCGTTGACTTTTCCTCCTTTGACAAATACAGAAGAGCGAATAACCTCTTGCATCGCCCGATCTATCTCATCTTTTATCTTTTGGTACTGACTGTACAAATCCACCATTTGAATATTCATAGAATGTATTTTGACATAAAACGCAATATTTGTTCACTTTTGTATGAAGCTACGTATTCTTAATTGCAGCTAAACTTTGATTAAGCAAAAATAGGAATTTGTTTGGTCAGATCAGGATTTTTCGCACTTCAGCTCAACGATTATTATTAAGATAATTGAACATGTCGAAGAATTGATTGTTTAGTAAGCATGTATTGTTTGTTGATTATCAAAAGCTTGAGAAATATATTTGAAATTATTCATATTAGTGTTGTTATTTAAAATTTAAAAGCATATTTTTGCATCCGCTTTTGAAAAACAAAGGCACATGAGGATGACTCAGTAGCTCAGCAGGTAGAGCACATCCCTTTTAAGGATGGGGTCCTGGGTTCGAATCCCAGCTGGGTCACACCAAAAGACATCAATTGACACTAAAAGCGCTTAAATCAAAGGTTTAAGCGCTTTTTTATTTTCGGAAAAGTGTCAAAATGTGCACCAATTCGCAAAATAAACGAGACTATATCGAGACCTATCGGCAGAAAAACTCAAACAGGTCTCGGTAATCGATGTAAGATTCTGATAATTAATTCATTTTGATTTATTTTGGTTTGTTTTGATGCTTGGAAATGAGACCCAAACAGGTTAGTTTTAAGCATGAAAACGAGACCATTTTTTAAACTAAAAAATGAGTCTAATTATGAGAGTAACAGTAAATTTTTCACTAAAGAAAACGAAATCCCGTGCTGATGGGAAATGCCCGGTTTATGTACGGTGTACCATGAACAATCAACGTTTTGAATTATCTACCAGCATCTTTATTTGTCCTGAATCATGGGATGATGAGCGGCAGCAAGTTGTTGGAAGATCCGAAGAATCTAAAATTTTGAATAACCGGTTGAATAAAATCCGTAACAGAGTACAGGAGGTTTATAGTCAATTGGAATCAAAAGGAGAACCTTTCTCTACTTTAAATGTAAAAGATAAATTGCTGGGGATTAGCAACGAAAAGGGGTTATTAGAAATTCTTGATGGTATTATCAAAGGTATTGAGGCACGTGTCGGGAATGATTATTCCGAAGGAACATTAAAGCACTACAAAACAACCAGAGAAAGACTTATAGAATTTCTGAGAAAGAAATTTGGGAGGAATGATATTGGACTTTCTTTGGTGGATTACAGTTTTCTAAACTCATTTGACATCTACCTGAAAACGGAATACCAATTAAAACCAAATACGGCTTTAACATACCATAAACATCTAAAAAAGACGTTGAACACGGGCATAGCGATGAATCTGATCTCGAATAATACTTACAACTCATTCAAAGTTTCCCGTAACGAGACCCACCGTGATTACCTGACAATTCAAGAACTGGAGCAAATCAGGAATAAGGAAATTTGTACCCTCAGAATGGAGACTATTCGCGACATATTTATTTTTGCATGTTACACAGGATTGGGGTATGCCGAACTAAAAAAGTTGAACAGTACACATATCCATCAAGGAAACGATAGCGGAAAATGGATCATTATTGACCGAACCAAGACAGATATCCGGTGTAGAGTTCCTCTATTACCACAAGCCAAAGCCATATTGCAGAAATATGAGAATTTTCCCATAACACAGAACAGAGGGAAATTGCTCCCTGTGCACTCAAACCAAAAAATGAATGAATATCTCAAAGAACTGGCTGGCATCTGCGGAATCAATAAAAATCTATCTATGCATGTTGCCAGACATACTTTTGCTACTACTGTGACCTTAACCAATGGTGTACCGATAGAAACAGTTTCAAAGATGTTAGGGCATACTTCTTTGAAAACAACTCAAATTTATGCAAGGATTGTGGATTCAAAAATATCAGCAGATATGAAAAAATTGAATGCTATCCTAAATGAAAAAAAGGAAGATAACGTGCTCATTTAGCCAATGCCTGCATTTTGTTCTTAACTTGATTATTATTAAAACAGTTATATTTACATTTGAAGCCTGCAATTTACTTATGAAAGAAGATAAATATATATGGGAAGAATTTAAGAATGGGGAGGATCATGCCCTTTCGTATATTTATTATCAGAATATTGATGCTCTTTTCTTTTTTGGCAAAAAATTTACAAAAGATGAGAATTTAGTTTTAGACTGTATACAGGATCTATTTTATGAATTAATTCGAAAAAAAGGAAATTTGGGTGAAACAGATAATATTCGGTTATATCTATTGAAATCGCTTAGACGAAAATTGATCCGTGAAATTCAGAAAAAACAAAAGCAGGAAGAGCAAGTTTCTGAGCTCGGAATATTCCCCAATGTTGTTTTCTCTGTAGAAGAAGATTTAATCGCAGAAGAAGAAAAGTCTCAAAAAACAAACATCCTGAAAAAAGCGATGGGTGAACTAAATGAAAAACAGAGAGAAATTCTATATTACAGGTTTAACTGTGGGTTTAATTATAAACAAATTAGCGAGATCATGTCAATTACGAATGATTCCGCCCGTCAGCTTGTATCACGCGCAGTTTCATCATTAAAAAATTATTTGGATGATTGTGGCTCAATTTTATTGGTCATTTTCAGAGAATTGAAAAAAATCAATTCTATTTGATATTTTTTGTCACAAATTGGTATTTGTTGCCTTATATATGTAAAAAGGCAATAAATGAAAGAAGAAAAGTACAAAGGATGTTCTCTTGAAGAACTTCTCGAAGATCAGGATTTCGTCAATCAGATAATTAGCATACAGACGAATGAAGAATGGGAAGATTTTCTGCAAGCCAACCATTCTGCTAAATACAATATAGTACAGGCGAGGAAAATTATTCAAATCTTCAGAGTATCTGAAGGAAGACTTCGGGACGAACCCAAATTCAATCTCTGGAAAAACGTTAGTGACTTCAACACAAATTTTTCAAGAAAGCGAAAAGTTGCACAATTAAATGTTTTTATCCGGTATGCTGCCTCTATTTTGATAGTATTTGCAATAGGCAGTGCAATTTATTGGGGATTCTCCACTTCCGATAACAAGTATAGTTTTTCAAAAATTGAATCAGTAAAAGATAATAATCCCATATTGGTTTTAGCCAATAAAGAGAAGGTTGAATTAGCTTCGGATAAAGAATCAAATATTATTGTTCTGAAAAATCAAGATGCGATCTTGGTGAACAATGACAGTATAATTCAAAATATTCCACAGTCAGGAACAGATCTAAATGCTTTTAACGAAATCACCGTTCCCTACGGGAAAAAAGTAACTCTACAATTGTCCGATGGAACTAAAGTTCAGCTAAATGCCGGAAGCCAGTTTGCATTTCCCCAATCATTTAATGGCAAGACCAGAGAAGTTTACCTCGTTGGAGAAGGTTATTTTGAGGTTTCAAAAAATGAGAAACAACCATTTATTGTTTCGACGCCAAAAGTTGATGTAAAAGTATTAGGCACAAAATTTAATCTTTCAGCCTATTCATCCGATAATATTTGTGAAACTGTTTTGCTGGAGGGTAAAGTGGAGATACATGGAAAGGGAAAAGTATTTAATGACAGGATCGATTTAACACCAAACCAAAAGGCTATATATTCCGATGACACCAAACAACTTACTAAATCAAACATTTCGGATGCCAGTATGTACACAACATGGATAAATGGGTGGTACGATTTTTCAAATGAGAAATTAGACAGAGTTCTTGGGAAACTTGAACGATTTTATAATGTAAAATTCATTTATGACAGAGCACTTGTTGAAAATGCACTTCCTATTTCGGGCAAGCTTGATTTAAAGGATTCATTATCTGAAGTTATGGGTGTGTTATCTGGCGTAGCAAAAATTGATTACAAAATATCGAATGAAAATATAGTTATTATGATGAAAAATCATTGATGATCTGATGATTAAAGAAGGAGAAAACCGGGGAATTAGGCCTCCGCCGGTTTTCAAAGTTTATCAAATACAGTTTTTAATTAATAAACCTTTTAAAGTTATGAAAAAAAAACGAATCAGGCAGAACCTGTGTAGGGGTTGTATGCCAAAATTTCTCTTAAAAATGAAACTACTGAGTTTTTTCATCCTGGTTTCTGCAATTACGACGCTAGCTGCGAATAGCTATTCGCAACAAACCAAATTTAACATCTCTTTTCGTAGCGCAACAGTTCGGGAAGTTCTTCAAAAAATTGAGGACTCCAGTGAGTTTATTTTCCTGTACAGTGAAAAATCAGTTGATGTTGACAGAAAAGTCGATGTTAATGTAACTAACCAAACAGTTGATGTTGTTTTAGACCAATTGTTCAATGGTACTAGAAACTTCTATGAGATAAGAAATAGACAGATTTCGATACTTGAGAAGGGATCAACTGAAAATTCTTATTTGAAGATTGGAACTGAGTCTTCCCAGCAGCCCAAATCCATCTCCGGAAAAGTCACTGATTCTTCCGGTGGTTCGTTGCCGGGTGTTTCTGTTGTAGTGAAAGGAACAACAACGGGAGTTATTACTGATATGGATGGAAAATACACTCTTTCAAATATTCCTGAAAATTCTATTTTACAGTTCTCGTTTGTCGGCATGAAGACTCAAGAGGTTATGGTGAGTGGTAAAACAACCATTAATATGACCCTTATAGAAGAGACTATAGGCATAGAGGAAGTAGTAGCCATTGGATATGGCACTCAGAAAAAAGTCAGCCTAACTGGCTCGGTCGGATCAATTAAAGGAGATGCAATGACAGAAAGGCCAGTTTCCAATCTACAGCAGGCATTACAGGGACAATTGCCAGGAGTGACAGTAACAGATTTGGGAGGAGCGCCTGGAAAGTCCAATACTACAATAAGAGTGAGAGGATTGACAACTTTAGGTAATAATAACCCCCTCATCATAGTAGATGGTTTGGAGCAAAGATTATCCGATATAAATCCAAATGATATCGAATCTATTTCTGTCCTAAAAGACGCATCCTCTACAGCAATATACGGATCAAGAGCTGCCAATGGAGTTATGTTAATTACTACAAAGCGTGCAAAGTCAGGGAAAGTGTCTGTGGCTTATAATGGATTCTATGCCTTAGAAAAGGCAATTAATATACCTCAGCATATGGGATTAGAAGATTATATGCATATGATGAACGTTGGAGATAAAAATGCTGGAATTTCACCAAGATACACTGAAGCATATATTTCTGAATATGTTAATGCAAAAGACCGTTACAAATATCCATTGCCAAATACATGGTTTCAGACAGTTTTTAGTGTTGCCCCACACCAAAGTCACTCTTTGTCGGTAAGTGGTGGAAGTGAGCACATCAAAACACGAGCAAGTCTTAGATATGAGAATCAGGATGCAATCGTTCCTAACTCTGGATCTGATATTAAAGAGGTAAGAATAAATAACGATTTTAAGGTATCAAATAAAATAAACCTTATTACAGACTTAAACTATCGGAGTTCATCTTATACATCTTTGGTAAATGACAATAATATATATGAGAATATTTACAATAGAATGTTACATTCCAGCCTGTGGGCTGTGCCTAAATATCCTGACGGAACGTATGGCTTAAGTCCTCAGGGACATAATCCACTCATGTATGCAGAGATTGGCGGAACTTCGAAAACTATTGATGATTATGTTGTTGGCAGCGTAAAAGGTGATTGGGAAATTTTAAAAGGGTTGAAGTTTAGCACTCAACTCGCAGCGCAAATAGAGAATTCGGCTACTAAAGCTTTTGCTAACAGCTATGTAGTAAGGGATTATTACAATCCAACAATTATAAAAAAGACAGTATCTCCTAATCGCCTCGATGAACTAAGAAGTATGGAACGTGAGTTTACGATCAATAATCTTCTAAATTATTCAACAACTATAGGAAAACATACTTTAAATATTTTAGCTGGATATTCGCAGATTGAACATAGCAGTAACTATATTTCTGCATATCGACAACAGTTTTATAATAACGACATTCAATCCCTAGGTCAGGGTGCCAATGACAATACTAAAAGTAATGGAGGCTATGATGCAGAATGGGGTCTGCGCTCCTATTTTGGTCGTATTAATTATTCCTTTGCCGAAAAATATTACTTTGAAGGCAATAGTCGCTATGATGGTTCATCACGCTTTGCGGAAAAACACAGATACGGTTTTTATCCTTCCTTTTCCGCCGGTTGGCGACTTTCAAAAGAAACATTCTGGAAATATTTGGATAAGTATGTAAATGAGCTGAAATTACGAGGTTCCTGGGGAAAGACTGGTAATCAAGCTGTGGAACTTTATAGTTACTTCCCCGTTTTGAACTCGGTTACTTATACTTTTGGCGGCAATTCGGCACAAGGTTATGTACAGCAAAAAATGGCTGATCCAAACTTAACATGGGAAACTACGACACAAGCAAATGTTGGTTTAGACGCGCAGTTCTTAAACAACAAGTTTTCCCTAATAATCGATTATTATAGGAAGAGAACTGATGGAATATTATTGCTTCTTCCGGTACCTGGTACTTTTGGATTAACTGCATCACCTCAGAATGCAGGAGTTGTAGACAATAATGGTTGGGAAATATCAATGGAAACACGGAATAAATGGGGGCGCTTAGGATTTATTGCAAATGCAAATATCAACATAAACAACAACAAAGTAATTAGCCTCGCAGAAACGGGTCCTTATCTTAATGGCTCCAATATTGATCCCCTTTTTATTACTGCAGAAGGTTATGCAATAAATTCTTTCTGGGGGTATGAAACTGATGGGCTATTTCAGAGTGAAGAAGAAATACGAAATTATCCAACTCTCGTTGGTGGAACAAAGCCCGGAGATGTAAAGTATGTCGACAGGAACAATGATGGTGTGATTAATGCGGATGATATGACCTATATGGGAGATAGTTTTCCAAAATATACATTCGGGGGTAACATTAATCTGTCATATCGTAATTTCTCCTTAAATCTCTTATTTCAAGGAGCTGCAGATGTTAAAACCCGAATAGCCGGAGCTTTAGTTGAAATGGGGGCCAATAATGCCTTTACCCATAAGATTTATACTAATAATTATTGGACTCCGGAAAATACAAATGCCCGTTTCCCAAGGCCAATTACTTCTGATATTCGAAATTTTAATTCTTCAGATAGGATGATGATCAACGCGACATATTTGCGTTTAAAAAATATTCAGTTGATGTATCAGTTACCCACATCTCTAACGCAAAAATTCCATATTGAGAAGGTTAATGTTTATGTATCCTCAACTAATCTGCTTACCTTCTCTAAATTAAATGAGTGGAACCTAGATCCAGAAACACCACCCGGACGAGCAAACTATTATCCTCAAATCGGATCAACTGCATTAGGTATTAATATAAATTTCTGATTAATAAAACATTACTTAAGAAAACGATATGAACTTACTAAAGATAATATCCACTATGATTTTACTGGTAATCTTAATCTCCAGTTGTCAGAATGAATTGTTGGAAACCATTCCTAACGATCGCTTGGCTGTCGACTTATATTGGAAGACTGATAAGGACGCGGAATTAGCAACAAATGCAATTTATACCTACCTTGAAGGTATCGATATTTTTAGTTGGGATGGTATGAGCGACATAGGACACAGTAATCAGACCTTTAATAATGAAGCGATGATTGAAAGCGGACAATACGATGCCCTTAATTCTAAAGTCCTACAAGAATGGACCAATGATTACGCTGGCATCAGGGCTGCCAATAGTTTTTTTTCCAATGTTGATAAAATTGATGCTGCAAGTCCTGATTTAATAGCCCGTTTAAAAGGTGAGGTAAAAGTACTACGTGCATACATGTATATCAGACTTGCTTTTTTGTATGGGGATGTTCCTTTAATTACCTCTGAAATTTCCTTGAAAGAGAGTAGAAGTTTAACTCGAACACAAGTCAGTATGATATGGGATTTCGTTGGATCAGAACTTACTGAATCAGCAACATTATTACCAGTAACCCCTACTGAAAAAGGCAGAATTACTAAAGGTGCAGCATTGGCGTTAAAAGCAAGGGTGATGCTTTATATAGGGAAATATGAAGAGGCAGCCACTGCAGCAAGGCAAGTAATAGACATGAACATTTATAGCCTATACCCCAGCTATGAAAAATTGTTTAGTTATGGTGCTGAAAATAATAAGGAGGTTATTTTAGATAAGCAATTTATTAAAAGCATTTATAGCAATAGTATGTTTGCCAATATGGCTCCCCACAGTCAAAGGGCAAGCTCAAACTTATTGGTGCCTACCAATAAATTAGTTGATGCCTACCAAATGAATAATGGGAAAAATATCGAGGATCCAACAAGTGGGTTTGATCCACAAAATCCCTATGCAAACAGAGATCCACGTTTAAAATACTCTGTATATGTGTTGGGTTCACTATTGCCAGACGGTAAAGTATTTAATTCAAAACCTCAAAGTGGTACAGCTGACGCAGTAGATTATGACTATATATCAACTAAAACAGGGTTCACTTTAAAGAAATATATTAATTCAGAAGATCTCACAGAGCCTACTAACTGTGGTATAAATATTATTCTTATACGCTATGCTGAAGTATTATTAACTTATGCGGAAGCAAAGATAGAATTGAATAAAATAGATAATACAGTTGTAGACGCAATCAATGAAGTTAGACATCGTGATGACGTAAACATGCCCCCTGTTTCTATTTTATCTCAGTCAGAAATGAGAAATATTGTAAGAAAGGAAAGGTTAGTTGAATTAGCCTTTGAAGGGTTCAGATATTTTGATATTCGTCGTTGGAGAATTGCTGAAAATGTTATGCCAGGGAAGATATATGGAATGACCTATTCCGATAATGGTATTCTAAAAACAATTGAAGTGCCAGCAGTTGAGCGAGTTTTCAGGCCAGGGCGGGATTATTTGTGGCCGATTCCACAAAAAGAAAAAGAATTGAATCCTGCTTTAGGACAGAATCCAAATTGGTAAATTAAACTGGAAGGGGAAAATAAAGATGAGCTCTATTTTCGCCTTCCACACCAATGTACTTCCCATTTGACACAATGTGTTTACTAAAATGACACAAATAGATGCTGTAACATTTATAATTCACTATTTCATAATCAATTATCCCGACTTCTGACATTTAGTGCGGTAGCATACTCGAAATTGATAAAGTTTTCAAAATTAAGTCCTTGAGAATTGCATGAACTTTAAAAAGCGAGTTGAAATTTCCTTAAAACGATTCTCAAGTCATTAAAACCAATTTTGATGATCGATATCGAAAAATAAGGATTAGTGCGGTAAAATTAATTTTTATCACATCTAACAACTTTTATATCAATTATTTACAAATTTATTTATTGTATAAATTGCCTAGTATCAGAAGTCAGGACATTTATAATTCACTATATCATAATCAATTATCTTTAAGCTAAGTCAATACATATATTTTCACCTAACCATTGGATTTTAACATTTAATATTATATAAAATATGAAATTATACATTCAGAGAAAAACAAAACTCATCTGTCTTATATTACTTTTTATTACTGTAAAACAAGCGGGTTCTCAAACTATTGTTCTCGAGAATCAAATGGTTCCTCTGAGGATTGGAAATCATCCAGAATGGCTTAACTTTTCAAATGCTCCCCAACGCGAGCTTAAAATAGTTTTTGAATGCACACAAAACCCAACTCAAAAGACACTTAGCCTAAGACAAGAAGATGTAAAGCAGAAATGGCTATTGCAACTTAATGGGAAAGAGCTTGGTAATCTTAATATTGATGAGAATCCAATGATTACATATTGGGCTGTACCACCTGATTGCTTGAATAACGGGCAAAACTCACTATTGATTGAACCGGCAGATACCACAATAGATGATATTCGGATTGGTAATATTAGTTTAATTGATCAACCTTTACTCCAGTTGCTGTCACAAGGGAAGGTTGAGATCTCAGTAACAGATGGGGATAACGGATATTTGGTTCCCGCGCGTATTACAGTTGTGGGAAAGGATGGTGCACTTCAACCGCTGGCTGCTCCGACTGATCGGTATTTAGCAACACGTACAGGATGTATTTACACAGGCACTGGGAAAGTAACATTTGGACTTCCTGCAGGCGTTTATACTATTTATGCTAACCATGGATTTGAGTACGGTGTCGATTCAGTAAAGATTGTTGTCAAGTCGGGAGAAATCCTCTCTAAAAAGCTTGTAATTTCAAGAGAAGTGTCCACTGAAGGTTGGATTTCCACCGATACACATATTCACACCAACTATTATGCTGGCGATGGAGATGCCACCCTGATGGAGCGGGCAATAACAATTGCCGGCGAAGGCATTGAACTTCCGGTTTTGACGGATCACAATGTGAAGAGTAATCTAGATTCAATCGCCAATTTGTTGGGGATGAAGAAATATTACACACCCATCGTTGGTTTTGAATATACAACCCCTTTGGGACATTTCAACGTCTTCCCTGTTACAATTCATACTCCGGTTCCTGATAATCACGTAAAGAGCTGGAATGATGTTGCTGATAACCTTCAGAAATCCGATAAACCTGAGATCACTATTCTTAATCATGCCCTTGATAACCACAATAATTTTCGCCCGTTTGACTCCAAATACCATATAAGCTGTGCTGGTACAGATCTCCGGGATTGGAAATTTCCTGCAATTGCCATGGAAGTAATCAACTCAAGCGCTCAACTGACTGACTATATGAGGCTGTATGAAGAATGGTTTGGGATGATGAACAGAGGATACAACTTAACACCCGTTGGGGCAAGTGATTCTCATACGGTTTCCCGCTATCTCGTGGGACAGGGGCGTACTTACATCAAAACCAAAGATACTAATCCGGATAAAATTGAAATAAAGGAAGCAGTAAAAAACTTTAAGGATGGGAAAGTGATGGTTAGTTTTGGTCTGTTGACAGAGATGGTGGTAGATACAAAATATGGGCCAGGTGAACTTGTACCATCAACATCTAAAGAATTGATGGTTTCAGTTCGGGTAATGGGACCCGGTTGGACTACCGCTAATCGGATCGTATTATATGCAAACGGCATAAAGATCAGGGAGGACGCGATCCTTAATGGTAGCGGTCCTGGTATAAAATACTTCAAAACATGGAAAATTCCCCGTCCAAAATACGATGTGTTCCTGGTTGCCATCGCTGAAGGGCCTGGAGGCAACAAACCTTTCTGGCCAGTTCCAAAACCCTATCAAAACACTTCATCAAGCTGGATTCCACGAGTTTTCGGATCAACAGGTGCTATATGGATTGATGGAGATGGAGATGGTCAACATACAAGTGCTTATATGTATGCACGCAAATTGATAGAAGTTTCCAAAGGCAATATTAGTAATCTGATTGAAAAATTAACATCCTATGATGCTGCTGTTGCTATTCAGGTTGCTGCTATTTTACAAGAACAAGGAGATATTTTAAGTTCTCCCGAAGTTTCCAAAGCGATTAAGAAATCAACACCTATGACTAAATCCGGTTTTAAAAAATTTATTGCGGAATATAAGATATCAAAAACATCTAGATAACCGTTTTGAGAGCGCATAAAGTTTCAAACCTAAACGACTTTCTTTAAAGTTCTGAGGATCAACAATTCTTAAAAGTACTGAATTAAGAAAATATCAGTTTTAACAAGGTGGCCTTTGCTTTAAGGTAAGGAGAGTGAATAAATGCGAATAATTCTCAGCCACCTTGTATTTCTATTACAAAAATTTTATTCGTTAGGTATTTTCTGCCACTGGAGTCTATTTTTATTTACTATATAATCTTTTTTTTGAAAAATATACTATTAGTAGATCTAATAAAAACCAACTCCAGGTATTTGGGATACAACCACACCAAAATCTTCAATAATTGCATGAAAACAACAACATGAAAAAACAATTTAAAATTCTCCTTTATATATTATTTAGTACTCTAATTATAAGTTGTTTTGCTTTCGCAAGCTTTGGTCAGGAGGAATACAAAGACTTGAAAAATAAGGATTTAAAAGAACTTTATCCAGGAGGTTTGTTTTATGAAGTAGAGCATTATTCACAGTCGAAGAAATCTAAGCAACTTAAAAACATTATCCTTATGATTGGTGATGGGATGGGGCTTGCTCAGGTATATTCTGCTATGACAGCTAATGGAGGTCATCTTTATTTAGAAAATTTTAGAAACATTGGGTTCTCAAGAACTTACTCATCTGATAATTATATCACAGATTCTGCAGCAGGTGGGACAGCTCTTGCAACAGGTGTTAAAACCTATAATGGAGCAATTGGAGTTGATCCTGATAAAAAACCTGTCATTAACATTCGTGAACTAGCTGAATATAAAGGACTAAAAACAGGCATTATCTCCACTTCGTCAATTACCCATGCAACACCAGCCTCTTTTATTGCTCATGTAGACTCAAGGGGCAGTTATGAAGATATTGCTCTTGATTTTTTAAAAACAAATATTGATGTTTTCATTGGTGGGGGTATTAAAAATTTCGAAGAACGAAGGGATCGAAGAAATCTAAGCCAAGAATTGAAAGATAAAAGTTATCAGGTTTTGTACACTATCGAGGATATACAGAAAGTGAAATCAGGAAAACTGGCTGGACTTACTGCTCAGGAACATAACAAGCCCATGCCAGAACGTGGTGAAATGCTTGTACCTGCAACCCAAATTGCTATTAATATATTATCCCAAAGTAAGAAGGGCTTTTTTTTAATGGTTGAAGGTTCCGAGATTGATTTCTTTGGACATAGGAATTCACTTCCTGGTGTTATCCTTGAAACGTTGGACTTCGACAGAGCGGTCGGAGTTGCACTAAAATTTGCCGCATATAATCGCGAAACCCTAGTTATTGTAACTGCTGATCATGAAACAGGCGGAATGTCGATAAATAACGGTAATTACAAAACAGGTGAAGTGTCAGCAATATTTACAAATGGCAGCCATACCGGAATTACTGTACCCATTTTTGCTTTTGGCCCCGGAGCTGATTTGTTTACTGGATTCATGGAAAATATAGATATTGCAAAAAAAATGATGATACTCTTGAAGGTAGAAAAGCAAAATTTCAGTATAAAATATTGACAATTTAAATATCTGACTTTTACATACTTTGTTCGTGTGACAATTATGAATTTTGGAGATAAAGTAATCCGAGACAAAATCTTATCAGGCAATTAGAAAAAATGGAGAATGTCTTTCGGTCTAACTTGATTTGGGGAAAATAATCTGGCGATAATTGAACTTGGCAACGAAGTGAAGGCTGCTCCAATTCCTCATAAAGAGCGATTGCTTTTTAGAGATGGTGTAATTTGAAAAATAAATTAAAAACTAAGGGACTGTTTAGATTTAGAACAGATATAAACAAAGTACTGATTATCAACATATTTAATCAAATTAATTTCGTTATATTAATGGGATCCAAACTGTAAGAACAAATAAAACACCACTCGACCAACCTTTCAGACAGCCAATGGATGCTTTTATGCGGTATTTTGAACGACAACCGCAAGAAAAAAGATATTTGCGGAATATTTTCAATGCCATTTTCTATTTGATTAAAACAAGCTGTCAATCGCGAATAATACAAGGAAGTTTTCCCAACGGAGAACTAGTTTATTACAATTTCAGTAGTTGGAAGGAAACGGCGTCTTAGAATAAGTTCATGAACTGCTTCGCGACAGAATACGCAAAAAACAGAAATACATGAACCTTACCATTTGTAATACATTGACATTCATTATATTAATACAATAAGATTAGGTGGCGAATATTGAGTTTTGAAAGTAACAAAATGATCAAAGGTGGGAAATGCAATAAAGTTTGAAATGCAATGGGTTTGCTGCTTGCCTTTATTATACATGCTGCATGTGTACATGACAGCAAAGGCGAAAGCGATTTAATTGCCTTACTGAAAAGTCGGTTCGAAAGGCTGGTCAAGATCGTTGCAGATGATAGTTATCGTAGAGAACTCATAGAGAAGACCAAAACCACATTCAGCTCGATTCTTTAAATCAATTTAAAATCAAACCATTACAGTAAATTTACCTTTACTCTTAAAAGATAGATTGTCGAAAGAACATTTGCTTAGTTTGAAAGTTACCGAGGACTTGGGAAAGACTTCGAATGCCAGACCGACGCCAGCGAGGTCGTGATTCAGCTTGCAATAATAAGATTAATGCTTAATAGAATCAAAAAATAAAATTTCAAGAGTCTAAATCGAGAAGGTGAATTTGATAAATAGTTTATGTATTGAAAGAAAAGAAACTAATATGTGTATTATCAAGTTAGGGAAATAGGAAACTAAGTTTTTTTATTTGAGATATTGGAGAACCCCTTATGCTGTCTGAGAAATCCATTAACCAATTAATGATCAATATTTTCATTTATTATTATCTCGTTTAGAATTAAAATGAAATGAACCAATCAGCTAAATTTTTTTCAACGTTATTCTATGTTTTGATGAATGTTTTTGCATCATCAGGACAATCAAAGCATCCTGTAGATTATGTCAATCCCTTTGTAGGTGCAGCCGAGTTTGGACATTGTTTCCCGGGTGCATGTGTCCCTTTTGGGATGATCCAGGTGGGTCCCGAAACCGGAAACGGAAATTGGGCATATTGTTCAGGCTACCAGTCGACAGATTCGTCGATCAACGGTTTTTCGCAGACAAGATTGAATGGAACCGGTTGTCCCGATCTGGGCGATTTGCTCATGCTTCCGTTTACCGGAGAACCGGTTCGGAAAACTTACAAAAGTGGGTTCCGTAAAGAACTGGAAAAGGCCAGCCCCGGCTATTATTCAGTACAGCTTTCAGATTTCGATGTTAAGGCTGAAATGACGGCAACCGAACATACTGCCATTCATCGTTATACTTTTCAGGGAAAAGAAAAGCCACAACTATTGGTTGATTTTCAGAGCGGCCTAGTCGGATCGGAAAAACATTTGTATGACCATGTTTTGGATGCCAAAGTCATTCTTGAAAACCCGACAACCGTTTCGGGTTATACGCGCACCAAAGTTTGGCTCGACCGTACTTATTATTATGTGATCAAATTCAGTAAACCATATACCTCAAAAGTTTTGTTGCCAAAGCTAAAAGAACAGGAAAAAGCACCTCGTTACGTGTTCAGTTTCGACCTGAATCCCGGTGAAACATTACTTGTAAAGGTGGCATTGTCTTCTACCAGAATTGATGGAGCGAATAAGAATCTTCAGGCAGAAATTAAAAACTGGGATTTTGAAAATATCCGTACAGCGGCCAAACGAAAATGGAACGAACTATTGTCGCGTGTTCAAATAGAAGGTTCTACGGAACAAAAGAACATCTTTTACACTTCGATGTACCATTTGTTTATTCAGCCCAACAACATTGCAGATGTGAACCAGCCACCGTTTTATTCAACCTTGTCGTTGTGGGACACTTACAGAGCTGCCCATCCGCTCTATACCATTTTGGCTCCTGAACGGGTTGATGGTTTTGTGAATTCAATGCTTCATCAGTATGATCAGCAGGGCTTTTTACCCATTTGGGCTTTGTGGGGAAAAGAAACTTATTGCATGATCGCTAACCACGCCGTTCCGGTAGTTGTTGATGCTTACCTGAAAGGATTTCGGGGTTTTGATGACGAGAAAGCCTATCAGGCAGTAAAGACTTCACTGACGAAAAACCATCAGAATTCGGAATGGGAGGTGTATAATAAATACGGATATTATCCATTCGACCTGATTAAAACCGAGTCGGTATCGAAAACGCTCGAATCGGTGTTTGACGACTATTGTGCAGCACAATTTGCCAAAGCGCTTAACAAAACCGACGATTACAATTACTTTCTGAAACGTTCGTTGTTTTACAAAAACCTGTTCGACCAGCAAACTAAACTGATGCGGGGAAAAGATTCGAAAGGCCAATGGAGAAAGCCATTTAACTCATTTGAGCTTTCGCAAGCTTCAAGTTCAGGCGGCGATTATACCGAAGGAAACGCCTGGCAATACACCTGGCACATCCAGCACGATGTTCCTGGTTTGATCGATTTGATGGGCAGCTCTGATTATTTCACTGCAAAACTTGATTCGCTTTTCGAGATGTCAAGCAAGAAAGAAGGCAGTGGTTTTGTGATCGACGTTACCGGATTGATTGGTCAGTATGCCCAAGGAAATGAGCCGAGTCATCACGTTGCCTATTTATACACTTTGGCCGGAAAGCCTTGGAAAACGCAGAAACTCATCAGGGAGATTTGCCAAACACAGTATCAGGATAAGATAAACGGTTTGTGCGGAAACGATGACTGTGGGCAAATGTCGGCCTGGTATATTTTCACCAACCTAGGCTTTTACCCGGTCAATCCCTGCGGCGGCGAATTTGTGCTTGGAGCTCCTCAATTACCAAAAGCAAGGATCAAACTGCAAAACAGTAAATCGTTCACGGTTGAAGCAGTTAATTTTTCAAAAGACAACATTTATGTGCAGTTGGTTGAATTAAATGGAGTTTTGTTCTTAAAATCAACCATTAGCTATTCTGATATTATCCAAGGTGGAACATTAAGATTTATCATGGGAAATAAGCCGGCAAAATAGCTAACAATATTTCACCGATCTTGAATAAAACCTCTTTAATTGAAAAAACCAACACTTTTATATCATGTTTAAATACTATTTTATTGGTTTTGAAATAAATCTATACGGTTTGTCTTATGAATGCCCATATCAAAGGCGAAAAAATAAGTGCCCATTGAAAGGTATCGATTCTCTTCTATTCCAAGAAAAAGTTGATTGGATTGATGACTTAAATGAAGAAAGAAAAAGATTATTATGGGAACAACATATAGTCTGTTCTCAAATTAGAAATAGAGAAAAATGCTCAGTTATTAAGAATGTGGTTAAATAATAGGTTTAGTTTGATTAGTTAAGTGAATCCCCCTCTGTTTCACAAGAGGAAGGTTTTCCGGGGGCATTTTGATGCTCCCGGGATTAAACTGAGGAAAATGATTTTTTTACTGTACATAGATATTACGGAATCGTTTAATGAAAGATTGAACTGTTATAGAATCTGGAGGATGGATTCAAGATATTACCGGTCTTTATTTAAGACCCAAACATTAACAGTTTAAATTTTAGCTATGGAAACATTTTGTGAAATCATCCTGGACTTGGATAATGAACTATCCTGGATAAAAGAAGTATCGGAAAATATTCCGGGACAGATGGAATATGCCATCGGTCAATGCAAGGTTGCATTAGACCGTATGCGCAAACTTGTGATCAGTGAAGGCTTTCCCGATCAAAAGTCTGAAATCTACTTTTTCAAGAAAATTAAACCGGCCGTTTATAGTAAATTATTATACCATCAGGCGGTCCTTGATCTGGAAAGTAAACGTCAGAAAGCCGACTCATCAGTTATCAGGAGGTACTTTCAGAAAAGGCTCTACAAAATCAATGAGTATATGGAAGAACACCAAGTAAAACTCCAGTACTTCAAATGTGGATTCAAGCACTTGGATGAAAAGTACTTTGTCCGAGGCACGACTGAAATACCACTTGAACTCCGCGGCAGCCATCATTTAATGGACAAGGATTTTTTCACATGGCACGACCATACCTTTTCAATGATCATGGCCAACGAAATGTTGATCGATTACATCCAAATCATATTCAAAAAGGAAACGATGGCAGTAATTGGATTATTATTGACCGGACCAAAACAGAATTGAGGTGCCGGATTCCAATCCTTCCAGTTGCTCAGGAGATATTGAATAAATACGAGAACCATCCGTTGGCAAATTCTTCAAACGGGCTACTTCCAGTTCATTCCAAACAAAAGATGAACTGTTACCTGAAAGAACTTGCTGACATTTGCGGCATCCGAAAAAACTTAACCATGCATGTGGCCCGTCACACTTTTGCAACATCAATAACCTTATCAAACGGCGTTTCTATTGAGACCGTTTCAAAGATGCTGGGACATACCTCATTAAAAACGACTCAAATCTATGCAAGAATTGTAGATACGAAGATATCAAAGGACATGGAAAATCTGAAACCCAAATTAATCGAGAGTGCGAATTAAATAACATATTTGAAACAACATTTTATTTGTTCTTTCAGTAAAGCGTCATATTTAGATATCATTTGCATCCGAAAAATTGTCTGGGTAGTAAAATCTGACAATTATAAACCATATTTGCAACATCATATATTTATTTTTAGAAAAGTTGGACTCGCAAATTTCTGAAATACAACTCATTAAAGCATTTAAGAAGGGAGATGCCCAGGCTTTTGAGTCGCTTTTTAATTTGTATCACAAGCGACTGTATTACTTCTTGTTCGGGTTGTTAAAGTCGAAAGAAGATGCTGAAGAAATTGTTCAGGAAACATTTTTGAAAATTTGGGAAAGCCGTGAATTTTTTTGGGAGAATTACCCTTTCGAATCTTTGCTTTTCAGAATTGCGAAAAACGCTTTTCTAAATTATAACCGGAAAAAAGTGAACCGCGCGGTCTTTGAAAAACATTTCGGATTATTTACTGAACTTTCAGAGAGTTCAGCGGATCAATATATCCTCTTTCAGGAAACACAAAGCATTATTGAAACAATAGTGAATGGATTACCTCCCAAAAGAAAAGAGATTTTTCTTTTGCAAAAAGTAGAGGGACTTTCCCGGCAAGAAATTGCTGACAAATTAGGGATTTCGATTATTACGGTTGACAGTCAATTGCTTAAGGCAAACAAATTCTTAAAGGAAGAATTTCAAAAGTTTAGCATTCTGATGATCAACATTCTCTTTTTATAAATTTTCTCACTTTTTTTGAAAATATTTTAATACCGGATAATAGTTTTTTGATGTTCATGTGTATTACTCATGACTTTAAAACCTATTTATGCAAACTGACAATAAAATACAACTGCTGCAAAACTTCCTCAATGGCAGTATTACCGATCAGGAATTAAAGAACCTCTTTGTTTGGTTGAATAGCGAAAAAGGCAATATGGAGTTTGAGAAACTTCTAAATGAAAAGTGGTTAACCAATAAATTTCAAACAACTGAAAATATAGATTCTACTATTCTGTTCTCAAGAATTAAGACCAAGATTGAAGATAAACAGTTATCAAGTAGGAAGCAACTCCTTATCAGATTCAGGAAAGTAGCAGCCATTTTTATACTCGGGCTTTTAATTCCGACAATATATTTCACGGTACTGAACCCGCAGAAGGATAATAAGAAGGTGGTATATCTCAAAGAATCCTTATCGAACGAAAAGATAAGAAAAATGACTTTGCCGGATGGCACCGCTGTTTGGTTAATGTCAGGAAGTACAATTACATATCCATCAAATTTTTCAGAGAACAAAACCAGGAATGTAGAAATTACCGGTGAAGCTTTTTTAAATGTTGCCAAGGATTCATTGCACCCTTTTATTCTAAATCTTGGCGAAGTTGGGTTAAAAGTGGTTGGGACAAGCTTTAATGTGATGAATTACGGCGATGAAGATCGTGTTAATGTTGTTCTAAAAACCGGGAAGGTCGATCTGTTTAAAGGAAAATACAATCCGGATAATGATTTCGTCCATTTGGCTCCTGGACAATTGATGACTTACAAAAAAGGAGAACCGGAATTTCTGATTAGCTATGTTGATGTTGACAAATATATTTCATGGATCAACGGAACTCTTCTGTTTCACAATGATCGTTTTGAAGAAGTGCTAAAAAAATTGGGGAAATGGTATAACATTTCCATAGAAGTTAATGACCGAGAAATCTCGAATTTTCTTTTTACAGCAACCATAAAAAATGAAAACCTAGATCAGATTGTCGATCTCCTGAAATATTCAACTCCTTTTAAATATTCAATATACAAGGCAGACGGAGTGACAAAACTTGTTGTAGAAAAAATGAAATAAAACTTAACTAAAAGTATAAGCCTATGAAATAACCCTAAAAAAGGAGATGTAAACATCTCCCTTCTTGAAATTCATGCCTTTTCTAATTTGCAGTCAGCTAAAGGCATAAATAATCCGAATCATAAATTCAAATCATTACAAAACTATGAAAAAAAATCATTGTTCAATGGTTTCTATACTCTCGCGGGTATGGAAACATAAAATGTTATTTATCATGAGACTAACCTTTTCGATATGTTTGTTTTGCGTGTTGCAATCATTCGCGATAGGCACTTTCTCACAAAATGTAAAGTTAAGTATTAATCAAAAGAACATAAGTGTTGAGAATGCCTTGCAGTTAATTGAAGACAAGACCGACTATTACTTCATGTATAGTGTCTTAGTTATTGATGTTAAGAGGACCGTAGATATTGAGGCTACAAATAAATTAGTGCCTGAGATTTTGGAAGACATTCTTAAAGGAACCGACATCTCCTACAAGATCGACGGCCGTTTAATTGCCCTTTCAAAAAATGATGAAATATCATCTGTTAACCAGCAACAAAAATCTATTTCCGGTAAAGTGACAGACTCCTCGGGAGCATCTCTGCCAGGCGTTTCTGTGGTTGTAAAAGGCACAACTAATGGAACAATTACTGATAGTAACGGGATATATTCGATTTCTAAAATTCCAGAAAATGCAACTTTACAGTTTTCGTTTGTGGGGATGAGTCTGCAAGAGGTAAAAGTTGAAGCCCAGACAACAATAAATATAGTTTTGCAGGAAGAAACAATTGGTGTTGACGAGGTTGTCGTAGTTGGTTATGGAGCACAAAAGAAAAGCGATCTCACCGCCTCAATATCTTCATTGAATACGAAAGACTTACCTAGGTCAGCTTCACTAAGTGTCAACAACATGATACAGGGACGGGTCGCTGGCGTCGACATCACTTCGGCCAGCGGAATGCCGGGTGCAGGTGTGTCAATCAAAATCAGAGGCGTTAGCACCATCAACAACTCAGAGCCTCTATATGTCATTGATGGGGTTCAGTTTACTAATGGCAGCGGAACGAACTTCAATACTTTGTCGATGATCAATCCTTCGGATATCGAGCATATCGAAATACTGAAGGATGCCTCTGCTGCTGCAATTTATGGGGCTAATGGAGCAAATGGCGTTATTTTGATTACAACCAAACGGGGTGTTGCCGGAAAACCAAAAGTCAATTTCAAAGCCCAATATGGCGTTGCCTCCACTCCCCGGAAATTGGATTTGCTTAACGCAAGCGACTATGTTGATTTGTTGGTTGAACAACAAACAGCAGCCTACCCTACAAGTAGTCTGACATCAATTGTTGGGTCAACTGTTTTGAATTACGATTATTCGAGGGTAACCCGAACAGATTGGCAGGACGAATTATTTAAGAACGCCAGCCTTTACGAAGCTGATTTTAGCATACGAGGTGGAAGCGAGACTTCCAATGTTTTCTTCTCGTTAGGATATTCAAGTTCTGAACCAATTGTTTATGGGGGAGATTTTGCGCGATACACCATGCGCCTGGCCTCCGACTTCAAGATCGGCAAAAGAATCAAGATCGGGGAGAATATAAACTTTTCGTATGTCAACCGCGACGAAAATGTCGGGTCGATTACTAGCGCCCTGATCATGCCGCCTTACGTCCCGGTTTACGATAGCAACAATTGGTGGGGATATGGTAATTGCAACAATGTAAACGACAACAACAATGCGGGAAATCCTATCACAGCCGTGGCTTATAACGACAACACTAACAAGAACCTAATGGTGTTTGGGAATATCTATGGTTCGGTCGAATTAATGAAAGGTTTGACTTATTACACTAGTTTGGGTATCAATACTAGCTATGGTCATACCGGCACTTTCCAGAAGAAATATGAAAATGGAAACCTAACCTATTCAAATCAATATACCGAAACATATTCGTGGGGAATAAATCCCATGTTGGAACAAACATTAACATATGTCAGAAGTATTGGCAAACACAATATTACGTTACTTGGAGGTATGTCCATATCGCGTTGGGGAAAAAGCAGAAGTGCTTCCATATATGCACAAAATTACCCTAATGAGGAATTAACCAACGTTAAGCTTGCCGGTACATCAACCGTATCATCCGAAAGTGTAGGCGAATCGGCTGGCTTGTCCTATTTTTCCAGGTTAAACTACAGCTTTTTAAACAAGTATTTATTGACGGCCATTGTCAGGGCTGATGCCTCTGCAAGTTTTGCCCCAAGCAACCGTTGGGGTAAATTCCCAGCCTTATCGGTAGCCTGGAAAATGACTGAAGAAAAGTTCGTAAAAGACAACCTTCCCGCATTCAACAATTTAAAACTTCGTTTGGGCTGGGGCAAAAACGGGAATTCAAACATTGGCTCCTTTCAATACACTTCTTATACCCATAATCAAGGGGTTGCCTATCCTGTCGGGACATCCACTTCTGAGACATGGCTGACTGGCACAACTATCAAAGCGCTGGCCTCTCCCGACATCAGGTGGGAAGAAGCCACAACAAAAAACATTGGGTTGGATATGGGCTTCTTTAAAAACAGGCTATCTCTCACCGTTGATTATTTCGACAAAACCACCGATGATATTTTGGTAACCGTACCAACTTCGCCATCAATGGGATTGGGTCTAGCCGGAGGCGGATCTGGCGGTAGCCGTGTTGCCAATGCGGCATCAGCCACCAACAAGGGGATTGAATTTGCAACAAGCTATGCCGGAAATATCGGAGAAGTTAAATACAACATTTCGGCAAACCTTAGCTATGTGACCAACAAAGTTACCGGACTTGGTGATGGGGTTGCCATCCAAGGCACTACCTATCAAGGACAAGCGGCCATTACCCTTACAGATATTGGCCACCCGATTGGTTCTTTTTATGGATATAAAGTTGATAAAGTTTATGCCGGCAAGTCTGAAATTGATACTGACAATGCCAATGCAGTTTCCCTCTCAAAAGGGAGCATCAACTATTATCAAAGTAATCTGACCGCAGCTGGCGATATCCGGTTTAAAGATCTGGACGGAAATGGCTATGTAGATACCAAGGATCGCACATACATAGGCAACCCTATCCCTAAGTATTCGTATGGTTTCGCTATTGATCTTTCTTACAAGAACTTCGATTTCTCGACCAGTTTCTCAGGTGTACAAGATGTTGATATTTATAGTGCCTATTACACCTGGTATCTGGAAGGAATGAGGATTACCGAAAACCATTCCTCCGCAGTATTGAACCGCTGGACCACGACAAACACCAACACGAATATGCCAAGGGCAATCAGTGGTGACCCGAACAACAATATGAGGACTTCCGACCGCTATGTTTGCGATGGCTCTTATCTGAAAATGCGCAACATCTCGGTTGGATATACGCTTCCGGCAAACATCCTTCGCCGAATCAAACTTGATCCGGGATCAAACTTAAAAGTTTACCTATCAGGACAAAACCTGCTTACATTCACCAAATATAAAAAAGGTTACGATCCTGAAATATCATCATACGATCCTGGTAACGCGAATAGCTATAACCTGAACAGAGGGATTGATGTTGGATTAGTTCCAAATCCTAAAACGGTTATGATTGGATTAGAATTAGGATTTTAACACACAAATTAGACACAAGTATTATGAGACACAAAATAGTTATTGCCACAGCAATCCTTTTATTAGGAATAATAGGATGTAATGAAGATTTTTTGAACTTAGAAAATCAAAATAGTTATACGGAAGACAGCTATTTCACAACAGCAAGCCAACTCCAGGAATCTGTTGTAGCCGCTTATTGCGGATTTTATCAAATCGGGTTATTTGCAAGGGAATGGTATTTTTACCACGACATGCTGGGGAACGACGCAAAAGCTGCCCCTGCAATGGTTGGAACGGGTTCTATGGGACAATTGCCTGCATTATCATACGACGGAACAAACAGTGAAATCCAAAACTTGTGGAGAAGCCTTTACCGAATTGTTTTGCGCTCGACCATTGCCATTGATAAAAGTAACGAATTTACGCCCACCACAACCGATGAGACTACGGTTAAAAACAATACCGTTGGTGAGGCAAGCTTCTTAAAAGCATGGTCGTATTTTACTCTATATCGGTTATGGGGGGTGATCCCATTGAGAAAAACAATTGATGATATGGCTATTAATGACTTCGCTCGAGCAGGAACAGAACAAGAAGTTGTCGATTATATTCTGGAAGTACTTAAAGATGCAGAAGCCGACCTCCCAGTCTCTTGGAGTACCGCCAATAAAGGCCGGGTTACCCGCGGAGCTGCCATTGCTCTACGTGGCCAGCTTTACTTGTGGCAAAAGAGTTATGCCCTGGCAGAAGCCGAATTTGCGAAACTGGCAACCACACCTTATAGCTATGCTTTAGCCCCTAAGTTTTCGGACAATAATACTGAGGCTGGCGACAACAATGTAGAATCATTATTTGAAGTGCAACATGCCTACAATAAGTCTGGATCTGTCTGGTACATGTTCGGGTCGCAAGAGTATGGAGTTGCTCAGGCTGTCACCGGACGCGCCATGGAATATGGGTTCAATGATTGGTTTAATGTCTATGTATCAAACTCTTGCGTTGAATCGTTTAAATACACCATCAACGAGCATAGTTATGTTGATCCAAGGGCATTCTACACTTTTTATGGAAATGCCGCAAGCGGTGGCGACACAACGTATTACAGTGCAACGGCTGCTAATAATGAACAGTCATATCCATTTGCAACAAAAGGTTATGCATGGAAGAAATATCAAAGGTATGAAACACAGGAGAAAGAAGGGAAACCCTGTAGCCCAATTAATACAAGAGTGCTTAGGTACGCCGACGTACTTTTAATGAGGGCTGAATGCATGATTCAGACAGGAAATACATCAGGAGCCTTGACCCTGATCAACCAAGTTCGGGAGCGTTCAGGAGCAGAGAAATACACTAGCTTGGGGAGTACTCCAATGACGATATTAAAACGGGAAAGAAGGTTGGAGCTTAGCGGCGAACAAGTCCGTTTCTTCGACTTAATCCGTTGGGGAGAATTGGTTTCGACTTTAAATCCTGAAAAATCAGCACAAAGCGAGGGAACCCCTTATCAGGAAAAACACAATAAATTTCCAATTACAACCGATGAGTTGGACATCAATA
The DNA here is from genome assembly GCF_009689585.1 of Aquipluma nitroreducens. Lineage (GTDB taxonomy): Bacteria > Bacteroidota > Bacteroidia > Bacteroidales > Prolixibacteraceae > Aquipluma > Aquipluma nitroreducens. Next base: position 527,012 of record NZ_AP018694.1, on the reverse strand, counting down.
AAAAAATGACGAACAGCGTCTATTATTCCGGCTGGAATTAATTAACATGCCATTAATTTATAAATCCGATTGGTGCCAGTTTTTCCCTGACACCAATCATTTTATTATCAACACATGAAAAATGCATTCTTTGGATGCCTACTGATGCTTATAGCATTAGTAACCCATTCCCAAACCCGGAAGAATTTTTATATTCCTGACCTTAACGGCTATAGAATTCTAAAATGCGATTTACATATTCATACAACCTTCTCCGATGGGGTTGTATGGCCAACAGAACGAGTTGAAGAAGCCTGGAACGATGGGCTGGATGCTATTGCCATTACCGACCATTTGGAATATACCCCACACAGCAATTACCTAAAAGTCGATCACAATGCAGGATATGACATTGCGAAAGGAATTGCTGCCCAAAAGGATATTCTGCTTATTCACGGAACTGAAATTACAAAAAAAATGCCAGGACATTTTAATGCACTTTTCATTAAAGATGCTACCAAAATTGCAAATGACGATTATAAAAAAGCCATTGAAGAAGCTAATAAACAAGGGGCTTTTGTGATTTTAAACCATCCCCGTGAGGCTGTCCCCAATGGCGGCGAATGGTGGTATAAAGAACTTGACGAACTTTTTCGGGAAAACCTCTTTCAGGGAATTGAAATCTTTAACTGGAATGATTATTATCCAAGAGCTTTCGATTGGGCACTAAATAAAAATATGACGATATTCAGCGCAACCGATATTCATAACGAAAGTGCCTTGTATCTGAGTCAGTTGCACATGGCTCGCCGCCCGATGACCTTGGTCTTTGCCCGGGAAAGATCTATCGATGGAATCAAAGAAGCATTGATCGCAGGACGGACGGTTGGTTTTTTTAGGAATGTGATCTATGGAAAAGAAGAACTGGTCAAAGAGCTATTCCTGAAATCAATTCAAATTGGGAAAATACACCACGACATTAGCAGAAATGCTTCTGTGAGTATCTCGAATACCAGCGACATTCCATACATATTAAACCCTATGAATCAGGATAAAAGTTCGGCATCTATTCAGCTTGGAGCCAAGGAATCTGCAATATTCGCACTTCCTTCCGATAGCACATCCATACTCGAATATGAGGTAGAGAATGTCATGATCCGTTCAAACGAGAAACTAAAAATAAAATTGACATTCATAAAAGACTAAAAACGCATCTTATTTTGTTAGTAACATAAATAAACAATGAATAAAAGTACAATTTTAATACTATTGGCAACAGCTTTCTTGTTCGCCAGTTTCAAAATACAGTCTACAAAAGTCGATCTGGTAAAAGCAGTTGGAACAGACACACTAAAAAGCGCTAATGCTGAAATTGGTTTGTTGAATTCACTAACTGAAGATGAAAAAGCTCAGGGTTGGATACTGATGTTCAATGGTTCCACCAGCGAAGGATGGAGAGGAAACAACAGACCCGATTTCCCTTCAGGATGGGTTATCGAAGACGGTTGTCTGAAATGCCAGGCATCCGGAAGAGGTGAGCCGGGTGCTGCCAACGGTGGTGACATCCTTTATGACAAACAAATGTTTTCCAATTTTGATCTGAAGCTGGAGTGGAAAATCTCAGAAGGTGGAAACTCAGGCATTTTCTATCTGGGAAAAGAAGTTAAAGGCTGGCCTATTTACAAAACAGCTCCTGAGATGCAAGTACTAGACAATGATCGACACCCAGATGCGTTGTTGGGGAAAGACGGCAACCGTAAAGCAGGTTCGTTATATGACCTGATTTCCGCTAATCCTCAAAACGCAAAACCAGCAGGAGAATGGAACAGTGTCGAAATTATCTGTTATCAGGGAACGGTAATTCATAAAATGAATGGTGAAGTAGTTGTCGAATACCATTTATGGACACCCGAATGGAATGAACTCGTAAGAGGCTCGAAGTTTCCACGGCTTAATCCCGATTGGACAAATGTTAACAAAGAAGGTATAATCGCTCTGCAGGACCATGGAAATGACGTGTGGTTCCGAAACATTAAGATTCATCCCCTGTTTTGAACGATTTAATAATCTTTTGCTTGACGATGTTGTAAGAAACTTTTAATAACCACTATTTCCAATAGGAAAAATAGTATTGTGAAATCATATTAAGTAATAAGAACTATTTATTGTTGTATTCATAAACGCTAAATCCTTTGACCTTAAAGGAAGAGCGAAAAACGAAATACGACATTATTCCATTTTTCATACTTAAACTTGAAAATTTAAATTGTTTATTGACTATCTAATTAAACATAAAATGCATTTACAGGTTAGGGAAATTGAACTGTTATAGAATCTGGTGGATGGGCGAAAATTATTAACGGGCTTTACAGAAGCCCAAATATTAACAGTTTAAATTTTAGCTATGGAAGCATGTTGTGAAATCATCTTGGACCTAGAGAATGACCTGTCCCGGATGAAAGACGTTTCGGAAAGCGTACCGGAACAATTGGAGTATGCCGTCGGGCAGTGCAAGGTAGCACTGGATCGAATGCGCAAACTTGTGGTTAGTGAAGGTTTTCCCGACCAGAAGTTGGAAATATACTTTTTCAAGAAGATCAAACCGGCGGTTTACAGCAAGCTGTTATACTATCGGGCTGTTTTTGAAATTGAGTCCAATCGTAATGAAATAGACATAAAAGGGCAGAAGAAGTATTTTCAGCAGCAAATGGACAAAATCAAGGAATACATGGATAAGCACCAGCCGAAAGTCCAGTATTACAAGTGCAATTTCAAGCATCTTGACGAGAAGTATTTTGTGCGTGAAAACAATGAAATCCCGATGGAAATTCGGGGAGACCAACACCTGTTGGATGAAGACTTCTTTACATGGCATGACCACACATTCTCGACAATCAGATCCAATGAAATGCTGATGGATTATCTCCGAAAAGAGATGGAACATCTAGAAAGCTCAGGTAAAGAGACTACGGAAATCTTTAAGTCGACCCTGCGTTGGACTGGAAATAAAATTGACTTTGCCGAAATACTTTACTCAATTCATTTTTCGAATGCAGTCAACGACGGCAATACTACGATCAAAGAATTGGCCGAAGCGATGGGGTATATTTTCAATGTGGATGTAACAAAAGACATTTACAAATTCTATATAGAAATCAAGCAGCGGAAGGTTGAAAAAGCCAAGTTTTTGGATCATCTGAAAGCCATTCTGAAACGCAGGATCGATGAAGATGACAAATTTCAAACTCCTTAACAGAAAAGTAAAAATGATCGAAAATTAATTTTTACGGTATGTTTTATATCTTTGCAATTGATAGAATAATGATTCGAAAATGATCATCGGAATAGATTTTCCGATGAAGTAAACTTATAAAAAGCGTTGGCTTTTTATTCTTGCTTCTAAAACTGCCAAATTTTAAGTACAACAAGGATAAATGGATGACGCTCATGCTTTGGCGTGGGCTATTCCTGATTGTTGTACGGGTGCTTGGCAGTACCTAGAAGCAGTTGGTTGTGGCTTGCGCCACTTTTTTGAATAATGCTCAAATAAATTACTCCAAAGCAATTTTATCATGTCAAGTCTTTACACCGAAAAAATTCGCCAAAATGCTGATCTGCTTGTCCCAATCTCAGAATGTCCGTTTGGCGATCCAATCGCTGGATGCCCCTTCATCCCTTATTATGCACTGAAGAATGAACGAAAGCAAATGGAACTAGTTGAAGTTATCCCACAGGAAGAACTGGATGAACTCCGCAAATTCCATCGTGACTGCATGGCAAAATACAGGAACGGAGAATGGAAGCCGAAAAATCCAAAAATGAAAACAATATAAAAATCGGCAGAGGAATTCCACCCTTCCCCTGTTATATCATTCCTTTCCCAATTGGATATCGTTGGCTATATAATGTTGCTATTTCTCTCCAAATTCTTGTCTGAATAAAATATCTCTATTATCTATTTGAATTGTATTATATCTGATTATTTATCAGTGTAATATTGTATTGCCTTGTGAATTCTTTTCTTTTTATTTAACCATAAAAAACACCCCGCCTGAACTCGTATTGACAACAAATGATTTTTGAAGGCTTCAAATTTGGGACTATTCAAAATGTACCAATTTAAATTTAAAAGTTATGCCTTCAGAAATTATTACAACCGACGATCTGCGAGAGTTCAAAACCGAATTACTTACTGAGTTCAGAAAGATGCTGAAAGAGCATCATGGTCTGCCATCCAAAAAGTGGCTCAAATCCTACGAAGTCAAAAAAATGCTTGGTATTTCTCCGGGAACCCTCCAGAACATGAGGATCAATGGAACCATTCCGTTTACAAAAATGGGAGGAATCCTTTTCTATGATTCCGAAGACATTCGTAAAATACTGGAAGATAACAAAAATGTGCCCAGGTTCAGTTTCGACGGGAAACGATGAACTACATCAGGCACCTGAGCGGATTCTTTATCCGGCTGGCTGAAGATCAGCGGATGACACCCTATCACATTAGCCTGTATTTTGCACTGTTCCAACAGTGGAATGCGGAACGATTTGGGGATTGGTTTGTCATTTCCCGAAGTGAAATGATGCAACTGTCCCGGATCGGATCTGCCAACACGTACGCCCGTTGCATAAAAGAGCTGTCTGATTGGGGATATATCTTATACACCGCTTCGTCCAACTTCCACTCAGGTAGCCGGGTCTCCTGTATTAGATTCGATACTGCAACTGATACTCCAAGAAATACAAGAACCGATACCGGTATCAAAACTAATACTTCAACCGATACCGGTAATGATACCGGAAGAAATACCGGTATTTCAGGCAGTACCGAAAACGATACAGGAAGGGATACAACAAGTGATACCGGTACTAAATCTGATACAACAAATGATACAGGAAGAAATACCGGTACTTCCAGCAATCCCAAAAGTGATACACGAAGCGATACTGCCAGTGATACCGGTATCACAGTCAATACCGAAACTGATACAGGAAGAAGTACCGCAAGTAAAAAAAAAGATGCTGCCAGTATCAAAACTGATACCGGATGTGATACAGGAAGTGATACACTTCTTATAAACAGTCTAAACAAAAACAAACAGGAAGAAAAGTCAGTCAGAGGAAATCAAAAATTAAATGTTGATGAAAACGAAAAAAAACAAAAACGACTGCGAACGACCAATTCCGAAAATCTTCCGGATGAGAAATTTCAGGTTCCGGATTTGTCCGAGGTCGAACAATTTTTTGAACAGAACCAGTTTCCGCGCAGCGAGGCTCAGAAGTTTTACGCCCACTACCAGTCCTCGGGCTGGAAGACGGGAGATATGAAAAAAATAATTTCCTGGCAGGCCGTTGCCCGGAAATGGATGAACAATACCCAAAGTTTTAAAACAGATGAACGAGAATTCAATCAAATCGGGACCAGCAAACACAGTGTCACCGTCAACAAAAATTACGCTGAACCCTTATGAACAGATAGCCAATTATAGCGGCGGAGTGTTTAATTTCAATTTACAGACCAGTCTGCTATGGATGGAAGAACGGGGTAAAATCCTGTTTGGGAACCACTTTGCGATAGTTCCAACGGATATAGAGCTGATCTACAAACTGCTGGTTTATGCCATCGGCGACCAGGAAAATGCCGAAAGGCACGGGATCAACCTAAGAAAAGGTATCCTCTTGTGCGGCCCAATCGGCTGCGGCAAGACCAGTTTATTAAAGCTCATTAGCTATTTTTGCCCAAGAGAAACCCAATACCAAGTCAAACCAACAAGAGAGATTAGTTTTGAGTTCGAAAAAGACGGATTTGCAGTGATCAACCAGTACAGCAAGGGATCGTTTGTCAGGTATGCCAACATGCCTTTCATCCCCAAAGTGTATTGTTTTGATGATTTGGGATTGGAACAAACCCCGAAATATTACGGCAATGAATGCAACGTAATGGCCGAAATCCTGCTGAATCGCTACGATCTTTTCATTTCAAAACGGATGCTAACACACATCACCACCAACCTTTCTGCATCAGAGTTGGAGGAGATATACGGCAACCGCATCAGAAGCCGGATGCGCGAAATGTTTAATTTGGTAGCCTTTGACCGGGACACCAAGGACAAAAGGGCTTAGGATAAAAGCCATAAAAGATAAACACCAAATCAGGTATTAGCCGATGTTTGGTTAGTTGGTTCTGCGGCCTGTTCGCGCTTTGGCTCCGCCGGGCGCGAACAAGCCTCGATTCAGCATGGAAGAGTGGTCCAAGCCGGTTCAAAGATCAATCCCTGTCATTTCATGCCTGGATTGACTTTTCCCGTCATTGGGCCACACTTCCCCGTTTTTTTAGGTTTAAAATGAATTTAGAGGTTTAGAACTCCTTTTAGCAGGTATTTCCCCTGTACCCCGGCACATTCGCTTCCCTCGCTTTATCGCTCCCTTTCCCCGTTCGTGCCTCACCGGGACCGGTCGCTCAATTTGCTCGTTCAGCTCATAAGCCGGGTTGTACCGCACGGCAAGAGTAGCCCGATTCATTCTATTGCGCCCGCCCGGTTTCCCCACAACCACTTCCCTGTACAAAACCGGATGCAGGGCTCCATTCCGGCCCTGGCTGTCAGCTTCATTCCATTTCCGGGCCACACTTGCCTTTCGCCCGCCTGCTCTCAAAAATTTTGGTCAGTTAATCGTTTCGTCAAAATCAAAAAGCAAGCCTAATTTAGCCAGTCTCCACACAACCCAACGTCGGAACAAATGCAAGACCAAAGCAAGTGCCCCGCTTTTTTAATCATTTTGGTTTTCACTTTTATCAAAGTATTACTAAAGAAAGCGGGACAGCCTTGCATTTCCGCCCCGACCGGCTCTTGATTGGCTTTCTTTTTCTTTTTTTTTGACTGTTTTTTCTTTTTCTTTTCGAAAATGATCCGGCTTTCAAATTGATCCAAAACCGATCAATTCAAATTACTTCTATTCAGGAACCAATTCAATCCCTATCAAATCTATCCAAAATTTATTATTAACAAATTGATTATCAATCAATTTGTTAATAATAAAAACACCCCACCTGAACTCATCTGTACAAATGGTTTGATTCCAAAGCCGGAGATTTGCAGCGATGATTTAGAAAATGGATTCCAAAATCCAATTCAAGCCCATCAGCAGTTATCAACTTATAAAAAGATAAAATATGTTTGGAATCGATCAAATTAGTTGGGGGCAATTCATTCAATTCATTACAGGAGCCCTTATTTTATGGAACCTGTCAATTGTCCTTATGGCGCTTGTCAATAAAAAAAACAATCGGAAAACTCTTTTTGAGGACGACCAATTTACTCCGGTTCTTTCTGAAGGATTGCAACCCATTGCCGTTTCCTCGAAGGATTATCCTTCTGAGCTTATCCCGATCCGGTTGACAGAAGCGATTCTCTTACCTGTTTCCTTATACGAAGAAACCGGGATGGACGACGGTTATCCCATCGAGTGCTTTACAAATCACAATCATCCGCAATTGCCAAAAATTCTGGAGAACATCCAGTTTCAGTCATAAATCATCCTCAATTATTCATTCTTAAAAACTCAAAGTTTCATGAAAACAGAAGTTCAGCGTTTTTTTAAAGGGGTGGAAGCCCTTGTTGCATTCCTAATCCTTGGCATTTACCAAACGATGGCCCAGTCCGCTGCCGGGATTGACCAAGCTACAGCCGAAGTCAGTTCCTACATTGACCCGATCTCGAACCTGATCATTGCTATTGGTGCCGTAGTCGGTTTGATCGGTGGTGTTCGTGTTTACATCAAATGGCAGAGTGGCGATCAGGACACACAGAAAGCCATCATGGGTTGGTTTGGTGCATGTTTGTTCCTGATTTTGGTGGGAGTGGTGATCAAAGCATTCTTTGTCTGATGCAGGGCTATCCGGTCAAAAAGGTGGATACCCGGTTGTATATCAAAGGGCTTTCCGGCCCTTTGGTATTCCGGGCATTGTATGGCATCATTGCGACTTTCTTTTTGTTCTCAGCACTCTACATTCTAGTCGGTGTTTTCCCTGCCGTTCTGATCGGGGTTCCTGCTTTTTTCGGATATCTCTACCGGCTCAACACCATCCAGAAGAAGTACGGTCCGGAAGGGTGGGGCAAGAAACAGACCGCCAGAAAGCTGCCTCAATTCATTAGCTGCAAACGACGAATTCCTCAAACATTTTCCATATGAAGATCAAGAACCTTGAAACGATTCTCCCAATACTGGGATTCAACAACGACATTCAGGTTTCCAATAACCTGGATATGACCATCGGGTTTCGGCTTCAGTTGCCAGAAGTGCTCTCGTGTAGTACCGAGAAACTGTATATGCTACATGATACCTTTCAGCGGATGATCAACCTGTTGCCAGCCGGAAGTTTTATCCATAAGCAGGATTTCTTTCTGGTCAACGAATTTCATCCGACAGATTTGGAAGAAGAGTCCGAAATAAATAACACTGAAAGTCTGAATGAATCATACCTGGAACACTTTGACGGAAGACATTACTTAAAGCACGACTGCTGTTTTTACATCAGCTTGCTGAATAAAGGTCTTCTGAAAAGTTATCTGGAATCTGCCCTGATCTTTTCCCGGAAAGATCGCAACCTGGAAAAATTGCAATACGACAAGATCAACGAACTGAAAGGAAATGTGATGGCCATCTTTCAGCAAAACGGAATTGTCTGTAAGCCCATATCTATGGAAGAAGCCATCGGAGATGATCATTCCCTGGGACTGATCGAACGCTTTTTGAGCCTGAACTTTACTGAAAACCATCCGGCTCTTGGCGGGATCGATTTCAGAGATAGGCTGAAAGTAATGGATCAGTTTGTGGAAGTATTGTCATTAAGCGATTATTCCCACATTCCGGCAGAACTCAGGCCCGCTTCAGAACATCCGCAGACAGGACTGCCTGTGTCTCTGGTTTATCCGGTCAGTTATCATCTGCCGTTTTCGCACATCACCAACCAGTTCATTTACATTCCCGACCAACAGGATATCAAAGGCTTTCTGGAAGGCAGTTACAAAAAGATTTTCAGTTTATCCAAATTCTCATCCGAGAACAAAGTCAATTCAGGGCTGATTGAATCCTTTCTGGACCAGGTACAAACATCTGGAGAAAAAATCGTGAAAACACACTTTAATGTGATGCTTTTCAATTCAGCACTGAAAGATTTGAAGCAACACAAAAGCGAAACCAGTTCCGCTTTTTCGATGATGAACTGTTTCCCTTACCAGCACACCCATGATCTGCCAATGCTGTTTTTTTCTTGTGTGCCGTTTTCAACGCAGCTTCCTGAAACAGAGCTTTTTATCACCCAGGTTCCACAGGCTTGCTGTTTGACCAATTTTGAAGGGGAACTGAAAAACAGTAATTCTGATTTTACCATACGGCTTTCCGACCGCTTGGAGGGTTGCCCGGTGAAGATTGACATTTCGGATGAACCGACGCACAAACACCTGATCCATAACCGCAATAAAATTATTATTGGAGGATCAGGTTCAGGAAAATCGTTTTTCACCAACCATCTGCTCAGACAATATGCAGAAAGCGGCAATTGCCACATTGTGCTGTTGGACGTAGGTAGAAGCTATGAACTGCTGACCATCTACCTGAACGAAAGACTCAAAGACCAGGGTGGAGCAATGATGGTGGAGTTTACTACTGAAAATCCGATTTCGTTCAATCCTTTTATTTTGGAAGGCGAACTCGACATTGAACGCAAACAGACTATTTTGTCGGTGATCTATACCATTTACAAGGAAAACCTTTCCGAGATGGAGAAGGATGTGATTGCCCATTCATTAACAGCCTTTTTTGAATCAGACTCAAATGAGCGGTCTTTCAATGGTTATTACGAATTCTGCGAAAGCTACATTCCAACACTGGTTAAAGAACAATCCATCCAGTTCAACAGCAATGAATTTTTCTTCATTCTGGGCAAATATTATCGGGGAGGAGAGTATGACTATTTGCTGAACAAGCAGATGGATACCGATGAGTTTTTCCGGTGCCCATTTATTGTCTTCGAATTAGATAACATCAAGGATCATGCAACGATTTTTCCGGTTGCCACCCTGATCATTATCGACATTTTCATGCAGAAAATGAGGCGGTTAAAAGGTGTTCGAAAGGTCCTGTGCATCGAAGAAGCATGGAAGGCCATTGCCACTCCACAGATGGCCAGCTACATCAAATACTTCTACAAAACGATCCGCAAATTCTTTGGAGAAGCGATGGTGGTCACCCAAGAAGTGGACGATGTGATTTCCTCTCCGGTGATCCGGGATGCGATTATCAACAATGCCGATACCCGAATACTACTTGACATGAGCAAATTTCGGAACAAGTTCCAGAGTATCAGCGATACCCTTGGATTGTCCGACTTCCAGAAAGACCAGATCCTTTCGATCAATAAAAACCTGCCTTCGGGAAGAAAGCTCAAGGAAGTCTTTATTGGCCTTGGAAGCTACTCTCAGGTTTATGCACTGGAAGTGAGTAAGCCTGAATACTACTGCTACACCTCTGAACAAAGCGAAAAGGAAGCGATCCTGAAAAAACTCCAGGAAGGGCAGGATCAATCCTTTGTCGAAATCCTCAAATCCATGTAAAACATCAACAATTACAGTCATGCAAACAATTACAACAACGCCAACAACGAGAACAAAAGCACCATTTTTAACCATTGGGATAGTTGTTTTATTCAGCATACTCATCCCCAAAAACACTTTTGCCCAGGCCCCGGTGACTGATGTGGGGGCAGGCATCCAGCGCGAAACCTTATGGGAACAGGAAAAGGGAATCCTGTCAGAAATTAACTGGTACAATGTGCTGATTAAAATCCTGAACGGCGATATCAAAGGGTTAACCTCAGAACTGGTTGGGATTGATCAGAAGAAACTTGCAAGCCTTCAAAAGGTGAGCTACCTGATCAAAGATTACAAGCGCATCAAGCAGACCAAAGAGATGCTGGATAAGATCATCTACATCTATACAACCAAATTACCCTTGCTGGTTGAGGACGAAAACTTCACAACACGACAAGCAGCGGTGATTGTCGAATCTTTTGACCTGGTACTGGATGACAGTCGCCAACTGGTCACCACCATTTTGAATACCATCGTGGAAGATGACCTGTTTATGATGGACGACAAACAGCGGTATGACACCATCAACGGGATTTATAACGAAGTGAAAAAGCATTACGGAACGATCTGTTACCTCTACAACAAGCTGGCCTGGGCATCCTACCAAAGAAGTTTCAATACCGGGCAGATCGAAAAGTTCGCCTTTTACTATACCCTCTATGATTAACAATCAACGGCTAATTACAGAAGAAGCTATGAAAACAATACTTTTCATTCTCATCTTTCCCTTGGCAGCTCTGCTGCCGGGGAAGGAATTGAAAGCCCAGGTTTTTGACATTAAACCGTGGAATGGAACTTATCCGGACATGCAAGGAACCTATCCGCTTTCTTTTATTGCCTTCAAAGGCAGCCTGATCCCCATCCCTCATGTTTTTATCCGCACCTGGCCTACCCACTATTATATAGAAGTAATAGCGGAACCGGTCTATGATACTGAAGGTTATGTTGGATTGCTGAAAGTCAACTTGCTGAAACTTGCTGAACGGTTATTTGAAAAGTCACAGATAAAAGGCAGGCACGAGGAGACGGAGCAAATCAAAAACAATACAGAAACCCAGCGGGACATTGAAAAGAAGATCTTCGATGCCAATTCCGACCAGTTGCCCGACGTTTACAGTATCGCTTCCGGATTTATCCGGCTTTATATCAGTATCGACAACCTGGATAAATTGCCCAACTGCAAATGGCTCAGGCAAACCTATCAAAAGGAGGCTGATGAGTTACTGACCCGGTTTATTTCCGTCAACCTGTTTCTGACCGACCACGGCAAAAAGCTGGAAGCCTTTGACGAAATCCATTGCGAACTAAACAAGCAAATCGGAGAGACTGACTACACCTACCGAAAGGTATTACACTTTCAGGCTTTCAACAACAATGTGCCTCAGTCCTATGCTTTCCTGAAGGACTAACAATTAACCATTGATCATTAACCATTTAAAACTTGATTCATGCTTTTACAAGTAATGAGTACCCAAAGCTTTTTCCAATTTACGGATGTACTGGTCCGCGGAGGCCTGGACAATGCCCAGTTGCTGGTGAATATGGCCCGTGCCATTGGCGGCATCGCCGCTTTTCTGTACATCTCCAAACGCATCTATGAACAGCTGATTGCTGATAATCCAATCTCACTTTTACCCTTGCTTAGGCCTTTTGCACTGGTGCTGGTCATTACCTTCTGGGCTCCCTTTGTTCAACTGCTGATGGTTCCCACCAAAGGGCTGACCAAGCTCTCTGAAGCCATCTATGCAGACAAAAAACACATTGTAGCAGCCAAACTGGAAGAAAAGCAGGATGCCATCCTAGCGGTCGATTTGCCTTCCTTTCAAGAGAATGAAGAAAAAGAAGCAGCGCTATGGGACAAAGGGGTTAACCTTCTTTTGACCACCTATAACATTGTTTCTGGAAGGGCATTGCAACACCAGATCAACTTCTACTTTATGGACAGTGTCCGGCAGCTTCTGGAATCCTTTTTTGAAGCGCTGGTCTATCTGATCGCTTTTTTGCGAACCGTCTTTTGTGTGCTGCTGATCATCTTCGGGCCGTTGGTATTTGCAGTCTCTATCTTTGACGGCTTTCAGGAAAACTACCTGCAATGGATTGCCCGGTTTGTGAACGTGAACCTGTATTTACCCATCGCATTGATTGTCCTTTCATTGGTTCAGGAAGTACTGATTTATGTGCTTGATGCCGAGATAGCAGCCACCAAAGCCTCGTTGATCTACCAGCCCTCACTGTACTACGTTTCCAACATGGTTGTTCCGGTTTGTGGCATCGTAGGCCTGATGATGGTACCCAAAATTGCATCATGGATTGTCAGCGCATCCGGTACCGGAAGCGGCGGGGGGCGGATGGTGAAAACAGCAGCCATGATGATGATCACCAAAGGGGCAATGAAATAATCTAATCTGAATTTATTAAATCTCAAATAATCCAAAATCAAGATGAACAAGATATTTGATATCCAGCGTAAATTCCGGTTTACTGTTTATGTCCTTTTGGCTGTCAGCCTGCTGATGACAGGCTTTAGCACCTTTGTTTTTACCCGTTCAATGGTGCTGGTCGAACGTTCCCGGCAGAAAATCTATGTGCTGGACAACGGGAAATCCCTTTTGCTGGCACTTCGTGCCGACATCACGGACAATCGGCCATCAGAGGCCAAAGACCATGTAAAACGCTTTCACGAGCTGTTTTTTACGATGGAACCCGACAAACAGTACATCGAAAACAATGCAAGGGAAGCACTCTATCTGGCGGATGGTTCAGCCATGAAACAGTACCAGTCCTACAAAGAAAACAACGTCTATAACCAGATCATTGCTTCTGACATCAGCATGACCCTGACAACCGATTCTGTCCAGATAGACTTCTCAGCCTACCCTTACCAGTTCCGGTTTTTCGGACGGCAGAAAATTGTCCGCAAATCCAACATCACCATTCGCAACCTAGAAACCTCCGGACGGCTCCGGAACATCTCCAGGACAGACAATAACCCGCACGGGTTTATGATCGAGGATTGGCTGATAACGGACAACAAAGATTTGGAAACGATGAAACGCAAGTCCTTTTAATTTTTAAAACAATGATAATGAATACTGAAAATACAAAATCCAAAAACCTTGTGAGCCAAATCAGTGAAGCTATCCGCTTCCATGAATGGATCAAGCGGCTGGACCAGAATGATCAAAAACTAGACCCGGCCAAACGGAAGAAAAAGTGGATGATCATACTGGTTGCATCGTTCCTGATTTACCTGATTTCGTTCTTTGTTTTCCCCAAACCGGCAATCACCTATGAACCCATTCAACCGGTCAGTGAAGGAAACCCGGATACAGCGAAAACACTGAAACACAAAAAATCCCTCTCTTTTGAAATGCCTGTTGACTCGTTTGAAAACGCATTAAAACAAGAAATACATGAAAAGTTACCTGAAAAGAAATAAGCCACTGCTATTCCTTCCACTGGTCTTGATTCCCTTTATTGTACTGATATTTTATGTACTGGGAGGTGGAGAAAAGAAGGCAAAGGAAGAACAAAAGCAAAAAGAGCAGCAAGTGGCAAAGGGAGCGAATTACACCCTGCCGGATGCTGATAAAAGCGTCGCCATTTACGACAAGATGGACAACTATTCTTCGAAGAAGGAAGTCACCACCAGTCATGACTACAATATTGCTGGGGAGACAGATTCCACCAACGAGGAAAACCTGGAAGAAGAAACTCTCACCGAAGAACAGCTACTTTCTGGAAGGAAGAACCTGTATAAGAACGATCCGGTTCCTGAATTGAATGCTGATGTTTCGACTGACCTTATGGCACACATCCGGCAAAAGGAACGGACTGTTCGGGAAGATCTGGAAAACAGCCAAACAGAAACGAAATCAAAAAATGCGGATGCTGACTCAAATCAGGAAGAGAAAGACAAAGGGGATTTAAATAATCAAAAAGGATCAGCTTCAATTGCTCCAACCGGCATTGAAGAACTGGACAAGGTATTCCGGCAAAACAGCAGACTGGCAAAACAGAATGATTCCCTGAACATCCGGCTGAAGGAAACAACCTCCATTAACGAAAAGCTGGAAGCCGAAAAGAACAAACGTTCTACTCTGGAGAAAGGTGGCAAGTCCGAGTTTAAACCCAAAGATACAGCAGTCCCGGTTATTGAGGCTGAGGTTTATGAAACTACTACAGTTTTGACCGGCAACCGGGTGAAGCTGAGACTTCTGGAAGAAGCCTGGCTGAATGGAGTTAAAATCCCGGCCAACACTTTTTTGTATGGCATCTGCGAAGTCAGCAACGAACGCCTTCAGATCGAAGTGTTGCAAATTCCGGTTGTTGAAAAGTTTGTTCCGGTTCAGGTAACGGTTTGTGATCTGGACGGATTGCCAGGCCTGTATGTTCCCGACAATGCCTCCCGAAAAGTTGCCAAAGAGGTTGGTAGCAGCGCCAACACTTCCTCAATGTTCGGAGCAAGTAACAATCCGCTGACTTATATGGGAATGCAAGCTGCCGACAAAACGGCTCAATCTATTCTCCGAATGATCAAAATCAAAAAAGTCACCATCAAAAAAAATACCCTAGTCTATTTAATCAACAAAAGTAAATAACCATGAAAACCTTTTTAATCATTTTGATTTGTGCATTGATCCAGATTTCGGTTGACGCACAAAATATCCTAAAAATATCTGATAGTAAAACCAGTCATCTGGTTTGCCCCGATAAAGTCAACTACGTGCAGGCCGGTGATTATTCAATAGTCCAGGCCGAAGTTGTTCCGGAACTTTCAAATCTGATCCGGGTGAAAGCCGTGCAGCCTTTTGACAAACCGACCTCCCTGACCGTTGTTTGTGCGGACCAGATTTATTCTTTCGAACTTCAATTCGGCAACGATGCACCGATCACGTACCCGATTGAAACTTTTGATTCCCAAAAAGCTATGACATTTTCCGGTAAGATGATGCCTGACTATCTTCTGAAAGACCTTTGTGATCAGGTCCTGGATCAGCATAGGCATAGGTTTCGGAAACGCAAATCAGAAAAAGACGGAATCAAGGTTCGCCTGAATTCGATCAGCCTGAAAAACGAGGCACTCTTTTTTGAGCTTCAGATCACCAACAAAACCACCATGGCTTATGATGTCGAAAGTTTTAACTTCTGGATCACCGATAAGAAAAAGGCCAAAGCAACCAACGTACAGGAATACCAAGTCTTTCCGCAGTACCAGCGGAACAAGGTACTGCGTATTCCGGGTGAGGTTACTGTTCGGGAAGTATTTGTGATCGAAAAGATGACCATTCCTGACCAGCGTATCCTAAAGATCGAACTCAATGA
This sequence comes from Aquipluma nitroreducens, assembly GCF_009689585.1. GTDB lineage: Bacteria > Bacteroidota > Bacteroidia > Bacteroidales > Prolixibacteraceae > Aquipluma > Aquipluma nitroreducens. Next base: position 511,062 of record NZ_AP018694.1, on the reverse strand, counting down.
AAAAGCCCTGGGCAACACAGGGCGAAAACTCAGCTTCAACCTGAAAAACAAGGATATCCTCAAAGCCAGATCCCTGAAATAAATCAAGCGAGAGGAAAATTCAATCATAAACATCACACATTTTTTAATCCTGTTTACCTGCGTTTCCCGGAAGGGGACGCAGGGGCTTTATATCCTGAAAATGGAACACGAATCTCATGAACTGGTTAAATTGCATGAAGGCTTTCGGTTCTTCAGCTACCTGTTATTGTTTTTATCCATGTACCTGAACCAATTGGGTTACTTTATATTGCACGGGATAGACATCCCTGCTTTTCATCCGCTGGTGGCCAAAATGCAAAACCTGACATTTCTGGCAAACGTTTATAAATCCAAGACCGTTTGCCTGGTGTTTTTGGCGATTACATGTGTTGGAACTAAAGCCCATAAAGACCGAGAACTGGCTGTTTCTACCATAGTCGGGCAGGTGATTGCCGGGCTCATTTTATATTGGGGAAGCCTGATCCTGTTCAAATCTTACCCGGTGTCCTATCTGACCCTGACTTTCTTTGGCTTTGTTTTACTGAATATCGGATTTGACAACATCTCCAAACTGATCAACGTCAATTTGATGAAAGATCGGTTCAACGTGGAGAATGAAAGCTTTCCACAGGAAGAAGTTTTAAGGAAGAACGAGTACTCGGTCAACCTGCCAACCATTTACCAGCATAAAGGCAGCGAGCACAATGGCTGGATCAATATTGTCAATCCGTTTCGGGCCACAATGGTGATTGGCACTCCCGGCTCTGGAAAATCTTTTTCGGTGGTATTGCCATTTATCCGGCAACACCTGAAAAAAGGGTTCTCGATGTGCGTTTATGATTTTAAATATCCGGATTTATCCTTGGTTACTTATAACCATTTTCTGAAGGCAAAGAAAAGCGGAAAGCTCCCGGAATCAAGCCGGTTCTATGTGATCAATTTTGAGAACATTCAAAAATCTTTTCGCTGCAACCCTTTGGCGCCGGAGTGGATGGAAAGCCCAATTGATGCTTTTGAATCATCCAGGACGGTACTGTACAACCTGAACAGGGAATGGATACGCCAGCAGGGAGAGTTCTTCTCCGAATCCGCCGTTTCCTTTTTTGCGGCGGTAATCTGGTTCTTGAAAAAATACAAAGATGGTCGTTTTTGCACTTTGCCCCATGCTATTGAATTGCTTCAGATAGACTACGACGATCTGTTCGCGGTAATGGAACAGGAAAAAGATGTGGCCAACATCATCAACCCGTTTATCAATGCCCATAAACGTGGGGCAAGGGAGCAACTGGAAGGACAATTGGGAAGCCTGAAGATTGCCATTTCCAAGATCATCAGCCCTGAGATTTACTGGATATGTTCTGGTAATGATTTCTCGCTGGACATCAATAACCCTGACTCTCCCAAAATCCTTTGCCTGGCTAACGATCCGCTTCGTGTAGAGATGTACGGTGCTGTCCTGTCTCTTTACATCACCAGGATGCTCAAGGTTATTAATAAGAAAGGGCAACGGCCATCCTCACTGATCTTTGACGAGCTGCCAACTATTTATTTCCGGGGGCTGGACACGTTGATTGCCACAGCAAGGAGTAACAGAATATCTACTTTATTGGGTGTCCAGACCATCGATCAACTGATCCGGGATTACGGGAAAGAACAGGCCAATGCCATTACCAGCAACATCGGCAATGTGTTTTGCGGACAGGCTGCCGGTGAGACTGCCAAGTTTATCCAGAACCGGATGGGCAAAATCCTTCAGGAACGGCAATCGGTCAACATCAACCGCAATACACAATCCTCCACCTTTTCAACCCAACTGGACTTTCTGGTACCTGAAGGCAAGATTGCGACCCTGCCACAAGGATATATGGTTGGCCAGGTTGCCGACAACTTTGGAGAAGCCATCGCACAGAAGAATTTCAATTGCCTGGTTCATGTTGATGTGAAAGCCCAGCAGTGGGAGGAAGGCCGTTTTGTTCCCATTCCGGACTTTTATCAGTTTGACAATATCCCGGAAGTACTGGAACGCAACCGCACCAAAATCCAGAATGACATCCGGACAATAACCCTTCTGAATTCAGAATCAGATCAAAAAGATCAATCAAATCCAAAATCTTTAACGAATAAAAAAATCCAAAAACAATGATCGAACAAACGCTTTACTTCAAATGCAGGCCATCCCAGCTTCTCAATCTGGAGAATTTCCTGCTAACCCTTTTATTTATTCCGATAGTTATCCTGATGGATATGATGCTTAAAGAGCACCATCTGGCTTTTCTTCTTCCGGAAAAAATGGCTGTCCATGTGAACAGGCTTCCGGTTTATCTTTCAATTCTGGTAATGCTGAACCTGATCTGGCAAATCCTAAAAGTTTATTGCATCAGTTATGAAATTGATCCTGAAGAGCTGAGATACTATTCAGGGATACTTAGCAGGAAGCATGAGTATATAGAACTTTACAGGATTAAAGATTTCAGAGTAGAAAAACCAATGATTTACCGCATGTTCGGCCTTGGAGACTTGACTATCTATAGCTCTGATAAGACTACACCGGTACTCCAACTGAATGCCATCAGTGAACCGGAAGAAAAGTATAAAATCCTTCGTGGTTTGGTGGAACTGAACCGCATGGAGAAACATGTATTTGAGGTTGATTAACCCAATTATATAACAACAAAAATTAAAAATCATGGAACAACAGAAAACACGCATGAGCATGGACCAGATTCCGTTTGACAAGCTCGAAAAAGTAGGTATTAAATCCGATCTGATTAAACAAATGGAAAAACAGGAAATGACCGATTTTCTGAACGGGTTCCGTTCAGAAAAACTCTACACCGTCAATGCAAAGATCAATGGAGAGGATTACCGGATTCCGGCCAAAATCCGTTTGCAAAGTAAAGAGGACGGATCGGTAGACATTAAAGTACATCCGATCCAGCGGTTAAATGTGCCGGATGAGTACATGGGGCATAAGTTTTCCAAGGAAGAAAAGGGAGCTTTGCTCAATGACAAAAACCTGGGCAAAACGGTGGAACTGACCGGAAGAGATGGAAAAAAGGACAATTACTACCTGAGCATTGATTCCAAGACGAATGAGCTCATTCCATTGCGTTCAAGTTATATTCAGGTGCCGGAGAAGATCAAAGGAGCAAACCTTTCTTCCGAGCAAAAAGAGAAACTGGCAGCGGGTGAAAAAGTAACCGTGGACGGAATGACTGGCAAGAATGACAAGAAGTTTTCAGCCACGCTTCAGGTGGATGCAGCTAACCGGAACATCGGGTTCTCTCAATTCAAGCAGGAGAAATCTGAAGACTTAAAAATCGATGCCAAACAATCCGAAAAACAAGGGGCTAAACAGAAAGTCCATTGATTCAATAACAGGTCTCGTTTTCAAAACCGGAAGGGGAAATTCTGAAGTGCAGGTTTCCCTTTCTTTTTATATTAAAACCTTTTAATTGCCTTAGCTTATAATTAATTAAATTTTTGTTTTGTAGATAGTATTTTATATCTTAATTTTATTGTTGAATAAGCTAAATAATGAAAAAGGTGAAAAAACGATTATTAATTTCAGGCTTTCTGGTTGTTGTCCTGTTGGGGTTTAATCATGTCCTAAGTTCAACCTTAACACAAGACCGATCCCATCGGATTAAGAAACAAGCGTTTACTGAAAATACCTCTGATACCTTGCAGATATGTTCGTTTAACAATCAGTTTGTGGGTTCCTTTAAGAATAAAAAAAATGAATTGTTATCCCAGGTTTTGAAAAAGTTTGATGTGGTTGTCGTGCAGGAATTGGTGGCGCCTCCTGTGGATGGGGCATATCCGGATGGATCAGCTTATTTTGCGGATCCCGAAGCCAAAGGTTTTGTGGATGCTATGCTTGGGAAAGGATTTAAATATGTTCTCTCTACCGAAGATACAGGTACCGGAGAAAGGATTCACAGCAATGGTACGTCAACGGAATGGTGGATTTGTTTTTATAAGCCGGGAAAGATAGAATTGGCTCCAGATCTCCCCAATGGATTTCTGGCTGAAGACCGGTCCAAGAATCCGGATTTTGATCGGGTTCCTTATGCCTTTTCCTTAAGGTCTAAAAACCGAAGTTTGGATTTTGTACTGATTCCTGTGCATCTCAGACCTGGTGAAAAATCAGGGGACAGCCCCAGACGGGCCCACGAATTACAGAGTATCGCCAGGTGGATTGAAAATCATAGTCAGAAGGAGAAGGATTTTATTATTCTCGGAGACATGAATATCTACAATAAAGATGAATTGGTCGCTGTGACACCCGTAAATTTCAAATCACTGAATTTTGAATGTAAAAATACAACTACCCTGCAGCCCAATGAAATTAAAGGGAAACCTTACGATCACATCATGATCAATCGCACTTTTACATGGAACGAGGTAGATCACAATCTGGGCTTCAAAGTGATAAACCTGATTCAAGCCTGTAAGCCGCTATGGGATGAAAATACCCCGTACCCGGGTGAACCTTACGTCCATGATGAATTTCGTCAGCATTTCTCCGACCATAACCCGGTATATTTTCAGATGATCGGGACCAAAGACGATGATTAGCCTAATGGATTTTTATAGATGTTAGCGATGAACTTGCAATGACCATGCGCTAACCGGCCAATGTAAAAATCAATTATTAAAGAATTTCGATTTCTTTGCGAATTCAGATAAATCGGGGATGGTGCCACCTTTTGGCAAATGAACGACGGAATCTGTTTTTTGCGAAACAGCATCATCAAACAAAACCAGGTTGAACTCTTTGGAATAAATAGCGATTAAAAAGGATTTCTCTTTGGTGGTGAAAAAATGTTGATCAGCTTTCCGGATTACTTCCGCAAGCCCTTGGTTTGAACTCTTTTCGCTTTCTTTTAATGCGATTAGATATTTCTCATAGGTAAGTTGGGTTAAATCATCTTTGTAAATCCCGGAGAGAAGCAGATTCCCTTTTAATTTGTTGTTAGAGGAACCTAAATCAAAGATGAAATCATCCGGCTTTTGATACCGGGTCTGAGCCTGTAAAACACTACCCGAAAAGGCCAGCATCATAAAACAAATAAGTAAAAATCGAGTCATAATTATTAATTATTTTGCCAAAATCTTGGTGTTACGTTTAAGTCATCATGAGCAAGTAGTCTACCCGTGTCTAAATTGATGGAAGGGATGTCTTCTTCTGTTAATTCCGGACCATCTTCATAAACATAGGCATAGGCCTTTTGAGCCAATGGAATAAATGTTTGAAAATACCGGGGAACACAATGATCGAAAAAACTGATTTGATCAACATTTAAAAAGTTGGAATCACGATCTTTAGGTTTTCCCAATAAAATAGCCCGATCCCGGTTAATATCTGCCCTGTTTTTAAAGAAAAAGGTGTTCGCTTCAAGAACCCTGTAGAATTTGGGATGTTCCCCTTCCGCAACTTCAAATAACCGGTGCAGGCCATTAATCCATTCAAGAATCGTTTTGGAAGAATGTCTTTCATGATATACCTGTTCGATCAGTTCACTAAATAGCGTGACAATAACGGCAGATTCCTTGTAATCTTTAATATTAGACAATTCATCATGAAGGTTGGTGTAGTTGAGCTCAAGCGTATAGCCTGTTTCTTTAGTGAAATCTTCCATAAAAAGAACATCCAACTGCATTTCCAGACAACGGTGCTCTGCCTTGTTTTCAGCATAATTCCCGACTTTATCTCGGACAAACGGATGAATTATTCCATCTGCAACTACGTGGGAGATATAGCCCATAAAGAACGAAAACATATAAAAATGGGCCATTTCTTCCATGTTGCCATTTCTGGACTTTAGCTCCTGTAATGCTCGTAATGGGATTTGATTGGTCTTTTTATAATGGAATTTATCTGCAAGTTCACTTTCGTCACTGAAAAAATAATGGTCTGCAACACTTGCGTAAGGTAGGTCTGGGCCAACAGCTCCAACCAGAAGGAAATCTGAACCGGCAGCAAAAATATTCTTAAGCCGGGTCTCGGGTAAATTATCCTGTAACTTTTTAGTTAAAAGGATATGAGTTAATCCACTTGCCATGCTTATAGCTTAAATAAATTTGGTTAATAGCTTCAGGATTATTCCGCCAAACTTTTCCGAGTTTTCCATTATCCGATTTACCTGAATGTTTTTTCCCTCGGCTGAACGTACAATCTTTACCAACTCTTCAAAATTTTTGGCATCGGTAGCCGCCGGAAATAATTCGGTAATTTCCTTCGGGGTGAGTGAGGTAATTGAGGCAATCCGTGTGGACAGAATTTCATTGGTTTCTTCAGCAGCTATTTTGGCTGCCTCCTTTGCATCTTTTTCAAATTGGTCCCAGTCTGACATGTGAGTAATTATTTAGTAGTGGTATTTATTTTTTTCTTGAATTCTTCCATTTTAGATAGAAATGAATTAACCTTTTCTGTTTTATCTTCTGCGTTTTCTCCAACTTTTACCAGGTCTTTGACCAGTTGATCCGTTGTGTCTATAGCTTCATTTATTTTCTGATCTGTAACACCCAACATCTCAAGATACCTGGATCTGTTTTCTTCGACCTTCACCGCCGATTGTAAGAAGCTGGTAAGAGCATTGTTGATACTTCTTGCGGAGTTATATTCATTCCGGATTTTTTGTTCGATTTCTTTTTCGAGATCATTCAATGGCTGTAATAGTTTCTGTCTTTGCTCATTGATCTGATTTAACAGGACAGGTCCAACAATGGTGATAAATTTAAGCCGGTCCTCTTTATTTCCGCTGCTGACAATTTCATTCCATTTATTTTCCACGGAAGGTTTAGAAAAATACTGTTCACTATACACAGGAATCCATTCCTCTACAATGAACTCTTCGACTGTATTTCTTTTTTGCTCAAAGAAGTTGTGCAAAAGCTGGACGTGTGATTGCTCAATATTCGTTAATTTATATCCCAGTTCTTCAGATAAGCTGGCAGACTGTTTGGGGATCGTAGCGCAACCGGTGAGAAATATTCCCAATATGACAAAAGCAAACAGATGAAAAATTTTCATGGGAGCATAGTTTAAAGTTAATGGCTTTGAGCTTAAGGCTACTTCATGAAAGAGGCAGCTGCTTCCGGTAATTTATTCTCTGCTTAAAGTTACAACAATTATTTATCAATAATCCAAATTATTTTAGTAAAAATGACATCCGGTAGTTATAAATCAAACGCCCGTTACGACTTTTATTTCTACCAATATTGTTTTTTTTTGGAATTTATATAAAATCCTTCCCCTGATTGGTGTAGCAAAACGAGTCATTTTAATCGATATAATATTTTTACTTCATCATTCTAATTGATTGATATTGAGCTGTTTTGTGTTTTGTGGTTGAAATTGTAAATACTATCTTAGTTCGGATAAATCTTAATCAAAGTGGGGAATGCAAGATGTGTTTTTGTATGCACAAAAACCTTCTCACCTTGTCTGGCAGGAGCCAACCCACATTCCCCTCAGTTATGAATGATTCCCCTCTTTGAACCGTTGAAACAGGAACAGAAAACAAACCATGCGACCCAAATTGCCAGATACCGATAAGCGAAATGCCAAGCTCATTATCCGGGTTTCCAGGGATGAGAAGATCAGGTTACAAAGCCTGACCAAAAGGGGGAAATATGGCTGCATGAGTGATCTGATCCGGTCCAAGGTTTTTAATGAGTCAAACCGAAAAGTCATTTCATTAGACGAGGAAGCCAACGCCCAACTAAAAAGCCTGGATTTTGAGCTAAACAAAATTGGAGTCAACCTGAACCAGCTCTCTAAGCGCATGAATTCTTTTGCAGGTTACAATGTCGGGGACAATGACCGGCAATTGCTCCGTCAGGCTTTTGATATGATGCGAAACTGCCTGATTATGCTCCAGAAATTGCTGCACTAATTTACCAGTTCTCGCCAATCTCAAAGTGTAAATCAATGGTTATCAAAATTCATCAGGCTTGCAGTACGAAAAACGCTTTGTTTTACAATGAGCGGAAGGTCGTTCAGCACAAAGCTACTTTTTATCACAGCCGGAATACTTCGGAAATCAATCCTTTCCTGGGCGATAAGAATGCCCGTCACCGGATTTTCAAAGAGATTGAAGATCGCAACACTCGGGTACAAAAGCCAGGATTGCATATATCCGTTAATCCGACTGTCAGTGATTTGGTTCGTTTGGGTGATGCTGGGATTAGAACTGAAATTGATAACCTGATGAAGCATCTGGGTTATGGGAACCAGCCTTACCTGGTGTATAAACATGCCGATCTGGAACGGGTGCATTTTCATATTGTATCTACCCGTATCAATTGTGAAACCGGAAAGAAAATCAAAGACAACTTCGAGAAGGAAAAGACACAAAGGTTCATTAAAAACTTGGAACAAAAATATCAGTTGACGAAAGATGATAATCCGGAGAAACTAAACTTCAGATTCTCGAATTCAAGCAAAGACCTGAAGCAAAATCTGGAGAATCTTTTTGGGCAATTGAACCGAATGGAGTTTATCACTTCCAAAGAAATGTATGATCAGGCTTTGAGATTGTTCCAGGTAGAAGTTCGAAAAGCAGGAAGGGGTCATCTGGTTTTTGTAACAGACGAGAATGGAAATCCGATCCGGCACCCGGTTAAGATGTCGGACTTTCAGGAGCGACCGAAGTTTTATTTGCCTGAACAGCAGAATTTGGTCCAACATTCTAAGCAACATCTCAATCCGGATCAAACAGGACTGGGCACAGGAGTTTTGAAATCGTTGGTTTTAAAAGAATTGATCAGGCAGGTAAAAACTCAATTGGATGATGGATCAGGCTTCAGAAACAAAAGATATAAGCTGAAATCACAGAAAAACAGGACAAAGAGAAAGTTATAGAGGCGAAATTAGAGGTATAGAAAACTTCTCTTGAAAGCACAAGCGTGGTTTGCATAATGGAAAGTCTAGCCTCTAAATTTGTGATCAAAATTTCGGCAGCATTCGTACTTTGCTGCCAATTTATAGAAATTAATTACCGATATGTAGTTTTTGATTTGACCATAGTCCTAATATGACGTATTAGGCGAATAAGCTTGCTTCAGAATCAAGTGGAGTGTTGCAGTAGATTTTAAGAGAAATAATTTTCTTTTTGCGTTGGTAAAAATCTCAGGAAAAATAATGAACAATAATAATTAATTGAATCAGATGTTCTATATTTCCGGTTAAAATCAAAGAGTAATTAACGATAAAGGTTAACTTTGGTCTTCACGAAAAACAACCCTTTAGATTAGAATTTATCCAAAATATGACTACAAAAAAAATATCACTCTCTAAATTAAACACATTTTTAAAATTACAATGCGATAATCTACGGGCTGCCGGTCTGGATGCCTCTGAATATAAGGATTACATCATTGCTATGCTTTTTCTGAAACGAGTAAATGACCAGTTCGAAATTGGCCGTATTCAGCGCACCAGCAACTTATTGAAGGAGTATCCCGATTTGTCCCAGGAAGAAATAGAGGAAGAACTGGAAGAAGTAAAAGCCCCCGAATACGAGTTTTTTGTACCTAAAAAAGCACGTTGGAAAATTGACTATCAACCAACTCCCGAAGAAAAGCAAACCGAATTACGCCGGGAAGAAATACGAATTGAACTTCAATCTGACAAGCTCAGCAAGGAAGAAAAATTGGCTTTGGCCAATGAACTTATCGGTTTACCACTAACGGCTGCCTGGTATGGCATTTCAACCGTGTTGGAAAATGTGGGTGATGCGCTGAGTATTGCTCTCAATGCGTTGGAGGATGCCAATGCAGAAATTTTGCAGGGAATTTTGAGTACCACTAAGTTTAACGCGGTAAATACCAAAGGAGAGAAAGTACTTTCCGACGAAGTGCTTTCCCAAATGCTGAAAGACTTTAACCGCATGAAGCTGACCGACGATCAGTTTGAATTTCCAGATTTGCTCGGCGCTGCATACGAATTCCTGATTAAATACTTTGCCGAAAGTGCCGGGAAAAAAGGCGGCGAATTCTATACACCTTCGCCGGTGGTGCATTTAATGGGAAAAATTCTGCAACCGGCTATTGATGCTGAAATTTGCGATCCGACCATTGGTTCCGGAGGCTTGGCCATTAACATGCGTAACTATGTGGAGGCTCGATACGGAACGGCCAAACACCTGACCATTCATGGGCAGGAGCTGAAAGACGGCATCTACAAAATGTGCGTGATGAATATGATTTTTCACAACATCCGCAACGCCAACATTCAGCAAGGCGACACGATTCTCGATCCCAAACTGGTTGAAAACGGACAACTCCGGAAATACGATATCGTGGTGGCCAATCCGCCATTTTCGCAAAACTACACTACCGCTGGAATGCGATTCAAGGAGCGTTTTGTGAACTGGATGAGCCAGAAAAAACAAGCCGACTTTATGTTTGTGCAACACATGATTGCAACGCTGAAAGACAATGGACGCATGGCGGTGGTGATGCCTCATGGTGTGTTGTTTCGTGGTGGCGAAGAGCAACGGATGCGCAAACGGTTGATCGAACAAGGAATTCTGGAATGTATCATCGGTTTGCCACCAGCACTGTTTTTTGGCACTGGTATTCCGGCCTCGATCCTGATTGTAAACAAAGCCGGAGCTGCTGAACGCGATGGCGTGTTCTTTATCAATGCCGACCGCGAATACCGGGAAGGTAAAAACCAGAATACTTTGCGCCCCGAGGATATTGAAAAAATATCGTATGTATATACCCACAAAAAACCACTTCCGAAATATAGCCGTTTGGTGAAAAAGGCCGAACTCGAAGCCGAAGAGTTCAATTGCAACATCCGGCGGTATGTCGATAATGCTCCGGAACCCACTCCAAACGATGTACATGCACACCTGAAAGGCGGATTGCCCGACAGCGAAATCACTGCACTTGATAATGCTTTTGCCTGCTATAATGGATTGAAAGTACAGCTTTTTGATCCGCTGAAAGAAGGTTACCAGCAGTTTAGCGCGGCCATTGCTGCCAAAGAGGATATTAAAACAATTATTTACGGTTCTGAAGGATACGCGCAGGCACAAAAACGCTATGCCGATGCTATGCACGATTTTTGGCAAACCATTTTGCCATTGGTCGAAAACCTGCCGGTAGACAAAGATGTGTATCATTTTGTGCAAGGTTTAACCGAGGCTTTTGCCCTGAAAACGGCCGCAATCGAAGATCCTTTGCTCGACGAATTTCAAAGTCGCGGAGCATTTGCTCAGTATGTTGACGAGTTGGAAACCGATTTTAAATCGGTGGCAGCCAGCGAATGGAATGCCGAGCTGATTCCTGAAGAAGATATTCTGGAAAGCCAATTTCCTGAACTGTTGGCCGAATCGCGCGCCAAACAAGCCCGAAAGGAAGAACTGGAAGCGCTGTTTGCCGAAGTGGCCGAACTGGAAGAAACTGAATGGAACGAAACCGATTATGAAGTGATTCCGAAAGGCCGGATTACTGAAATTAAAGCAACCATTAAGCAACTGAACGGCCAGCGCAAGGAATTGGAGAATGATGTGAAAATTCTGGAGAAGCGGATTTCGGCCTACCGGAAGGATGGAAATACCGCCTCCATTACCAAACTACAGCAAGAAATAAAGCTAGTACAATTGCAAATTGTGCCATTGACACAAGCCATTGAAACTGCCGAAGCCGGAATACAACGTCATGTTGATTTGGAAAACGAAGTAAAAGCCTGCGCTTCATTGATACGTGCCATTGAACAGCGCAAGGAAGAATTGGTTGAGCAAGCCCGCGAGCAAATTACTCCGGAAGTGGCCAAACAATTAATCATGAACCGCTGGCAGTCCAAACTGCACAGCACCATTAACAGTTACCTTGAAGTGCATACCCGCCAACTGCAACAAGCCGTTGAAGAACTGCACGACAAATACACCGTTACCCTCACCGATATCCTGACCGAACGGGAAACTTTCACCAGCGAGTTAAATAAATTTTTGGAGGAGTTAGGATATGAGTGAATGGAAAGAAAAAACACTGAAAGATCTTGTTGAAGTTGATCCTGAACAATTACCATCTTCTACTGATGCTGATTTTTCATTCTTTTATATTGACATTAGCTCAGTTAGTTTGGGTAATGTTAGTTTTCCAATCCATTCAATTCAATATAAAGATGCACCTTCAAGAGCAAGGAAAATACTAAAGGACAATGATATTTTAATGTCCACTGTTAGACCAAACCTCAAAGCATTTGCTCAATTTAAGAAAAGAAGTAAATCAAATTTTATAGCATCAACTGGCTTTGCTGTTCTTCGATCAAGGCCAAATGTGGAAATAGGATTTATTTATCATTCACTTTTTTCAAATGAAGTTGAAACGCAAATTGAGGCATTAGTTGTAGGTTCAAACTATCCCGCAATTAACTCTGGCGATGTAAGAAATCTAAAAATCAATATCCCATTATTTCCCATCCAACAAAAAATTGCTCATATCCTCACCACTTGTGACACCGTTATCGAGCAAACCCAATCGGCCATAGCTAAAAACAAAGCCATTAAGCAAGGCATGTTGCACGACCTTTTTACCTGCGGCTTAGATACCAACGGGCACCTTCGCCCCAGCTACCATGATGCCCCGGAATTGTATAAAGAATCGGAATTGGGAATGATTCCGAAAGAATGGGAAGTGAAAAGGTTCGGAGATTTTGTACATTTAATTCACGGGTTCCAATTTAGAGATTATGATTTTACTGAAAATGGAATACCCATTGTAAAAATTGGTCAAATAAAGCCGGAGAATGTAGATTTATCTAACTGTTCTTTTATTTCAAAAAACCGCATTGATGAATTCAGATCCATTATAATTAGGAATGGGGACGTATTAATGGCTTTAACTGGCGCTACTCTGGGAAAAGCTTGTCAGGTAAAAAAACTGAAAAATGATGTCTTACAGAACTATCGTGTAGGAAGATTCGAACCAAAGAATTTAGATGAAATTCATAAAGGTTTCTTGTATTACACCCTCACAACACGGCAGTTCTTAAATCAAGTTTTTAGCAAAGTAAATGCTGGAGCACAAGGAAATATTGGAAAATCGGATTTTGAAAAACCATTATTTAAAATGCCAGATATAAATGAACAACGCAGAATATTTGATAGACTGGAATCATTGAATCACAAACTTGAATCAGAAGAAACCCTATTACAAAAATACCAATCGATCAAACGGGGATTGATGGGTGATTTGTTGGGAGGGAAGAAAGAAGTCTGTAATATAAGGCAATAAATATCAAACTAAATTTGAATAATATGTTTGGAAAAAAGAAACAAATGATCAATGCCATATTAGATACTGACATTGAAGTCCTTCTTAAGCAAACAGGTCAATATGAAGATTTAATAAATGAAAAATTGATCTGCAAATGTTGCGGCACAATTATCTCAATTGAAAATATTGGTATAATTATTCCTGTAAATGCTGGTGAAAAGATTTATTTGGAATTCTTCTGCGAAAGTGCTTTATGTCTCCAAAAATACAATTGTGAAAATGGGAAATGAATTTTACCAAGATGCAAAGAATGCTTTGGCCAATTTAGGTTTACCATTAGTTGGCATTGTTTTAATAATAATCGCACTATTTTTTACCGATAAGATAAAAATTTGGGTTGGTTGGATTCAATACGCTGGAGCTTATGTATTTCACAGCCTGAAAAAGGCGTCAATAAAAAATCGACTTGAAGGTTCTTGCAGCCGAGCATTAAGGCTGATAGGAAAAGAATTACCTGACTTTGAAATACCCGATTTGTCAATTGAATGGGTTCGAGGTAAAAACTTTGATACAAAGTTGAAAGAAGGAAAAGCAATTGTAAAGCTAAAATTCTCAAATGATCAAACTAGAAATGTTGTAAATGCAACTTCTGTCTATGTTCGAGATGCCTTTCTAAAACATGCAAAACCATATTTCAGTGAATCATTAAGAAAATCCATTGATTTTTCGATAACCAGGAAAATTCTACTTCACATTAATAAAAATCAAAGAAACGTAATCAGCTACTTCATTGACGAATACGCGAAAGACATTGAAACATTTAAAGATAAATGTACTCAAATTGAAGAAATCGACAATGCCGGATTTTTAACTAGGATTTTGATTAGAGAATTAGATTATTATGGCAATAAATTAACTGGAACTATTCCAAATATCGAAAATTTTAATGAAGCCGATTCCTTCTTAAGCTATTTATATGAAATTGCAAGAAGAGAAGCTGATGATAATACTCAATTACAATTTGTAGATAAAACACTTAAAGTTGGAGTCCTCCTCGTTGCCAAAAAGGAAACTTATTTGACTCATGGGTTAGAAGCATATTTAAGAAGAATAAGATTGGGATTGGCGAGGGGAATTAAAACATTTTACCTTCTTGCAAGAGAAGATAGAGTTGAAATTCTCGAGGATATAGCAAAGGAGTTATTAACTACAGGGAACTTCACTTTGATAAATAAACCTTTAGAATTTCTTGATAATCATGATAGAAGTGTAATATGCTATTGCATTAGAATCGACAAAGAAAGTTCAATGGCAATAGCTTATAACATTATTAATGAATCTATTGATTCTAAGCATCCGATTAAAGGTATTATTGTTAAAGTAAGGCACGATGAGTTAAAAGTTAATGTAGATGGAGTTGAAGGATTTGTTAGAAAGCACAATTTGAGTATCTCTCAGATTGACGAAATTGACAAGTATTTTAAAGACTCCATGCAAGTAGAATTGATTCCACTCGAAATAATTAAAGGTGGGTTAGTTGAATTTAGCATAAAAGGAACCAATAGTGACCCATATAAAATTGTAAGCTTAAATTTCAAAATAGGAAATACATTAAAGGCAAAAGTAAAGTACAGCGATGACGATTTTATAAAACTGGATTTAGATAATAACATTGAAGGGATTGCTTTCAGATCAGACTTGACTTTTAGCAGATATGTCTTTTTACACGAAAAATTTCCTGTAGATGAAGAATTCGAATTTATCATTAAAAATATTGATTTTGAAGATAATCGAATTCATCTTCAACATACTGAATTGCGTGATCCATGGAGTAGATTTATTGGCACAAAAGGGTCACCTGTTGATTTCACAATTTGCAAAAAGAACGAAAAAGCATGTTTTGGGGAAATAAAAGAAGGAATTGAAGCTATTCTGCCATACTCAGAATTGGCTTGGTTTGAGACTGAGATTAAGACCATAAAATCTTCAATAAAATTAAACCAAACAATTAAGGGCTTTATTAAGGAAATTAATAAAGAAAAGAGAGTTGTATATCTTTCCCTGTGCAATCCAAAAGAGAATCCATACATCGATTTTTTTAGGAAATATAGGAATAAGACCGTAAAATGTACTTTATCTCAGCAAAACTCATTTGGAGTTTTGGGTCTAATAGAAAATAAGTATAAATTATTTATTCCAAACGGAGAACTATCAAGAGGAGGTTCAAAATACAACTTTAAATTTAATGTTGAGACTGATGTTGCAATAAAAGAAATAAATGAAAGACTAGACTCAATTATTGGAAGCTTTAAGCCATTAGTTGCTTATCCTTTGCAAGCATTCACCGAATCATATAAAGAAGGACAAGTTCTGAAAACTTTGAATAGGAAAAGTTCATTCAACGAAGGGGTAGCATTTGAAATAAAAGATAATGGTAAAATATATGAAGCAATTTTATTTAGGGGTGAGATAAGTGATATCTGTTATGTTGAATCATGTAAAGATTTATTTAATAGTATTAGTAATCTTCCCCTTATTATCAAGAAAATTGATTTAGAACGAAATAAAATACTGTTGTCACTCAAGGAGTTTGTATTAAATAGCAAAGCCACACATAATGATCTAAGTTACTCAGATAGTTATAAATCAATTGTTTTAGGAAAAACACAAAACAATTATGCTGTCTTATTACAAGACATTTGGGTTGAAGGTATCTTGGAGACTACACGATCATATAAAACTGGAGATATTGTTATTGTACGGCCATCTAAATTATCTGGTGATCCTATATTTTTAACTGAAAATGAATAATATCTAAAAATAGATATATCAATGGCAGAATACACCAATGTTGAAAAACCATTGCTGGAATAACTCCGGTACATTGGCAGGTTATTGAATAGGCGCTAGGTCATAAGTTGAAAAATAAAGGGTGATTTGTTGGAAAGGATAAGAACTTAAAAAAATGGAAAAGTTAAAATTAATTGAAACAAAAACCAGACAATTACCTGAAGATGAAGAATTCATCTGGCGATATTTTGATATACACAAATTTTTAAATTTGATCTATCTAACGCGTTTTAAATTTACACGGATGGATCAATTCGAAGATCCATTAGAGGGAATACCATTTGAAATTTTACAAAGATATTTCACTATTGGAGATAAGAGCATGAGTCTAGGTCAATTAATCCTCGACGAAAGTCAGTTGGTAGGTGGAAAAAGGATAGCCGGACGCATTGATAAAATTCATCGGATTCAATTCAATACTTTTGTATCTTGCTGGTTTAGTGAAAAAAGAGAGTCTATGGCGATGTGGAATTTGTATTCAAATCCAGATGGTGTGGCAATAAAGATACCGTTTGGCCATTTGAAAAATTTCTTATATCCTGAGATAGATAAACTAAACCTTGTCGAATATTACTGTGGAAAAGTCAGTTATCAAGATTTTGCTGATAAAGATCCATATCCTGAAGATTCAATTTCCAGAATAAAAAGATTTGCATTAAGAAAAGATATAAGCTATTCCCATGAAAAGGAAATCCGATTTGTTGTTAAATCAAAGAATCTTGATCGTCAAACAATTAGATTAAATTCAAAGCCTATTGATCTAAAAGAGCTAGAGATGAAAGTTGTATGTCATCCCAGAATGGATGATTGGAAAAAGACGAATGTAAAAAGAATATTACGATCAGCAAGCCTTTATAAATGCTTTTCGGAATCTGAAATTAAACTACGATTTTAAAATGAACTATTCAGCGCAGGAACTTTTTGAAATTCTCAACGACCAAGACGAATGTCCATGGATTGAAGCTAAAGGAGGAAGTGACAGTTCACACTCGGTAATGGAAACGGTCTGTGCCTTTGCCAACGAACCGGGTTTGGATGGTGGCTATATCCTTATGGGAGTTGCGTTGGATACAACGGTCTTGTTTCCGCAATACAAAATCAAGGGTGTTAATGACCCGGATAAATTCCAGCGTGATTTTGCAACACAATGTGCCGGAATGTTTAATCTGCCTATTCGTCCCGAAGTTACAGTAGAAAAAATACATGAAAAGAATGTAATCAAGATATGGATCAACGAGCTTCCTGCCCGTCAAAAACCAGCATATTTTAGAGCCGATGGTTTGCCAATTGGTGCACTCCGGCGCATTGGCTCAACCGACCAGCATTGTACCGATGACGACATGCATGTTTTCTATCAGGATACCACCAGTTACGACCAAACTCCGGTAACAGGCATTACCATGGCCGATGTTGATGAGAATGCGATTAAAAGATACCGTGTTCTTCGCGAAAAAGTAAATCCATCAGCAGAAGAACTGACCTATGATGATGCCGAATTATTACAGGCATTGGGCTGCATTAACCGAGAAAAGCCGAATGAATTGAATGTTGCCGGGTTGTTACTGTTTGGTAAAAGTATCACACAACGTTCAACGTTTCCAATGCTGCGTGTCGATTACATCCGGGTTCCTGGCAATCAATGGGTTTCCGATCCCGACGACCGTTTTACAACCATCGACATGCGAGGCCCGTTATTGTTGGTTCTTTACCGCTTGATTGATGCCATCAATGCCGACCTTCCCAAAGGGTTTCTGTTACCTGACAACGATCTTCAGGCAGAGTCATCCGGATTACCATTAAAGGCGCTTCGCGAAGCTATTGTAAATGCGTTGATGCACCGTTCGTACCGGGAGCACCGGCCAACACAGGTAATCCGCTATAACAATCGTATCGACATCATTAATCCAGGGTTCTCGCTTAAATCGGAAGAAAAGTTAGGCCAGCCGGGTAGCGAAACACGCAATCCATTTATTGCAGCCGTATTTCACGATACCAATCTGGCAGAAACCAAAGGTTCCGGAATAAGGGCAATGCGCCGGTTAATGCAGGCCGCCCATCTGGTACCGCCTACCTTTGAATCGAGCCGGGAACACAACGAATTTACAGCTCGGTTACTGCTACATCATTTTCTCGATGAAAAAGACCTGGACTGGTTGCAACAATTTGAACCCCTCAATTTGACTGATCCGCAAAAACAAGCTTTGATTTTTGTTCGGGAAGTCGGGGCAATCGACAATCAAACTTATCGGCAAATGGCTGATTGTGATACATTAAAAGCCAGTACCGACCTTAGGATGTTAAAATCGCATAACTTATTTGCATCAAAAGGGAAGGGCAAAGCGACCTATTATATTTCCGGACCTGGTCTTAATACAGAAGCTACTGATGGTCTTAGTACAGAACCTACAGTTGTTCTTAGTACACAACCTCCAAAAATAAGTGCACCACCTCATGATCTTAAGGATGAATCTGATATTACTGATATTGAGATCAATACAGAATTAAGTACACCACCTCTTAATTTAAGTACACCACCTCATGATTTAAGTACACCACCTCCATCAATACTTATTGATGAATCTTTACAAAAGGAAATAGATATCTTAAATCGAAGAGAACATGATTCGGATAAAATAAAAGGTATTATCAAGGAAATCTGCAAAGATAGGTATCTAAGTGCCAGACAAATAAGTGGAATATTAAATAAAGGCGAGGACTATATAAAGAGAAAGTACCTGAGTGAAATGATAAAAAGCAAAGACCTGGTTTATTTACATGCTGAGATGATAAACCATCCGGAACAGGCGTATAAAACAAATGAAAACTGAATGATTATTAGTGATGAACCTTAACAAACAGGTATTGAACAATCACCGAAAATCTAGAATATTGAACTCTTGAAATAACTAATCATGGTAGGGTATACCAATGTTGAAAAACCGTTTCTGGAAATATTTAGTCAGGATTTTCTCACAGCATACACAAACATTTTGCGGACACTGTCCGCAAAATTAAAAGAGGTTGAACGATCACAGTAAGTTTAATATATTGAACTTTTGAAATAACTAAACCATGGCAGAATACACCAATGTTGAAAAACCGTTTCTGGAAAAACTTCGTCAGGCACACTGGGAGGTTATCGACCAGGGACAAGGCATTCCGGTTGATCCGGCAAAATCGCTTCGAAGTTCGTTTGGCGAAGTGGCCTTGAAAGCAGAGTTTATGCGTTCGGTTGGTGCGTTAAATTTGTGGGCTACACCAAAACAGTTGGAATATTGTTACGAGCGTATTTCGCTGCAAGGAAACAAAAAGCTACTGGAAGCCAACAAAGATGTATTCCGTATGCTCCGTAAGGGTATTACACTGCCTGACAAAAACATCCTGACCGGCGAAGAAAATCCTACCGTTATGCTGGTAGATTTTGAGATTGGACATACCGACCGCAATAGTTTTATTGCAATGAATCAGTTCCGGGTCGATACTCCAACCACAGCCAAGTCGTTCATCATCCCCGATATCGTATGCTTTGTAAACGGAATGCCATGGATTGTCATTGAATGTAAAGATTTGTACACTGCGGAACCGCTGAGCGATGCCTTTACCCAAATACGTCGATACAGCAACCAGCGCGACGATGATTATTACGCCATTGACGAAGGGAAAGAATCGTTGTTTTATACCAACCTTTTCAATGTAATCACTCATGGAACAGAAGCCCGTTTCGGTGCCATTCGTTCCGAATTCGATTACTACAACAACTGGATAGACATCTTTCCCGAAAAATACAAAACGGTGGAGACCGAAAACGGAGGAAAGCATCAGGAAGTGATTATCCTGGGTATGTTTAACCACGAAATACTGTTAGACATCTTTCACAATTTCACCATTTACATGGAAGCCAAACCCGGACTTGAAGTGAAAGTGATTTGTCGGTATCAGCAATACCGGGCAGTAGGTAAAATGATTGAAGGTCTGCAAAATGGAGAATCTTTTCAGGATCGGAGCGGTGTGGTCTGGCACACGCAGGGAAGCGGAAAAAGCCTGACGATGGTGTTTCTAATCAAGAAAATGCGTGATACTTTCCAATTGAAAGATTACAAAATACTGATGGTAGTTGATCGGATTGACCTCGAAAGTCAACTGGAAGAAACGGCACATTTGGCTGGTGAAAAAGTATGGACTGTTTCCAAAAAATCGGGACGGGCAGCTCATGGCCGCGATGAAAAAGTATTGGCAGAACTGGGCGATGATACTGCCGATCTTAATATTGTAATGGTTCATAAATTTGGGATCAATCAGGATATGTCAGCGGATGCACTGTTTCGCTTAGGCGTTGTTCCTCGGTATGAAACCTTCGACGAATTAAGTAAAAGCGAAAAAGTTCTTATTCTGGTTGACGAAGCACACCGGTCGCAAAACGGAGACATGAGCAACAACCTGTTTATGGCTTTCCCAAGAGCTACACGAATCGGATTTACCGGCACTCCACTCATAACACCCCGTCACAAAGTTACTACAGCAGAGCGTTTCTATCAAAAAAACGGGGAATACATCGATACATACAAAATGAACGATGCTGTTGCGGACCGCGCTACAGTTGACATCAAATACATTGGCAAAAGTACTTCAGACGAAATTTCAGATAAGGAAGTGTTCGATCTGGAATATGAAGAAATATTTAAGCACCGAACCGAAGAAGAACGACAGGAAATACAACGCCGTTATGGTGGAATGATTGAATACCTGGAAAGTATGAACCGGGTGAAACCCATTGCCCGTGACATCATGGTACATTATGTATCAGAAATCCTGAGCAATGGTTTTAAGGCAATGGTAGTTGCATCTTCAATAACTGCGGTGGTGCGATATAAAGTAGAACTGGAACGGTTGATTCCCGAATTTCTTGCAGCAGAGCAGGCAAAAACGGATGAAGAACGGAATGAAGACCTGATCAGACGTCTTCAAATACTAAAAGTGAGGGCAGTTGTGTCTATGCAGTCAAACAATGAACCGGCTATTATTACCCAAGTTCGCAGAGAAGGATTTGGTAAGGGCATCACCGATTCGTTCAAAAAGGATTTCAATACAGTGGATAACGGAAAATCGGATACCGGAATTGGTATACTGTGTGTTTGCGACCGCTTGCTTACTGGATTTGATGCACCAATCGCCCAGGTGTTGTACATGGACAAAAACTTGCGTGAACATGATTTACTGCAAGCCATTGCTAGGGTAAATCGTACGAAAAAAGGGAAAACACATGGTTTGGTGGTCGATTATTTTGGAATCACAAAAAATCTGAATCGTGCTCTGGGCATTTATACAGATGCAGATGCAGAAGAATGTAAAGCTGAATTGGTGGAATTTGGTGAATACTTTAAAGACATCAACAAAGAAATTCCGGAGCTCGAATTAAGATACAGAAAGATCGTACAATTTTTTGAGGCGAATAAGATATCGGAAATGGATGCCTTCCTGCGACAAACGATAACCAATCCATGGGATGAGTTTAAGATTGTTGAAGAGGTTATTGAAATGGCCGGAAACCTGAAGCTGCGTGCTGAATTTGATACCCTGATCAAGAATTACTTCGACCGGCTGGACTTGCTCTTTAATGCGCCAACTGTTCAGCGCGAACATTGGGTTCCGGCAAAACGAATCGGTTATTTGATGTGGCGAATTCGCTATCATTACAAAGATGACACACTTGATTTGCGATGGGCCAGTGCTAAAGTCCGTCACCTGATTGACAAGTACCTGGTTCATATTGGCATCACTGAGAGGGTGGAAGAAGTTTCAATTCTCTCCGAAGATTTTCCGCTAAAAATAGACAGTCTTTATAGAGGCAGTAAATCAAAAGCCTCGGCCATGGAACATGCCATTCGTCAACAAATAAAAGTTAAGCTCGAAAACAACGATCCTGCATTGTATCGTCATTTTAAAGACAGATTGGATAATATCCTAAACACCTATCAGGGAAACTGGGATATGATGATAGTAGAACTAGAACAACTGAGGAAAGAGGCCTCAATGGGACGAAAAGAGGACTATCGAATATCCAGAATTCAGGCACCATTTATGGATTTAATGACCGAAGTGCTTGAAGAAGAAAAGACAGTGGAAATGGAGCAAAAAATAATTGATCTCACAGGTTTCATTTTCAAATACATTAAAGATGGACTTCAGATTGCGAACTTCTGGGAAAAAAATGATGAAAAGAAGAAAGTAGCTGGCCAAATCGAACAACGCATTCGTTTGAGTGGTATCCCTAGTTTGAAAAGTAAAAACAAAGACCTCGCGATGCAAATGATGATGTTGGCAAAAAATAATTATTCGGAAATATTAAACAGCTGACCGAATGAATCTGAACGGATTAGATATAAACGTGATACGCTCGTCGCGAAAGAAATCGATGCACATTGTAATTGAGCGCGATGGTACAGTAAGCGTTCAGGTTCCTGAAAATATTGAGGATGAACGGATTTTGTCGATTCTAAAATCAAAAGAATACGAAATACATAAGAAGCTGCTTTACTGGAAAGAGTTGAACAAAGAACAGATTGAACGTCAGTATGTTTCAGGCCAATCGTTTATGTATTTGGGTAAAAATTACAATTTGCATCTGGTAGAAGGGCAAAGGCGAAATTTGCTTTTCAAAGATGGAAAATTCCTGTTAAGTGATAAGGCGATTTCTCCAAGAGAGGCATTTGTGAAATTCTATAAGAAACAGGCCAAACTGAAGATCGAAGAACGTTTATTACTATATCAGAATACAGTCAATAAAATGCCTGGTAAAGTTGAGATTCGTGAACTTCCTACACGCTGGGCTTCCTGCACACCTGCCGGAAATATCTATTTCAACTGGAAATGTGTGATGGCTCCAATGGTAGTTCTGGATTACCTGATTATTCATGAACTGGTTCATCTGGAGCATCCAAATCATTCACGTGCATTTTGGGATAAAGTTTCGACCATTTGCCCGAATTATCAGCAGCAGGAAACCTGGTTAAAACGTAACGGGGTAAGAATGACAATCTAAAAAGAAAACTCATCATGTTTGACGACGAAAACGATGAAATAGACCCCAAAGAACTCCCTATCTATAAAAAGGGAGTGGAAATCTTTGAAGTGGTTGACCAGATTTGTCAACTGATTGATGATGACGATCAATATCTCTGTCATATCAAAGGCATTATGCTCGAAGATGCAATGTTGCTCACTGTGAAAGTTGCAGGCGCCGAAGGAGGGCAATTATATGACATCCGGATGGAGTGCGCTGCCATAATCCGAAAGGCTGCCCGTGAATTGATGGTTCAGAATCACTCGCTCGAAATGTTTGGTTTTGAGCATGTGGAATATTTTCAAATAATCAGGGATTTACTGGAGGAATATCGGTTGTTGTTTATCGATTGGGTCGCCGGATTTGAAAAGTGGGATTATATCATTGATCGCTGGGGACTTTTTAATCCTCCGAGCATTGGGCCGTTTGATCACGATCCGGATGATGATGTTCCCTTTAATGGATTCGATGAGAATTAAATATGTGATTATCCACGAACTGTGTCACCTGGTTCACCACGACCATACCCAAAAACTTATCGACCTTCAAACCAAAGAAATGCTTGATTGGGAAAAATGGAAGATGAAATTGGAGAGGTTGTTGTATAGTTGAAAATCCTATGATTCTTCCAAGTAGTAGATTTTATAAAATTTCTGCCCTTTTTCATCCACGCCTTGCTCGATTAGCTCTCGATTACCATGCACATAGATGTGAAAATTCTGGTCCAACTTGATTACACTCTTGAAGGCCCGTGTCTGTTTTTTTACGGCTGAGTCAGAAATGGTAAAATTGTCATTAATTGTGATTTCCCGTTCCCTCTGAAAAGCTTCTGTGTAATTTTTAAAACTTACAATTACATCAGGCTTTTCCATTATTTCGTTGGCAAAATCCTGTAAATTAAAACTATCATTGTCCTTAAAAAATTGGACGGAACGGTTTAATATATCTGCCTGATCTGCTTTGGACAATTCGAATTGTTGTGGTAACTCTTTTGTGACAAAATTTTTGCAAAGTGAAAGGATATTATGCGTATCATGGTATTCATCCTGCCGTGGTCTGACATGCAGAAAATCATCAATCCAATAGCGCGCCTCAGCTCCCCTATTTGTGTTATCGATAACGGCCACAACATAGCCTTTTTCGCGCTCTGTATTGAAAATTAAACATCCTTTATCCAGTTTATTAATATTGACGCCCATTTCACTCTCGATATTAAACCCACCTTCTGAAGGATAAACCTTTAAAAAAGTATCTTTATTTTCAGATTTAAACAGCCCAACTGCGTCCACCGTTTTTCCGTCCAAAATGCAATCCTGAAAATAGACCGTGTAAAATTCTCCGCCTTTAATCTTAGGATGTAAACTTTGTTCATAAAGGTGTTTGGCCAAATTTACCGATTGGTTATACAAAGAGTCAGGATGGTCAAATATTTGATTGGCATATACAAAAACCTCGTTTAGCCCAAGATCACTTTCGTGGAAGAAATTGTGATATTCATTAGATTTAAACGGGGTAATAAAATACGATGATAATAGAGACCTGACTTCGTTAATAAGGTATAGCTCAGAATTAGATATCTTTACGCCTTCGGCATTCAATTTATTCCCTACTTGATGTAAGGCAATTGATTTTATGGCTATGTATTCCGTGTAAAGCATTTTTTGTTCAATATTAAGGAATAGTAATGTTAAGATTATGGATTATATAAACAAACAACAGCTATAAATAGCACTAATGTTGAAAGGGACCAAATCCAAACATAGTTTTTAACCCTGCAGTTTATATATTTTAAATTCTCCTTAAAGTCATGGTCTTTGTTTAAAATTCTTTCAATATCACTTTTATCAAGTAAATCCAAATATCGGTTTTTCATATTAAGGTAAAAATCTTTATATCGTTTTTTTTGTTTCTTTATCTCGCCCAACCGAAAAAACATTATTATTAAAGATATCAACAAAAATCCAATAGATAGGTAAGTCACCCCTTTTGAGAAGCCTCCGGTTAAATCTCCTTTTGAAACAACTTTAAGAACAAGAACCGAAGCGAAAAATGAAACAAAAGTGAACAAACTTCTTTTAAAATCATTTATAAAATCTTCCACTATTTTATCTGCCTTATTTTGAATTTCTATTAGTTGATCAGATATCTTGTTTCTTATTTCTATGTATTGTTTTATATTTTCTTTTTGATAGATTTTAAACCCAGATTGAATTGCATGAAAGGTAGTTTCTGGAATTTTTAGGTCATTTTGATCAACATTGAGCGAAATTATATTTCTTGCCAAACCTATCTTATCAATGATGCTACCTCCTTCATAAACCCAATCGTATATTTTGAAATAATAGTCAAAAGAAGGGATGTCAATAGAAGATAACTTAAAATTTTTAAATATAGTTTTATACCCGTTTAATTTAAAATCTATATTATCTGTCTCAATATTAACGATATCAAAGAGAAATATAACTGAATAGATTGTAGATATCAGTTTAAATAAATTATCAAGATTAGAATTTCCTGATTCCTTTATCGGATAAAAATCTTCAGGAATAAAGTCATATTTTGGTAGTAGGTTACAATTACATACAGTTCTAATTTGGCTATTCCTCTCTAATCTTTTGGCTGATAAGTTTTGTTGTTTGAACCCTTTTTGAGCCGAAATGATTATACTATTAGTAATTAACTCATCTGTTATCGATTTATCTTGTAGTTCAAAAAATAAAATCTCTCCATTTTTTAAGTTCTTTTTTATTACAGAAAGAAAAAAAACAACAGACAAGGATTTCAGATATTCAATAAATTGATCAAAATAATAAACCGAGATTATTTGGGTTTGAGTTTCCTTTACTACAGTTAGTTTGATTTCAATCGGAATTTGCCGATTATATTTTTTTGAATATTTTGAAACGAATTCATCAAATGAATTATTCCCACTGGTTGAAAAATTTTCAAGGATTTCGTCATCCTGACGGATCGAAATATGTAATATGTCTCTGTCGTTAAGATTTTTGAGATTTACTGCAAAATCACTTGCGTTAGGGAATAGACAATCTTGGCTGGTAATAATAATCTCAACCTGATCATATTCTTCTTTAATCTTCCGTATATCGACTTTAGAAGAACAAAATAGACTTATAATATTTTGTAATATTGAACTCATTCATTTCTCAGTTTTTGTGCAAAATTATATCCTTTTTCGCTTTGAATCATGATATATTTCCCATCTTCATCTTCATAGGGTTTAAATGTTTTCCTCAAATTTGCAACATCATGTTTCATAACTAGTTCAATTTCTTCAGAAAGCACCAGCGTCTTTTCAGTTTTCTTACTGATGACAGAAGGAACTTTCTCAAACCTAACATCAAAGCCGTATTTTTGAGGTAATTTATTACATTTTTCTTTAAGTGATTCAATTGCGATATCATTGTTAAATGGAACATAATTTCCTATTATTTCATCTCTATAGTGATTTAAATTAAATTCGCCAGTCGCTCTGAAATATGCAATGGAAGCATTCCACAAATGAATATAATCAGATTCATATTTTTTCTTTAGCGGGTTCAGTATATCACTTTGAATTGCATTGAATGCAGTCTCCATATTTTCAATATCTCCGCGAATTACAGATAACTCTAAAAATTCCTTCCACCAATATTTAGATACTTTCGCATTCATGTCATAAGTGACCATTTTTGAGACATTGCCTCTGCTTACATTGGCAACAAAAGCTTTGAATATTTTCTTTTTTAAGGGTAATCCACTTTTTATTTGCCCAGTAATCTCCTCTATAAAAGTATCATAATCAGCTTTTGAGATAATTATCTTATTTTCGGTTGCAGTCATTTGGACATAAGAAACTATAAGCATTCCTTTCTGAATATCATGGAGGTGTCCATATCTTTCTTGAGCCACAGTTTCCTCTTGTAGCAATCTACTTGCTAAAAGGCTACAATAATTATCGTAGTTATCTCCCTGAATTATATCATCTAAAATAGATTTGATTGTTGTTGAGCCTTCCTCATACTTATACAACCGATCACCTTCTTCCTCTGTAACTTTTTCTAACAAATCCATAATATAGTTATCCAGATTATCGTGTTCTTGGAATTGCTCTTGTGCTGCGGACTGTGTATCAACATCAATTTTATACAAGCGATTAAATATTATTTCCATAAGTAGATTGATTAGTTGTTGACAGTGTTTTTATTAAGACTCCTAATTTATCAAAATAAACTTAAATTTAAGTTATAAACTTACAATTATTTTACAACTCAAATTAGTTTTATTGATAGCCATAACAAGATTGGTAGTCTCATTTATAGCGACTAGCATTTTTAAAGTTAGACCATGGATATTTAACCGAAGTTTCTATTACACTCAAATTTCCGACAAAGTTATTGATCGCTTCGCGGAACGGTAAAGGGGAACTCGCTTTTCGTGGCTCGTTTCCTTTGGATGCGTTCAGTTTCATGGATTGGCCATTTCTGGCATGAAACTGACATGCACCCCATTGACCTGATCCGTGACAGCTCAATGTTGGTACGCCAAAAATTTAAGTTTAACGGCGTGCCAGATATGCCCTGAGTTAAATCAAAGGGTGCCATCAAAAGTCTGCAAGGCAGCAGCAAAATCAATGAAAGATTCAAATGGTTGGGAAATTATTTCCACGTATTCAACCCGGCAAGCTGTGGAAGACGGCTTCCTTGTTAAAGTTGACAGCAAAGCTTCCGAAGAAGCAGGTATTAAGTACCCAGTTTATCTGACACGGGCAGCATGGGACAAATATGTTGAAGTTCCGAAAGGTATGGAGCAACTACAAAACCTTTCAGGCCGCCTTTGGGATGTGCTGTTCATGTTTGCTTTTCATGCCCGGAATGTTTCCTCCAATTTTTTACAGTACGATTTTATTAGCTATCTGCCTGATGAATGTAACTGGGAACCCAATGAGAAACTTGAATCACCTGAAAATCGATTCAATAGATTGGTTACCCTCAAAGCCGTCATTCAGGCGCAGGATTTCGACGATCCGTCACCTGCCATTTTTATCATGAAACCAAACGAAGATTAGTGAATTCAAGCAAACAATTTTTTAAAACAAAATCATAGGAGGTATTTATTATGCGATATAAAGATGATCCAAAACAGATTGTAGTTCGATATCCCAGTTGCTGTGCGAAGTGTCAAACTCGATTGCCCAAAGGAACCATAGCCTATTATTGGCCACGAACACAAACCTTGTTATGCTCTGGTTGCGGAGAGCCGGAATACCGCAGTTTCCTTTCGGCTTCAGCAGACGAAGATGTTTATGCAGGAAATGGAAATCCATATTAAAATGATTGGGGCTTTTTGCCCCTTTTTTGTTCGTTCTTAGTCAGTTAACAAAAATCTATTATAAGGTTATATGTTACACTCAAATTTCCGACAAAGTTATTAATCGCTTCACGGAATGGTAAAGGGGAACTCGCTTTTCGTAGCTCGTTTCCTTCGGATGCGTTCAGTTTCATGGATTGCCCATTTCGGGCATGAAACTGACATGCACCCCATTGACCTGATCCGTGACAGCTCAATATTGGTATGCCAAAAATTTAAGTTTAACGGCGTGCCAGATATTTCCTTAGTTAAATCGAAGGGAGCCAAAATAAGTCCGCAGGGCAGCGGCAATTTCCCATGAATACTTCATTCGATATTTATGAAATGGTTACCAACCTGATTATTGACCGCCTTGAAGCAGGTGTTGTTCCTTGGCAGATGCCTTGGAAAGCTGAAATAGGATTTCCACAAAACATGGTTCACAAGAAAGCTTACCGTGGTTTTAATTTCTGGTTGCTGTTGACAGTGGCAGATAAGTTTGGTTCTCCTTTCTTTCTCACCTTCAACCAGATCAAAGAATTAGGTGGTCATGTTTTGAAAGGTGAAAAAGGTTTCCCTGTGGTATTCTGGAAGCTACTGGATTCGGAAGAAAAAGACGGCAGCATTGACCACATCCCTTTCCTTCGGTATTATACCGTTTTCAACCTGAAACAAACCGAAGGTATTGATGAAAGCAAGATTCCGGCGACAGAAGCACACGACCATATATTTGATCCGATTGGCGATGCCGAGCAGTTAATTGAATTTTGGTACGATAGTCCAGAAATCAGGCTTGACCAGTCACATGCGTTCTATTCGCCTACCGGAGATTACGTGGGGATGCCAAATCCACGGACTTTCTTCAAGGACGAACAGTATTACTCGACACTTTACCACGAGCTAGTCCATTCTACAGGGCATATCAACAGGACTGGCCGACATGAAAAGCTTTCCGATCACAAATTCGGTTCACAGGATTACAGCCAGGAAGAACTGGTTGCCGAATTGGGAGCCGCATACCTTTGCTACATGACCGGTATTCAAAATGCCACGATAGACAACAGTGCTGCCTATATCAAAAGCTGGATTGGCAAATTCAAGGAAGATAAAAAGATGTTGCTGATTGCTTCTTCTCAGGCACAGAAGGCTGTTGATTACATACTGGAACATCAGGTTCATCCCAACCAGGCGGCAAGTGCCGCTTTGGTTGATCATATGGCGAAGGCAGTTTAGCCTTCGCTTTTTTATCTCAAAATTTCACAGTTAGAAACAATTAAATATTAAAGATATGGAACAGTTAAAAAGTTTTTCAAGTTATATTCTTCAGATCGGGCATAAGTACGGCTTACATTCCGTATTCGATGATTTTTTGGAAATGGTTGTTTGTTCGTTGTCTTTAGGGGCAAAGGAAGACCGTTACCTGGAGATTGTCCGTAATTACGAGAAACCGGATGCCTACCTGATGGCTGAAGCTTTTGGTTCACTGGTTATCGAAATGGACAGCAACGGTGATGGGCTTAAAGATGGTTTTGGTGATTTTTACATGGAATACCTCAGCTATGGCAGGAATGGACAGTTTTTCACCCCGGAACCAATATGTGATATGATGTCCAGAATATTGAACCCTGCAGGTTTTGGTGAGAAGGTGGCCGATTGTTGTTGTGGCTCTGGCAGGATGTTGCTGGCAGCAGGAAGGGTAAGCCGAAAATCGTTATTCTTTGGAGCAGATATTGACCGCACCTGTGCAATGATGTGTTTGATCAATCTATGCCTGAATGGACTTTTGGGAGAAGTCTGTTGGATGGACACGCTGATGACCCGCTTTTATGGAGGTTGGAGGATAGAACTCCATCCGGAGAGGATAGTCCCATATATCCGTGAAATAACCAAAGAAGAAAGCTACATGGTGCTAAAGTTGCCGGAGAGGAAAGAAGAAATCATCAAGAAACAGGCTGCAACGCAGCAGTTGTTGTTTGAATTCTAGGGGCAGAAATGCCCCTTTTTTGTTCGTTCAATTTTTTAAAAGGTAAAACCACTCCATTTAAAATTGCGGGCAAAGCTATTTGCGCTTCACGGAACGGTAAAGGGGCGGTTGCTTAAAAAAACAGAAAAGCAACCGTCTTTCAGATGCGTTCAGTTTCATGGGTTGCCCATTTTTGCATGAAACTGACATGCACCCCGTTGACCTAATCCGTGACAGCTCAATGTCGGTTACGCCGAAATTTTAACCGGCGAGCCAGATGCCATAAAAAGACCGTAGGGCAACGGCAAATAATTATGAATAATGCAGCTAAAAAACTTGATTCAGAAGTTGCTGAACAACCCAAAGCTTCTTTGGAAGTAGTAAAGAAAGATGAAAAAGTGGCAGTTGTTGAAGTTCCTTCATTGGAAAAGCGCATCCAGAAAGTGGAAGATCTGAGCATGCTCATTGAAAAGTGGCGCAAGTTAACCGAAACTCGCAGAAATCTTCAGACCTTCTCGCTGGGTGCCGATGGAATGGGTGCCACTGTATTCCTTCGGGATGCTTCAGGTAAGGAGTTTAAAACCTCTAATACCCCGGTTGTATCAGCCGTGATGGATGAGATCAAATCCACTTTGGATGAAAAGATCAAAGAAGTTGAAGATCTGATTAAATTCTGAAAAAAAAGAGGCGAAATGCCTCTTTTTTTGGTCGCTAAAGCTCTGGCATTTTTGTAGGATTCAATAAGTTGAGAACTTTGATCTATTACGAAATAGAAGGTATGAAATTAAAACCAGGTAATTAAAGAAATATTTCCTTCCAATTGATTTTCCAATTTATCCTCAAGACGAGGGAAGAAGTCAATACCTGTTTGCTGTTCAATCTGATCTACCGGGACTACAAATTGTTCCAGACTTTTTGAGGAAGAGGCGTTTGGCAGTATTAGTCCTAACATGATTTTTTTCGACTCAGAGTAAAGTACTTTATAGTAATAACCCGGAACTGTTACTTTATCAACACCAATTGTGCCTATGTTGTCCTTGAAGATTGGGCCAGTTGCAACATCCAACCCATCAAAGGCTAAAGCCCACGTTCTTACTTGATCTTCCAACGTACTCCATTTCCCACGGTTGAATCCCGGCACTTGCGGAGACATGTTTGAAAGGTAAAATGTTTCTGACATTGACATTTTGTTCAAAGTCATATCTGCAGCCGGGCAAAGATGTCCTCTGTCGTATCCTGAACCCTTATAGTCCTCAAGTGTGGCGGAGCCAGTTGTAACAGCCGGATCGGCTCTAAAGTCATCAGTCCGAGTTTGATTTCCGTTGATTAAATCCGGAGTTAATTGATAATAGACCCAATATGCTTGTTCATTTTCTTCTGAATAGGCAAGGGTGTAATATGTATGTTTGATTATTTCACCTCTAAATTTAGGTTCGAGGCTTACATTATCGTTAGGGTGAATCTCCGAATCACTTTTGCATGATATTGACAGGATGATAAATAGTAAAAGAATTATTTTCTTCATATTTATTGTTTTATTGCCTCAAATTTATTGACTTTTAAAATAAGATGTGTTAAATTGTACAGACTTTATTGGGATATATTAAAGTAAAATCTTTGAGTTTGATAACTTCAGTTTCGACCGAAGGTTTTCTTAATCGTAAAGATTATTGAATGTAATTGATTAATTAAATCTGTCAAGTACAGATACAATAAATATGGCTACACATGAAAGTGGATAAGTACCCAAATCTAATAGTATTTCCTCAGTTTGTTCAGTGCTATAACGACCAGCAAGACTAATTACAGTTGGTATAACATGGAAAAGCCTCATATGACACGAAAAAGTGACCTTTTTCAGATTGAAAAGCCCATTTTACAAGGAAATTCTCGAAAAAAAAACGTTGCTTTCAACTCTAAAGAGTTGTTTATATATAGAGTCATATGACAACAATCGAAAAAATATTAATTGACGGTGGTCCAATGATGTCAAGTGAGCTTGTTAAGAAACTTGAAATCATTGATTCAATACCAAATAATACTGCAAGTCAGCGAGTTGCTAGGAATAAAAAAATTGAGAAAATAAAAGGATTCTTTAAAAGCAATCAATCACTTTGTTTTCTACCAATTCATGAGAAAGATGGAGGTCTATTTAGTGTTCTTATAACTTCACTATTCGAAAATGGCAGGAAATATTGGTATTGTTTGAATGCGATTAGATTGCATGGCGGAGTTATAGAAAGAAAATATTTAGAGTGCTTTACCAATTATCCAATACTCCCATTAAAAAAGCATTTGCCATTTGAAAAGGTAATGCAAATGTTTATTAGTGAGGGAATTTTAGCTTATAGCGGGGATTATTATTATTTATCCCCGAAACTTGGACAAGTTAGACCGAATTCTCTGGCTAACACAACGGTTGACTTAATAAAGTCTTCCTTATTGACCAACTTTGGATCATTAACTAAAAACATTGGATTAATATCCTATAATTCTGGTGAAACGTTTGCTGAATATGGTAAATTTCGATGGGCATTTAAAGGAGTATCAACTGTTACAGGATTGGTTCACAATGGAAATACAGGGTTTTTGCTAGCCGACATTATCATTGGAACACCAATATTTAAAGAAGATGTATTGTTTTTTGTTGAGAAAATAAAACATATACAGAGTTTCAATAATGCGGGGAAATTGATTCCTTTTTTAATAGTTGATGATTTAGATAAAGAAGCACTTCTACATTTGAAGCAAAATGGAATCGTCGTTGGTTTTATTGGAGAATTGTTTGGTCAAAAATATGCTGATACATTAAAAGAATTAATTACTATTCTGGATAATGCAGGAGCTAGCTTGAAAAAAACACCTGAAAAATATCTCGACTTAATTAAGGAATTAAATAAATATAATGAGGGATTAGCAAATAACATGAGAGGTACTTTCTTTGAATTTGTTGTTGGCCACATTCATTCAATTGATAGTAATAGCAGTATTGATTTAGGTCGAGAAATTTTTGAAAACGGATTTCGTCATGAAATGGATGTTGTAGCTAATTACCCGCATAAAATTGTAATTGCTGAATGTAAAGCTGTTAAATCCAAAATTGATATTGAGACTGTTGATAATTGGTTAGGCAGAAAAATACCTGTATTTAAAAATTGGGTGGAAAATCAAGAAACTTGGAAGCGGAAAACTCTTGAATTTGAATTTTGGTCAACCAGTGGGTTTACAGATGAGGCATTTACAAAATTGCAGTCGGTATCTTCGAGTTCCCAAAGATATAAAGTGTCATTTTTTCAATCAAATGATATTCGAGAAAGAGCAAAAACGATGAAAAATAAAAAATTGAAAGAAGCTCTGGACGATTTTTTCTTAAAAATAAAGGTATAATTTGAAAAAAAGCCAAGTTGGTAGAAACGCTATTTCATTGTGGTTTCAATTAGGACAACAATGGCATTAAGGCATGATAGAAAAGTTATAGTTTCGTATGATAACACAAATATTGAAAGACAAAGCTAACATTCGATTTTATGTTCCGTGATAATCCAAACCACAAACAAAATGCTTGAAAGCCTCTGCACACATAACATTGATTCAGCTTGTAGGCAAGTTATTTTTTGCTTTAACCTTAAACAATAGACTTATGTATATTTCAGGAATAAAAATTAAGAATTATAGAAATTTCAAAGACTTAGACATTGAATTCAATCATGGATTAAATGTTATTATTGGGCATAATAATTCGGGAAAGACCAACCTAATTAAAGCGCTTCAACTTGTGCTGGCTAGAGGTTTAAAAGAGAAGCCTACAGTAGATGATTTTTGTAAGTTAAATCTTGACTATTCCGAGCCACCTTCAATTGAGATTTCAATTTTTATAAAAGAATATGACGACAACGTAGATGATAAAAATGTTGTTTATGACTGGCTGATTAAAGACTCGCCTGAGTATATGGCACAGCTCACATATGTTTTTGAACTACCAACGAAAAATCATGATGATTACAGGACTCAAATTGAAAGTTGTAAAAATGAGGGAGGTGATTTTGTTCAGGATAAATGCATTAGATTAATTAGCAAAAAATTTCTATCTAAGTATGTAGCTAGAATGTACGGCGGATTGCCATCAAAACAAGAAAAAGCTGAATCAGAAAGTTTAGATAGATTTGATTTTCAATTTCTCGATGCTATAAGAGATGCTGAAAAGCAAATGTTTTACGGGAATAACACATTATTAAGGGATGTCCTTAATTATTTCTTAGATTATAACTTGACAAATGGACAAGGATTTGAAAACTTATCACCTGAGAATATTGAAGCATTAAAGCAACGTGAGAATGAGTTTAATGAAAAATCTAAAGAACTACTTGAAATATTAATCGGTCGAATTGATAGAGAAAAAATACTTCAATATTCAAGAGAAACCGGGGCAGACAAAGGAGGACAACCTAATTTTGATGCAGAAATTACGGAACAAGAATTGCTATTTGCGTTAAGATTAATTGTTGAGAAAAGTGGTTTTAAAATACCAATTAAAAATAATGGATTAGGATATAACAACTTACTATTCATAGCTCTGATACTTGCGAAAATGCAAATGGAGTCTTCAAACTATATGGGAGATAATGCTAAAGTATTCCCTGTTTTGGCAATCGAAGAACCAGAAGCTCATCTTCATCCTTCGATGCAGTCTAAATTCCTAAAATTCCTGAACTCTAATAAACAAGCGAGACAAATATTCATTACTTCACATTCAACGCATATAACGTCTGCAATAGATCTTGATAGTTTAATTTGTTTGTATGATAATGTAGGAGGAACTACAGATGTCGGTTATCCAGGAAAAGTATTCTCTGAATCGGAGGACGACAAAGATTCTAAAATATATGTCCAACGCTTTTTAGATGCTACAAAATCGAATATGCTCTTCGTTAATAAACTAATTTTTGTCGAAGGCTTGGCAGAGCAACTTTTAATTCCTTGTTTTGCTCAATATCTGAACCTTGAGAATTCTTTAGTTAACGATCATGTTGGAATAATAAGTGTTGATAGCAGGACATTTAAACATTTTATAAAGCTATTTGCATATAATGAGAAGGATAGCCCGTATGCAATCAATAAAAAAGTTGTTTGTATAACTGATGCAGATCCAGCAATAAAAAAGAATAATAAATGGGTCGCTGCTTTTCCATTTGAGCTGGATGATACAGAAAACAGCAAACCTCTTTCCAGCCATGTTACAGAGTTAAAAGACAATTTTGAAGCGAATTACCCAAATATTTTTGTTTATCATCCACCTATCAGCGTTGGTAAAACTTTGGAATATGAGATATGCAAAGAAAATCCCAAGTCATCTTTACTGATAACCAGCTCATTCCCTAGTCAGAATAGTGCTCATACTCCTGCAAATTATCAAGATGTTACATCAAAGTTTGAAAATGATTTGAATACCATTATTGATGAATACAGAATTAAGTTAGGAATTGAAGATATAAATGAAAATGAAATTTTATCCAGTATTTCGAATTGTACATGGGAGAACGAGGTTGACAAAAAAAAGGCTCTTATAGCAGCGATATACTACAAAATTGTATCAAGCGCGAAAGGCGAGCATGCTTTTTATCTTGAAAAAAGCCTTAGAGAAAATATACTTAAAGAGGGGGATGCAAAACTTGATTTCAATGTGCCAGAATATATTATCAATGCAATTAATAAAATAGTCGAATAATATGCCTGATATTAATTCTTTGCCACATATCTCTACACTTGAAAATATTGAAACCGACTTTAAGGTTTTCGCTGGTCCTGGGGCCGGAAAAACAACATGGCTGATTTCTCATTTGGAAAGGGTATTACGTGAATCTAATCGATTAAATAAAACTGGGAAAATAGCTTGTATTACATATACGAATGTTGCAGCAGATGAAATCCAAAACAGGTTAAAATGCGATAAAAATCGTTTTGATATTTCAACAATTCACAGTTTTTTATTTCGCAATATTGTTAAGCCGTTTTCATACCTGATTGAAAAAAATGATGATGCCGAGGTCTTGTTTGATACGTCAAAGCTAGATGGCCATGATGAACATATTCCTCGAAGAGATATGATAGAATCTTGGGTAAGAAAAATAAGTGAGGGAAAAACGAAATATTGGTATCTAACTTCAGCAGAAAACTATCCGAAACTATCCAAATGTTTGTCCGATATCGATTGGTCATTTGATGAAAATGGGATATTACAAGTTAAGTTTCGTAACCGATGGACTAACTCTACAGCTAGTGAGATTCGCATGCCATCTTCTAAGTTGTTCGATTACAAACAAATATGCTGGAGGAAGGGATTTCTATATCATGAAGATGTTCTGTATTTCTCTCATCTAATAATTTCTCGTTCTCCAAGAATTTTAGAATTTATTAGAATAAAATTTCCATACCTATTCATTGATGAGTTCCAGGATACAACAGAGATTCAAACCTGGATTATTGAAAAAATTACTGAGTCAAACTCAAAAGTGGGCATAGTTGGTGATTTGGCTCAATCGATATATAAGTTTACTGGTGCTAAACGGACGGATTTTTTAAATTTCAAAAACGGTGATGCTTCTGAATTCAAGCTTAATCATAATCATCGTTCTACAAATCGAATTGTTGATTTTCTTAATTTGCTTAGGCCAGACATTAATCAAGAATATGGTCAAAATAAGCCCGATGGTTCTTTTGTTAAAATACTCATTGGGACAATTCAAGCCGCTAAAACATGGTATGAAGAAAATTATCCTGAAAATACACTCTATATACTTACGAGGAAAAATACAACTGTTTCTGAAATTAACAACCAATTAGGTGTCGCTAATTCGAACTTGTTAAATGACTTATATTCAAATGATTCAAATCCTCAAAGAGTTAAATTTATTCATTCCATCCTAATGAGTATTAGACTTCATGAAAAAGGCGATTTGAAGAATGCTTTAAATGAAATTTTCAAATCTGTACGTAGGTCAGGTGGCTCACAGATATTAAAGCTTAGTTTAAGAAGAATTGCGATTAATATCATTGACGCATTAAAAGTAGATGAAAATAGGAGTAAATCAATAGCAGAGTTTTACTTAGAGGTAAAAGATAAGATATTAGACGAATATGGTTTTGAAATTGGAAGTGGATTACGAGCAGGAAATGCCAAAAGTTTTTATGAGACGCATAGCATAAATGACATTCTCCCGTTTATTAAAGTTGATACAAAATCAGATGAGTTTGTAAGAACAATTCATAGCGCAAAAGGTACTGAATTTGAGAATACTTTGGTACATTTCGAAACAATAAATGAGTTCCGAAATTATATAATAAATGGACAAAACCACATAGATTCTCTGGAAGATGATTGTAGAATATATTATGTGGGTTGTAGTAGAGCAATGAAGAACCTATATATTAGCATACCTGATGCAAACGAAGCTGATATTGAAAATATTGAAAATTTAAGTATGGAATATGTTAGAGTATAATACCTAAACAAAGTCAAGCACATTGCCTAGTCACGCGAATCCGACGCAAAAGCTTAAACAAGCCCAAGAACTTGCCTGCCCAGACATATATTGACATGAACCTAAACGTTGATAAAACAAGATCGAATTTACAAAATTCAATTCTTAGCTTTATTTCAATTTCGTAAAATTTGTTTATATTTGTATTGTAATGAATTGAATATCAGGCGAGACTATATCGAGACCTATTGAAATAAGCACTTAGTAAAACATTGATAATCAGCTCGGAATAAGGATGCGTTCAAACTCCAGCTGGGTCACTTGATGGGACAAGTCCAAATTTAATGGATTTGTCCCATTTTTTGTGCTTTGTATTTTGCTGTCTATCAGCAGCATAAGTGTGAGTGCTTCGTTGATTCTTGTGGTTCGATATTGAAATCCGTCAAAAGTCAATTTTTCGGGGAACATCGAACCAATGATTTTTCTTTTCTGTGTTACAGTTCCATTTTCATACAAAACATCCAATTGCGAAATGCTGCTGATTGCTTTATCCCATAAGGGTTCAATGTTGGTTGTATCTGAGTGCGACGCTGATAATTTAGCCTCCAGTCTGTTTATGCGTTCCTCGCTTTCGGCTTTTATTGTGCGGTAATCATCAGCTTCAATGTCCCCACAGATCAATAGTTCTCTTGCTTTTGACAGTCTTTTATTGGCTTCTTCCAACTGTATCTTCAGTTGTTGAACTTCGTTGCGCTGGACGTGTGTTTTAGCCTTATAAACGCTAACAATTACTTCTTTGAATAATTGAAGGCGGGGTAATGGTTGAACATACTTCCGGATTTCATCCACTATCTTAGCATTAACTTCCGGAGCTTTATAACGAATGCCACAGTCGGAACTACAATGATAATAGTGGTAGTATTGATTACGTCCTTTGGAGGCACTGGCGGTTAACATCCGTCCACAATTGGGGCATACCAGAAAACCTCTCAATGGAATGTTATCATCGGCAATTATCTTGGTTCGTTTAACTTTTTTGCGTCCGTCCAATACATCCTGCACCGCATAAAACAGGGCTTCAGATATTAAAGGTTCATGCTGCCCCTGAACCATGAATTTTTCTTCATCCTTATATTTTGGTATACAGATTATACCGCAATAGACAGGATTTCGTATGGCCACCCAAAAATTGTTTTTACTGCATATAAGGCCTCTTTCCTTTGCCATTTTCCATATCTGTTCGGTATTGAATTTTCCATTGGCAAGTTCATTGAAAGCCCAGCGCATTATATCTCCCTGTATGTCTTTAGGTGCTATATATTTCTTTCCTGATTCCGCTATTCTATTGATATATCCTATGGGCGCAGTACCCATCCAACGCCCTTCCTTTTTGGCACGTCTCATTCCGTGAAAAGTATTCAATGCTCTTCTGTCATTTTCCACTTCGGGTGCTGCCAAGTAAAAGGCTAGCATCATCTTGTTTTCAGGAATGGATAAGTCCAGTGGCTGTTCAACGGCCTGCGGCTCGACTCCCAGCCGCCGCAAAGTACTTATCATCTGGTAGGCATCTCCGGCATTTCGGCTGAACCTGTCCCACTTGGTAAACAGGATAAGGTCTGAATGCCCTCTGTGTTTTCGAAGGTCAACTAATAATTTTATCCACGCCGGACGAGTGAATGTCTTTGCAGAATGGTCCTCATAAATCACCTTTCTTACTTGGATGGAGTTTATTTCACAGTATTTATGTAGTCTTTCATCTTGGTCACGTTGGGAGTAACCCCTGTCAGCCTGTTCGTCGGTGCTTACCCGAATATATAAATCTGCAATTTTCATAATCTGATAATAAAAAGGTGGAACTAATGCAACAACTTATCCCCGTAAATTTACAAAATTATGCTGGTTTAGCCAGGTATTGATCTACTACAATGTCGGCCATTTCGTATAAAAAATTCAGGATAATCTTTGCCTGTTCTTCTGTAACCTCGATACCGTCTTTTTTCAAAAGTTCCACTGCTTTATCAGGTGGTATTCTCTCAATCTCCTTGTTTCCCATCTCTCACCTCCTGCTATGGACTGCAAAAACCGGGTTCCCAGTTTTTAGCTATCTGGTCAATCTTCTCGATAACGTTTTTCTAACCCCTCATTTCCACGCCAACATTAAACGATGGCTGCTTAATTTGTCAGCAACATTTTTACCCATGTTAATGAATGAAAATTTACACAATAAAGTTAGTTACCCCAATTCAAACCATCCTAATCAAAATATAGTGAGGTTATGTAAAGACCAAACTGCCTGTTTAACTTTGTGCCATTGAGGTTTAAATGATGAATGAAAATAGGTAGGGCAATAACGGAAACTGTGGGAAGTTTGCCACGTTCCTGCAAACGGCAAGATGTCCGGTTGTTAAACAACCGAATCTTGCCGCCCCACACTCGGAACTCGTGGGCGGGGAATGCTGAAATGATCAAATGAGTTTGAAAACGATAAAATGAGAGAAGATGGGAAGAGAGAATTCAAACCGGACACGCATCATAGGGCTACGCCAGACACCCGCCGAGTATACAAAAATTGAACGAAAATGGAAGGCGAGCACCTGCCGAAAGCTAAGCGATTATGTGAGGCATAGCCTTTTTGAAAAACCTGTAACCAGTTACTACCGGAACCAATCTTTGTATGAATTTATGGCTGAAATGGTGCAGCTTAGAAATGAACTGAACCACATCGGAAACAACTTCAACCAGGCTGTAAAACGATTGCATACACTTAACCAGATTACCGAATTCAGAAGCTGGCTGATCGCTTATGAGGTAGAGAAAAAGACGCTCTTTAACAAAGTGGACGAAATCAAAAAGCATGTTCAAAAAATAGCAGAATTATGGTTACAGTAATCAAAACAGGAAACTCCATTCACCGTATTTTTAACTACAATGAGAATAAGGTAAAAGAAGGAGTTGCGGAGTGCATGGGGGCCGGAAATTATCCCATTGATTCGGATAAAATGAGCCTTTCGATAAAGCTGAATCGTTTCCTGAAACAGATTGAACTCAACGAAAATGTAAAGCGCAACAGCGTGCATATATTGTAATATTCGGTCAAACTGACCACCCTGTGCCGATTTAAATTGACCATGTGTTGCCGATTTAAATTGACCACCTAAAAGTACCATCTAAAAACTACCTTTTTTCAATGTCGTAATTGATATTCAAAATTGTAAAAATTATTCTTTGTTGATACTCTTTTTCTTTCTCATTGATTCACCATGTAATTCGATGCGGTGAGCCTGATGGATAAGGCGGTCTAATACCGCGTCAGCAATGGTTTTTTCACCAATAATATCATACCATCCCTGAACAGGTATTTGTGAGGTAACAATGATGGAACCTTTATTGTGCCTGTCTTCGATGATTTCCAATAGTGTTATCCGGTTCTGACTATCGAGTGCCTGGAGTCCAAAATCATCGAGTATAATAACATCCTGCCTTTCGATTTTCGCTAGTTCCTTCAAGTATGAGCCATCGGCTTTTGCCATTTTTAACTTGGAAAACAACTTCGATGTATTGAAGTAATTTACCCGGTAGCCCTGGATACATGCCTGATAACCCAGTGCCGTTGCCAAGTAACTTTTACCCACACCAGTACTTCCTGTGATTAAAACATTCTCATTCTTCTCTACGAACTCACACTCTCCAAGTCGTAAAATGAGGTTGCGTTCCAGGTTCCGTGATTGATCAAAAGTTATGCTTTCGATGCTGGATTTGTAATGGAACTTAGCATTTCTAATTAATCTCTCTATTTTTCGGTTGTGGCGCTCGTCCCATTCGGCATCAATAATCATGGATACAAACTGATCAATGGTGTAATGATCAGTTTTCCCGGTTTCAACAGCAGTTTTAAATGCACCATGCATTCCGGAGAGTTTCATTTGTCTCATTTTTGTCAACGTTGATTCATTCATAATAATTTGATTTTAAGTTTATTTGTAATAGTTCTTCCCTCGTATGTTGTTGTGTTCGGGCAGTTCCGGATCTTCTGTTGTCTCATCCTTGATCATATCCAGGTTGTTTTCCAAGATGTTTTGTATGGCTTTAAAACTGTAGGTTCCAAAGTCAAGAGCGCGTTTACAGGCATTAATAAGTCTTTGTTTACCTACCTTTTTCTCAAACGAAAGTATCCCCATACAACTTTTAAACGCCTGCTCAGGATGGTTTCGGCTTTCAATGATTTTAAAGATATATTCCCCGGCAACTGGGTCAATACTGTTTGCCCAATTGATAAACCTGGGGGCAGTCCAGTCGGTTACAAATTGATGGGTGCTCGCTAAATGTTCGGGTACCGTTGTGTAGCTGTAAAGTGCGTAGTCCCGGGGATGGGTAGCCAACCGATTGTATTTAAAGTAAATCTCGACCGTTGTTCTGGTGTACATTACCTTCACCTTTTTGCGGATGTATTGGTACGGCACGCTATAAAAATGTTTGTCACAACTGAGCTGCACATGACCGTTTTGCATGACCGTTGCCTGTGCCTGATACTTGATCTCAAAGCGTTGGATGGGCAGTGGCGACAGTTTATCCTTCTCGATGTCATTGTATAGTTCAAAACGTGTGTATGGACGACCAGTGAGCTTTCTGTTGTTGTGGGCATCCAACAGGTCTCCAATGCGATCGTTCAGTTCCGCAAGGGAGAAAAACGTTTCGTCCTTCAGTACAGCATAAATCCTTCGGTATAGTATTTTAACAGCACCTTCAACTAAAGATTTGTCCCGTGGTTTATAAGCTCTGGCTGGTAGAATAGTGGTTTCGTAATGTTCTGCCAGATCTGCCAGTGTTTCGTTGATGGTGGGCTCAAAACGGCTACTTTTTATCACCGCTGACTTAAGATTGTCCGGAACTATGGCTGCCGGAACGCCTTCGAAAAAGCGCATGGCATTCTCAACCGATACAACAAATTCTTCCTTCTTTTGGCTCGGAGTTGCTTCGGCATAGGTATATTGACTTGCCCCCAAAATGGCAACAAAAAACTCAACTTCGGTAATCTCTCCGGTGTCTTTATCCGTGATTGAAAGCTTTTTCCCGGCATAATCAACATACATCTTGTCACCAGCCTTGTGGTTCATATGCATCACCGGATTTACCTTCTTTCCCCACAGTTTGTAATACTCCCGGAACTGAGAGTTTTGATAGCCATCAGGATGCTTTTTGATGTATTCTTCCCACATCCCATAGGAGGTAACACCAACTTTTTTGAGTTCCCGTTCCATGTACGGGAAAAAGTCATAAAGCTTTTGCACCCGGGCGCTGATGGGTTCATCGGTTTGGTGAGAGAACAGCGTTTCAAGTTCAAGATCAGTCTTTTGATTGATCTGGTCAAGGGTCAGTCCTTGTACTTCAAAAAGGGAAATGTATTTTTTTACCGTGTTCCTCGATAAGGATAAGTATTGGCTTATAAACAGCTTACTTTTTCCACCGCAATGAAATTTAATTGCTTTTCTAATCTTACTCATGTCCGTTAATTTATTTGCCATAATCCGTTCCATTTTTGAACGAAAGTATGGGTAACGACATGAAAAAAAGTATCCGTTTTAGGTGGTCAGTTTGCTCCGGCAAAGGGTGGTCAATTTGCGTCGGCAACCGGTGGTCAATTTAAACTGGAAATGGGTGGTCAATTTCACCGTTTTTTCCACATATATCCCTGAATTTTCATCCTTCAGAAAGCCATTTGTCTAAAGAAAAATTACTTGAAATCGCAAGGACTTACATGGAAAAAATCGGCTTCGGAAAACAACCATACCTGGTTTATCAGCACCATGATGCAGGGCATCCGCATATCCATTTGGTATCCATAAAAGTGCGTCCGGAAGGCAGCCGGATTGACATGAACAACATTGGCCGCAACCAATCGGAACAGGCACGAAAAGCCATCGAAAAGGAGTTCGGACTGGTCAGTGCTGAAGCACAGAAAAAGCAGGAACAATATCGCTTAACCCCAGTATCCGCGCCAAAGGTGATGTACGGTAAATCACAAACCAAAATGGCCATTCAAAATGTATTAGAAGCGGTGTTAAACCAGTACCGATATTCCAGCCTTCCGGAGTTAAATGCTGTGCTTAAACAATACAATGTAATGGCCGAACGGGGCGGTGAAAATTCGAGGGTTTACCAGCACAATGGTTTGCTGTACCGCATTTTGAATGCTGACGGAATTCCAATTGGTATACCTATTAAGGCAAGTACGTTTTACAACCAACCAACTCTCAAATTTTTGGAAGAGAAGTTTAAGGAAAATGAGGCGAAACGTATGCCACACAAATCTCGGGTTAAGAATGCCATTGATATATTTTTAACTGGGAAAAGGGTAACACTTCAGGATTTAATAAAAGCATTGGAGAAGCAGGGTATTCATGTCGCCCTGCGCCAGAATGATACCGGTTTGATTTACGGCATCACTTATGTGGATCGCCAGACTAAATGCGTATTTAATGGGAGTGTATTGGGCAAACAGTACAGTGCAAAAGCCATTCAGCAACATTGCCAGCAGAAAACAGTTCCTGAGCAGAAGTTGCCTCCGCATTCAGTTCAGGAACCAACTGGGTTACAGCCTCAGGCTACCGCCTTTGATGCAGAAACCAAGGCGCATCCAAACACCTTGCTGATTACTGCACCTTTCAAAGAAATTGAAAATTTACTGGATAATCTGATGCAACCCGAATATGGCTCGGATTACCTGCCATATCAGTTGAAAATGAAAAGGAAAAAGAGGAGAAGAAAGAACCTGAATAACAATCAATAGTAACAAATAATAATTTAAAAAACTTAAAGCTATGACAATGCAGACCGGGGAGAATGAACAGGCGATGAGGAAAATTTTGGATATGACCAGGCTGATCAGTATTCTGATTTTGGTGATCCATT
Organism: Aquipluma nitroreducens; assembly: GCF_009689585.1. GTDB lineage: Bacteria > Bacteroidota > Bacteroidia > Bacteroidales > Prolixibacteraceae > Aquipluma > Aquipluma nitroreducens. Next base: position 466,193 of record NZ_AP018694.1, on the reverse strand, counting down.
TTTACTATTACTGCTATACTGCCTTTCAGGAATGGGGATTGAGCAGCGTACTGAGTGACCGCTTACTGGGCAATATTTACAGAACGGGATTGTTCGGGAACTTTCATAAGTCCAAGCTCATCGCTTTGGTCTTTCTGTTTATCTCCCTGCTGGGTGCAAGAGGCAGAAAAAACGAAAAGCTGAATCACAAAACGGCCTTTGCATATATCATAACTGGGCTACTGATTTATTTTACAAGTTATCTGGCCTTGCTGGTGAAAATAAAGACAATGGAACTGGCGATGATGTATATAGGAATTACTTCCATTGGTTTTTTGCTCGTGTTATCTGGCGGTACATTGTTATCGCGGATTATCAGTAACAAGCTTAATAATAAAGATATTTTCAATAAGGAAAACGAGACGTTTCCACAGGAAGAACGACTTCTGGAGAACGAATATTCCATTAACCTGCCAGCCCGATACCAGCTAAAGGATAAGATGCGTAATAGTTGGATCAATATCATAAACCCTTTTCGTGGAGTATTGGTGTTGGGGACACCCGGTTCCGGTAAATCTTACTTCGTGATACGCCACATCATTACACAACATATCCGTAAAGGCTTTACCATGTTCGTTTACGACTTTAAGTTTGACGACCTTTCCAAGATTGCATACAATACATGGCTGAAAAACAAGCATAAGTATCCCACGCCTCCAGTCTTTTATGTGATCAATTTCGATGACCTGACCCGAAGCCACCGCTGCAATCCCCTGGAACCTTCAGCTATGACCGACATTACCGACGCGGCAGAATCGGCACGTACCATCCTGATGGGATTGAACAGGGAATGGATCAAACGCCAGGGCGACTTCTTTGTGGAATCGCCAATCAACTTTTTGACGGCTGTAATATGGTATTTAAAAAAGTATAATGATGGTGAATTTTGCACTTTGCCACATGTCATTGAATTGATGCAGGTGGACTATGATAACCTGTTTACACTGCTCAGGGCGGAGAAAAAAATTGAGGTATTAATCAATCCTTTTGTGAACGCTTACCTGAATGATGTTATGGAACAATTGGAAGGGCAGATTGCTGCTGCAAAAGTGGCGATGGCCAGGCTTTCTTCTCCGCAATTGTACTACGTTTTGTCTGGCAACGATTTTACGCTTGACATCAATAATCCTGATGATCCAAAGATTGTCTGCATGGGTAATAATCCGCAGAAGATTCAGATATACGGGGCAGTACTATCACTTTATGTAACCCGTTTGGTGAAGCTGGTGAACAAGAAAGGTAAACAAAAGAGCAGCCTTATTTTTGATGAGTTCCCAACGATCTACCTCAATAATATGGATAGCCTGATCGCTACCGCAAGAAGCAATAAAGTGGCCACCTGTTTAGGTATTCAGGACTTCAGCCAACTCCGCAAGGACTATGGTCGGGAGCAGGCAGATGTGATCATGAACATTACCGGCAACATTGTTAGTGGTCAGGTAACTGGTGACACTGCCAAACAATTGTCCGAGCGTTTTGGAAAAATAATGCAGGATCGGGAAAGCCTTTCTATAAATGCTTCTGATACTTCCATCGGCCGTTCCAAACAATTGGAATCAGCCGTTCCTCCATCAAAAATATCAGGCTTAAGTTCAGGCGAATTTGTTGGTATGGTAGCCGATGATCCTGACTGTAAAATTGAGCTGAAAACTTTCCATTGCGAAATATTGAACGACCATGCAGCGCTGAAAAAAGAACAGGAAGCTTACAAGGATATTCAGGTTATCCGCAAGCTGGACAATGCCATGGTGCAATGCGACTATCTACAAATTAAACAGGATGTTCAGGATATTATTCATTCCGAAATGGAGCGATTGCTGAATGACCCGGGGCTGAGTCATTTGGTTGTGAGAAAGGTGTAGCTGGAAATGAAATTTTTATTTAATGGCTCTTTATATTCGGCAAGGCCTTTAGGAAGTATAACTTAATAATATATTGATATTTAAATAATTAGAATATTATTTATAGGATATTCACTTCCTACCACTAAACTGAAAGGCTTAAAAATAAATTGCTTTCAATAAAATCTGTGATACAAATGAAGGATATTATTGCAACCCTGAACGGCTAAAATACAGTATTAATAGGTGTTTCATAAATAGCAGTAATAAATTATCTTAAACTATAATAATTTTCAGACTCGCAAGGCAAAAGAAATTTATCAAAGTGGCAAGAAGTAAACACCCTAATTTTATATATTTAAATATCTAACAATCAAATATATAACTAATATTTACCCCTGTGTTTTGCATGGATAAAATTACCGAAATTTTCTGCATTGTTAACGATTTTTGCATTGAATTTGATAAAGTTTAGGACGGACATGTCTTGGACAAAGACAATAGTAAAAAGCGGAGAAACCGTTCATTTAAATTGTCCGGCAGCGAGGTTATCACGATCATGATCCTGTTTCATGCAGGTCAATTCAGAAATATCAAACACTTCTATATCAACTATGTAATGGTACATCTTCAAAAAGAGTTTCCTCAAACTGTTTCCTATAATCGATTTGTAGAGCTTCAGCAAAAGGCGATTATGCCAATGGCGATTTTTCTTAAAACCTTTTGTTTGGGAACTTGCACCGGGTTTCCTTTATTGATTCCACTCCTTTGAAAGTATGTCATATCCGCAGTGAACAAATCCGGTTTTCTGCATCGCCACGTCCATGGTAAAGCCGCCAAACATCGGCAGCAGACAGGCTGAGGTTGGTAATATAGGCCGAATACCGGTACTGTCGGTAATAATCTTCATCCTGAAAAAGCTTCAGCATTTTTCCTGCTGCTTTGGGACGTTTTTCAATTTTTTGTCTGACCACGATCATCCTACGTGGCTTGTTCCACAATTGCCCTTTGTATTGTAATTCACTGATTTCAATGCCTTCATCCAATGTTGTCCAGACCTGATTCCCAGCGATAATACGTTGGATTGGTTCATAGAAACGTGTGGCAACAATGTAATTGATGGGCTTCTCTTTTTCTTCCAGATAATCAAACACATCTTTCCCGAAGAATCCACTGTCCAGGCGTAACAGACTAATGTTTTTGTTTTGCAACTTGGTAAAAGTATCTTCTAAGAAAGGGATAAACCCCTCGGCAGATCCGGTATTGCCACTTCTCAGCCAGAGGTTTGCTACCAGTTTGACATCTGAAACAAAAGCAATGATGGGATTGTGAGATGCCCTGCCCGGTTTGTGCGGGTTGTAACCACGCTTGGCTCCTTGCTGCTCTCCATAACGGGTCAAAACCGATGAATCACAATCAAGGGTGTAATTATCAAACTGTACCGAATTGAATATCCATGAATAAAAATGGTCGCTTACCTGTTGATTGGTAACTTGTGTGAACCTGGCAAAATATCGCTTGTAAACGTCCTGTGCCGGAGATTGTTTCCAGCCAAATATCTTCTTCAAAGCTTCATCGTGGCGGGTAACTTCGGTGTGCATAAACCGGTTTGCCCCACACCAAATACTCACTAAAAATGATTCGATGATCGAAACTGGCGAGTAACCCCTGTTCGATCCCGGTTGCGGCAAATCAATACAGTTCTCAACTTGTGATTTGAACCCTATTTTGCCCAACATCTGGCGTAGAAACACCATTCCGCCCCATGGCGTAATCTCTTGATTGGTATAGCTTATATCGAATTCCATACTTCAAATATACCTAATGCTACGCATTAGAAATACCTATCGCGTAATTTGGGATTAAACATTGCTCTAAACAATAAATTTGATCTTCTATTACACTTACAAACTACTAATAATCAATAACTAAAACAAATATATACTAAAGAAATCAATGATCTAATCGCCTTTTTTTAATCTGTTAAAGTAGAATTGATCCAAATGGTATAAAACTCGAACTATTGAGCTATTTGCTAGGATTGAAGCTTCTGAACGAAGTACATATTAACTGATTGGAAACATTAGGGCTACCAATTAAAATAAATGGGCAACAGTACCTATATTAAAATATTACAAACTATAGTGTTAATATTTATTTACGTCAAGTAAATAAATATTTTACACTCAGAACACAATGTGTCGTTTTTGTGTTATATTTATATAGCATTTTTTATGTCTGTAATGTTTATTACAGCTTAAATAAACGTCATGAAAATCCTCTTTGCAATTATTCTAACTTATTCTATAATAAGCACATACGCAATAAGAAATGTTTGCGCCCAAGCAGTAGTTATCGGCCATATTTCGGCTGAGATCGTGGAATCGGTAAGCGCCTCTTCGCAGGCAATTACAGGATTTGATCTGAAGAATAGGAACACGCGAATTATGGAGGCACGATCCGGAGAAAGCAATCTGAATTACGAGAATGTGAACCTGGGCAAATTTAAAATCAACTCGAGCTCCGACATCGCCTGTAATGTTATACTAAAATCGGCAACCCTATCCGATGCCAATGGGAACGGATTTATTATTGAACCTTCGGCAACCGTTTCGGGACAATCTGAAGCACAATGTACTGATGGCAACCAAATACTCCAGTTGAAAGGCAAAGCCTGTTTTATGCAGGGACAAGCCTCCGGATTATACCAGGGGTCGTACACCATGGTAATTGTATACAACTAAGCCCTATTAACCGGACGTATGCCATTTTAGAAAGCTCTTTTATTTCTTTCAAGTTATCATTTTCTCTTTAACAACACTCTTTTATTTTTCCCAGATTTCAGCAATTCTTTTCATGTCTCGTTTACTCTTTTTCAGCTCTCATTTTCCATTTTCGGTCTCTTCTTTGTTCCTTTCAAAATCTCATTGATAATTTCCAGTTGCTACCAAAAAGATATGCTGGTATCCTGAAAACAACTCAAATTCGGTGGATAAAAATATTTTACAAATTGTAAAATTCTTGTTTCAACTAATCGGATAAAAAAAATTTTACTGAACAAAATAATATGTCGTTATAAAATTTATATTTCTATATAAAATGTTATTATTAAGGTATTTATGTGCATTTTGTTAGAATGAAAATTGTCCTAATAATCACTTTGGCACGATCTATGTTAAAGCTCTATCAAATTAGAAAATATTTAGAATAATTCAATTAAGGTTAAAAATCAAAAAAAATGAAAAGTTTAATGAAATTCTTCGCTCTCGCCGTCGCAATCCTTGGATTCTCGGCAAACTCGTTCGGACAAGAAAGTGCTACCGCCAACGCCACAGGTACTATTGTAACTCCAATCGCAATCGAACTAACCAGTACAGCTACTAATGGAGGTAATATGAATTTCGGTAATGTCGCTGTACAAAGTTCAACTGCAGGAACCGTTGAACTTACACCGGCCGGGACCCGTAACGCTACAGATGGTGTCACTCTTCCTGCTGTACCCGGAGCTGTATCTGCAGCTAGTTTTGATGTTACGGGTGCCAATAGCTACACTTATTCAATTACACTTCCTTCTTCTACAACTACAGTTACATCAGGAGCCAATGAGATGACAGTTGATACATGGACGAGTACCCCAACTGAGGCAGATGGAGGAACTTTAAATGCAAGTGGAGCACAGACTATTAAAGTAGGGGCTACACTTCATATTGCTGCGGCACAGCCTGCAGGGGAATATGTCTCTAGCACTCCTTTTACGGTTACAGTTAATTACAATTAGAAAATAAATTTACTCAGAACAATTAACATTGCTCTATGCGATTTTTCGCGGGCACTCATCATTTGTTTTTATCTTCATCTAAACCATAAAGCAATATGAAGAAGATTGTTTGGCTGTTTCCTATGGTTGCTTTGTTCTTAGGAATAACAGTCCAACAGGTACAAGCCCAGGCCAGCATTTCGGCCCGGGCTTTTGCCGAAGTAATCGCGGCGCTTACAGCCACCGAAACCTCGCAGCTTAACTTCGGCCGGTTTTCGCCCGAAGAGCAAGGCGGTCAGATTTACATGTCACCGCAAGGTGTACGTCATGCCACAGGCACCCTGGCCTTAAGTGGCGGTGCGTTTGCCCCGGCCGCTTTTTACATTACCGGGGCGAGCGAAGCCTCGTTTTCCATTACCCTGCCTTCGACCCCGGCTGTTCTGATCAATGTGGCCAGCTCGAAAACCATGCTGGTCAGCGACTGGGAATCAGTCCCCCCGCGGGTATTGGTACAGGTAAACTCAATGGCGGTTCGCTGGCTGTGAATGTTGGAGCCACCCTCACCGTGGGCAATACTGAGGATAATCCAGTGGGCATATACACGGGCACCTATTCAATAACTTTTGCCTACAATTAACAAACTCGGGAATTTGTCTAAAATGCGGTGAAATTGTTTGGCACAGAAATATTAAGTGTTTTTAATTTAAATTTTGAGTCATGTGTAAATCAGAAATTGTACAGCAAAAGCAGGTTCAACACAAAGCAAAGTATATTGGATTAGTATTATCCTGTTTAGTTACCTTATCAGTTATTTGCCCTTCCGGAGTTAAGGCGCAGGGAAACCTGCTGATTACTCCGCGCCGCGTGGTATTCGACGGAACAAAACGGGTTCACGAGCTCAATTTGGCTAATACCGGCCGGGATACAGCCAAATACAATGTGTCAATCGTAGAGTACCGTATGAAAGAGGATGGTTCGTTCGAAGAAATTACCCAACCTGATCCGGGTCAAAATTTTGCCGACAAGAACATTCGTTTTTTTCCCCGGACGGTAACGCTTGGTCCAAACGAAGCCCAGGTGGTAAAGATGCAGGTAACCAATACCAGTAAACTGGCGCCGGGAGAATACCGTTCGCATGTTTATTTCAGGGCTGTGCCCAAACAGGTAGCGCTGGGCGAAGAAGATAAAACACTGGATTCGACTGCAGTCAGCGTTAAACTGGTTCCCATATTCGGGATTACCATTCCGGTAATTATCCGGGTGGGCGAATCAACCACCAAAGTCAGCCTTTCGGATTTAAAACTGGAAATGGTAAACGACACAACCAACCGGCTCGATGTAACCTTTAACCGTATCGGAAACATGTCGGTGTATGGCGACCTGAAAGTAGTACATGTTTCGCCAACCGGTAAAGAGACTCAGGTTGGTGTGGTAAACGGGATTGCCGTATATACCCCCAATGCCATAAGACGGTACCGGATGGATTTGGATAAAGAAGCCGTTGTTGATTATCACTCCGGCCACTTAGTTGTAACGTATTATGCACAATCGGATATTAAACCCGAAAAATTTGCCGAAGCAGGGTTAAAATTGTGATTGACTTCAGATGAAAATATAAGCCATGAGAATAAAACAGCAATCCCTGAAATTATGCTCCTTAGGGATGATGTTGTTATTTTCGGTAACTTTTGTTCAGGCAGCAACAAAAACATCAATCCTTTCAGGGAATTGGAATACCGCAGTGCTCTGGAGTCCTGCCGGAATTCCCGAAAAAGCCGATAATGTGATCATTCACGACTCTGTAATCATAGACAGCAGCACGACAGTTGAGTTAGATAACCTGACTATTGATAAAACTACAGGTAAGCTTGTTGTGGTAGGGACGTTGGTTGTGAATGGCGATTTATCTATGGATTTTTCTGGCAATGATCAGTCGGAACTGGTGCTGTCTTCGGGCTCAAAGGTTATTGTAAATGGAAATGCAAATTTAGGGAATAAAGTTTCGCTGGATCTTTCGAGTTATTTTATTGTCAGGGGCGATTTTTACAAACAGGGCTCTGCCAACCAGGGCATTATTTCTATTTCCGGGGCGCATATTTATATCTTTGGCACCGTTGATACTCCGTGGAGTAATTTTACCACCACAGCGAACGGTTATTCAGGTACCACGGAAACAATCGGTGACGCATGCGATTATGGTACCTCCATCGATCTGGCCAATAATATCACGGAAGTTCCCGAGGAGATATTGGCTTCCTTTAATTGTGCGTCAAGCACCACCCCCTCATGGGGCAACCCATGGGGAATTCCTCACTCCTCCGGCGGCTCGGTTGGCATGGGCGGGACAATCAGTTTAACGGCGCAAGCACAAAATAGTTGGCAATATAACCCCATCTACTACCATTGGAGCGGGCCCAATGGGTTCTCACAGACCACAGCCAATACCTCTTTGAGTATCAACAATGCTTCGGGCGCCATGTCCGGCTTCTATGTCTGTACGGCTGTAAATGCCAAAGGATGCTCTATCACCGATTCTGCTTATGTTGTGGTTTCGGATTGCATACCTGCCGGTTTTGAATATTTTAGCCGCGACAATTATACCGGATTATGGACCGATCCTGCTTTATGGGGGACAAATAATCCGGCCGATGTGATCCCCCCCCCTTATAATCCCAATAATTCCCATACTATTGGGATATCCGGTTACATCACTATCGATGGCAATTTAACTCTGGGTACTTCCACACAATATCTTTGTGATACACTGGTTGTGACGGGTGATTTTCTGGCAACAAAACCGACCTTAACGATTGGACCTCATGGTGTTTTGGTTGTTTTAGGCAATTATACCGGGATCTCAGGATCGATTATAAATAATCAGGGAAGAATCATTGTCGCAGGTGATTTTCAAAATCCTCCGAACTGGAGTGTCATTGCAAATAATGGGGGCGATGTTTATGTATTCGATCAATCGCCCGTCCTGGGCGGGTTAGTTCCCACCGGAATAAATACGATTGACTTAAATTCAGCGGATAATCCTTTGTTTGGATTTTACTGTACGCTGGCAGGAGGCAATTGTCCGGCTAATCCTGAAATTACAGGCACAACTCCCGGCTCCCGGTGTGGCTCCGGAACGGTGACCCTTCAGGCAACGGCATCCCCCGAAGGAAGCGTTATTAAGTGGTATGATCAGGCTACCGGCGGGAATTTACTGGCTACAGGGAATTCGTACACCACTGCTTCAATTTCAACGACGACATCCTATTATGTCGATGCCACTTACAACGGAACCACCTCAAGCCCGCGTAGTGAGGTTATAGCTACTATTGAAGTCCTGAGTTGGATCGGTGATGTCAGCACCGACTGGAATATTTCCGGAAACTGGTCCTGCGGAGTCATCCCCGATTTAACCACAGATGTGCTGATACCCAATGTGCCCAATAAACCGATTCTTCAAAACGGAGCGGAAGGAGCGGCTAAAAATATAGTGATCGACAACGGATCGTCGCTGACGGTTATTGACAATACGATTCAGATTGCCGGAACGGTCTCGAACAGCGGAACCTTTACTGCAACTGCCGGAACCATTGAAATGAAGGGCTCAGTCGCCCAATCAATAGGCGCTGATGTTTTTGCAGGCAACACGATCATGAACCTGACGATTAATAATTCTGCGGGGGTCAGTTTGCTGGGGCCGCTCTTGGTTACCGGGATTGTAGCTCCACAAAACGGGAACCTCTCTTCCGGCGGACAGTTAACCCTTGTGTCAACAGCCGCGCAAACGGCCCTGATTGATGGTTCGGGCACCGGCACTGTAACAGGAAATGTTATCGTGCAGCGTTATCTTCCATCTTCATTCGGATATAAATATTTCAGCTCCCCTTTTCAGTCGGCAACGGTAAATGCTTTTGCGGCTTATCTCGATCTGGGAGCGTCCTTTCCTGCATTTTACACATACGACGAAAGCAAAACCACTTCAGGATGGGTAACTTACACCAACCCCACCGGACCGCTGACGCCCATGCTGGGCTATGCCGCAAATTTCGGAACCCTGGCTTCGGCGGTAACAGTTAGCCTGAGTGGTGTTGTCAATGATAATATTTTATCGCCGATTACCTTGTACAATACAAATGAGACCTACACCAAAGGGTTTAACCTGGTAGGAAATCCTTATCCTTCGCCTATCGACTGGGATGCGGTAAGCGGCTGGACCAGGGGGAACGTGGATAATGCAGTTTATTATTTCAATACAGGCTCCACCGATCCATACACCGGAACATACAGCACTTACATCAACGGGGTTTCGAGCGATGGAATTGCCAATAACATGATTGCAGCAATGCAGGGTTTTTTTGTACATGTTTCCGACGGGGCCTATCCGGTCAGCGCAACATTTGGTTTAGACAACTGGGTAAGAGTAAACAATCTTGCACCTGTGTTTAAATCGGCCTGCCTTGAAACAAGACCGGTTATAAGGCTTACCGCGGAATATTCTGAGGAAACAAATCCTGCCGACCCGCTTGTGGTGTATTTCGACGACGGGGCCACGCCTTCTTTCGACAAAGAGTCGGATGCCTTGAAATTGATGAATACCGACGTAAAGTCTCCCAATCTTTATACGCTCTCGAAAGATGCCAACCGGCTTTCCATTGACGCAATTCCTTATCCCGACAGTATTTCATTAGTTCCGCTTGGCCTCAAAACGGAACAGGATGGTTTGATTTTTTTTCAGGCGGCTCAGATAGAAAATATGCCTTCAGGCCTGCAAATCTATTTATCGGATAAAAGAACCGGAATCAACACCGACCTGTTGCAACGGGGCGGCTACAAGCTAAATATGACTGCCGGATCGGATGAGAGCCGGTTTAGCCTGATATTCAGTTGGCGTGTACTGCCTCCCAATCAAAACGGAAGCGCTGAATTTGTGGTTTATCCTTCAGGACGAAAACTCATGGTTTCTTTTACCGGAACATCGGAAGAGAAGGGCGATCTGGTCGTTTACAACATGATGGGGCAGGAAATTTTTCGCAGACAACTTCCCGGAACAGGTACCCATGAACTTGACCCGCATATGAGGGATGGAGTGTATGTGGTTAGTTTTTATTCCGGACAATCTGTTTATTCAAAAAAAATAATAATTACTAACTGATGATATTTTCAAGAACGAATTCAGGGAGGAAGAAACCTGTTATCCTAGCAATTTTAGGCGCCATAATACTTGTCATTGGGCATCTGTCTGTTCTCGCGCAAGAGCAACCTCCGAAACCGATCCAGGTAATGGTCTCAACGTATCAGAACCTGAATTTTGGTACCTTCTGTTATGGCAGTGGTTCGGGAACGACGGTAACGATCGATCCATTCGGTGCACGATCGTCCACCGGTGATATCATTCTGATCGGCAGCAGTTTTTCTGCCGCGCTTTACGATGTGGAGGCCATTCCGGGAACAATTGTCAACATTGTAAACGGACCGGATGCCATTCTTACGGGCAGCAATGGCGGCACCATGACACTGCATATAGGCAATTCTAATCCTCAATCACCTTTTGTAACAACGGGGGCACATACCGCAGTCAATATAGGAGGTACGCTTCAGGTTGGCTCTTCAGTGGCTAATCCGTCCGGCATTTATGGCGGAACATTCTCTGTGACTTTTATTCAGGAATAATTTTGATAAGACGTAAAAGCAGATTGCCAATAAGATGATACGAAAAATTGCAGGCACAATTTTCGCTATGAGGTGTATACAAGATGCAGCCTTATGGTATTCTGCAGCCTTTTTACTTTTGGTGGCAGCGCTTATTCCTGAACAGAGTTCGGCACAGGAAGATCCTCAATACGATGAAATATCGGTTTCGTTTAATGTTCCGCGAATTGGCGGAACCGAGATTCCGGCGGTTATCCGCGATGAAACGCTGTATTTGTCGGTTACCGATGTGTTCGACTTTTTGAAGATCAAGAACACAGCTGCGTCAGGATTTGATTCAATAAGGGGCTTTTTTATCAACGAGAAATCATTATATCTGATCGATCGTGTAAACCATCAGATCGTCTATCAGCAAAAGGTATTCAACATACAACCCGGCGACCTTATACGGACAGAAACCAACCTGTACCTGAAATCGAGCTATTTCGGACAAGTATTCGGGTTACAGTGTACGTTTAATTTCCGAAGCCTGTCGGTTTCGCTGAACACAAAGATTGAACTTCCTATCATTCGCGAAATGCGTCAGGAACAGATGCGCAAGAATATCAGCCAACTCAAAGGGGAAATAAAAGCTGACATCACCATTCAACGAAAAAACGCATTGTTCCATTTCGGTAATGCCGACTGGTCGGCCATCTCATCGGAACAAATGCCGGGCAATGTTGATACCCGGCTTACCCTTTCACTGGGCTCTGTCGTGGCCGGAGGTGAAACGAATGTAACACTCAATTACAACAACCATATGCCTTTCGTCGAAAAGCAACAATACTATCTCTGGCGTCATGTCAATAACGACAACAAGGCGCTACGCCAGATACTGGCGGGCAAAATAGCGACAGGCGCCATTTCATCATTATATTCACCGGTAGTAGGGGTTCAGTTTACCAACGCGCCCACCACCTTCCGGCACTCGTTTGGGTCATACACGCTAAGCGATTTCACCGAACCTGGCTGGTTAGTCGAACTTTATGTGAACAGCGTACTGGTTGACTATGTAAAAGCCGATGCTTCCGGTTTTTTTTCTTTTGAAGTTCCGCTTGTTTACGGAAATACCGATGTGAAGCTGCGATATTATGGTCTCTGGGGCGAAGAACATTCCAAAGTGCAAAACATCAGCATCCCGTTTAACTTTCTACCTCTGGGCGAATTCCAGTATAAGACCAGCGCCGGCTTTGTTGAAGATGGCAGAGGCAGTCTCTTTTCGCGCGTTGATCTGAATTACGGGATCAGTCTCCGCATGACGATTGGTGGTGGCCTCGAATATCTTTCATCTGTAACTTCAGGTACCTTCATGCCATTTGTAAATTCCTCGCTCCGGCTGGCTTCCAGCCTTTTGCTGTCCGGAGAATATACCTATAGGGTAAGATCAAAAGGAATTCTGAATTATCGTCTGCCTTCGAATTTGCAGTTTGAACTCAACTACACCAAATATGAAAAAGGACAAAAGGCCATTAATTACAACTACCTTGAAGAACGTAAGGTCGCTGTATCAGTTCCGGTACGCACCTCAAATTTCGCTGCTTTTACACGACTGACGCTCAATCAGATTGTTATGCCCCAAACAAAATATACAACCGCCGAATTATTGCTTTCCGGAGCCATCTTAGGGGTAAATACCAACTTTACCACCTATTCCTTAATCTCGGATCTCGGAAAACCTTATACCTACAGCAACCTCTCTCTTTCACTCAGGCTTCCGGGAGCCATTATTTTAACTCCGCAAACACAATTTGACTACAATCACCAAGAATTGATATCGATGAAGTGCGGATTGGAAAAACAGCTGTTCAAAAATGGCTATCTGAATTTATCATACGAACGAAACTTTAAGAGTGATTTTAGCAATACAGAAGTGGGATTCCGTTATGATTTCTCTTTTGCGCAGGTAGGCCTTTCAACTCGGATGAGCAACGGTGCAACAACTCTGGTGCAATCGGCAAGTGGAAGCTTGATGACAGATGCCAAAACAAATTATATCGGAGCTAGCAGCCGCGTAAGTGTGGGTAAGGGTGGAATTACGCTATATCCTTTTCTTGATCTGAATTGCAATGGCAGGCGCGAACCTGATGAGTCGAAAGCTTTTGGTCTCAATGTTCACATCAACGGAGGCCGCATTGAAGTGAGCGATAAAGATACAACCATCCGCGTGTTCGATCTGGAACCTTATACCAATTATTTGATTACCCTGGACGGAACCAACTTTGATAACATTGCCTGGCAAATGCGAAAAAAACAATCCAGGTCTCCATCGATCCGAATATGTTCAGATTGATTGAAGTTCCGATAGCAGTAGTAGGTGAAGGGGCGGGAACTGTTTACTATAACGCCGGAAGTGAAAAGAAGGGACAGGGACGAATTATTGTGAATTATTACCGCAACGATTCTATCCTCGTGGCCCATACGCTTAGCGAATCTGATGGTTATTTCAGTTACCTGGGACTCGCCCCAGGCGATTACACGGCCAGAGTGGATACCGTCCAGTTAAGCAAATTGCATTGGAAAAGTACTCCTGCATCGTTGCCGTTTACAATTTCTAAAGGTATTGACGGTGATGTGGTGGATGGGCTTGAATTTGTATTGCGAACGGAACAAAATAAAATGCCGGAGCCCCATAATGAGACCCCGGCGAATGCCGGAACAATATCACAACAAATAAACCAGGTTATTCCGGAAAAACAGAAGGAAGTTGAACCTGCTGTTACTTATGGGGAAACACAGGCTCAGCCACAGACAGATTTTGCCGGGCAGATTTCGTCAGAAAAAACAATGGGGAATAATATAAAGGGAAAGAAACAGTATAAAGTACAGTTGCTGGCCCTGCGCAAGCCGATAAAAATCAAGGATTACTTTGCACAACTGCTGGTCAGGGCGCCCGGTTTAATCATAGAAGAAAGTCTGGAAGAAGACGGATTGTACCATTACAGTACCAAAGACTTAAAAGGCTTTACCGAGGCAAAGCAAATTCTGAGTATGATCAAAAGAAGTGGCTGGTCGAATTGTTTTATTGCCACCTATCGTGGAAATATAAGAGAAGAGCCGGCATCGAAACTCAAAAACACGAAATAGCACATTAATCTGGAACCCAGAATACCTGATAATAATATTTACTGAACCAGATTATATTTTTCAATCTTGGCATTTAGAGTAGGCCGGGTAATATTCAGGATACGGGAAGCATCCAGTTTATTCCATTTTACCACATCAAGTACATGTCTGATGTGATTTTTCTCCATATCGGCCAGGGACAGCAATTCAGACATCTCAGAATCATCTGCATGATTGTCGTGGATGCGGACATTAATGGTGATGTTTTCCTTCTCCAGCACATCATTTTTTGACATAATGATAGCCTGTAAGATGGTGTTTTTAAGTTCGCGTACATTCCCATGCCAGTCATGCTGCTGAAGCATTTCAATAACACCGTCGCCAACCTTAATCACGTTTTTATTATACTGTTTATCAAGTTTATACATAAAATGGTTTACAAGGTCTCTTATGTCTTCCTTTCGCTCGCGCAAAGGAGGTAAGTTGATTGTGAATACCTTGAGCCGGTAATAGAGATCTTCCCTGAATTTTCCCTGTTCTATAAGTTTTTCCAGGCTCCTGTTTGTCGCAGCTATTATCCTCGCTTTCATTGGTATGGTGGCTTCTCCACCTACTCTTTCAAATTCAAGTTCCTGAATAACACGCAGTAGTTTTACCTGGGTATTGAGCGATATTTCAGAAATTTCGTCGAGGAAAATGGAGCCTTCTCCAGCAAGTTCAAACTTACCTTTTTTATCGCGTATGGAATCCGTAAAGGAGCCTTTAACATGTCCGAAAAGTTCACTCTCGAGCAGTGTTTCCGTAAGCGCACTACAGTTTACTACTACCAATGGTTTATCGCTCGTTGTTCCTGAGAAGTGAATCAGCCTGGCAATGAGTTCCTTTCCGGTACCAGTTTCGCCCTCGATCAAAACATTCACCTTATTCATCGAGATGCGACCAATGTTTTTGAAGATTTCCTTCATCCGGGGCGATCTGCTTACCATTATGTTATCTTCAGGCATGCTCTCGCTGGAGGTATCCTCGTGGGGGACCGCATTCAGACTATTGCTGACTTTGACCGAATTTAGGGCCAGTTGGACAGTAGATTTGAGAAGAGAAGGATCAACTGGTTTTTCAAGAAAGTCAAAAGCACCGAGCTGAATGGCCTTGATCGTTAATACCACATGCCCAAAAGAGGTAAGGAGTAATACAGGAATCACAACTTTTAATTTACGTATTTCGGAGAGGACTTCAAGCCCACTAATTCCAGGCATCTGGTAATCAGTAATTACAAGTTCAGGGTGTTCTGAACGAACAAGCTGTAAGCCCGTCTCGCCATCACCTGCTTCAATAATTGTGTACCCAACCTTGCTGAGTATCTCTCTTAAGGTTTTACGAATTAACTTATTATCGTCGATGACCAAAATTTTTTCCATAAGTTCCATTGAATTAATATTGTAACAGTTCACACCATATCCTTTTTACCTCAACATATTAAAAGGAGGATCCCCCAATTGGTTATGCAACGGGGTCAAAATCAATCATCTTTTGGACTTAGTATTCAAAAAAGGAATCCCCTAAGTTCAACTGTCGCTAAGGGGTTCCAGAAATGGAAGTTGAGAGAACTTCCAATCATGAAAAAGCACGTCCTTATATCTTATGCGTAATTCCTTGATTCATAAAAAAGGGAAAATTTTCCGGAATGGGTTTCCATCCCGGAAAATAGGAAAAATCGCCCTAGGAAAGGGCTTCTAAGGATTGGTATGGAGAGTATCATTTTCAGGGTTATAGTAAGACTTATGCGAAGGAAATTTTGGAATGGAGGTCTGTTCAAGCTGAATTTAGTGAAAGAGTGATTTTGAATTCATTATAAGTCCTGTTCTGAATTGTTATACGCTCCGGGAGTTCCGCCCCGAGCGTTTTCGTAAAGGATTTGCATGTTACGAGTAAACGTATCAGGAAGTACCGCCTGAAATCGGATATGGTTTTATGATTATCAATACTTCAGGTACACATAACCATAATATGTATATGTCCCATCAATCTCCAGATAAAAGTTATAAAGACCTTCTGAAACAAGTTTGCCGGTATTGTTTTGCCTGCCGTTCCACCAGTTCTTCTGATATTGGTAAACATCTAACATTTTTTTTTTAGACATTGAATCAATTATTGTCATTTGATTCACTTTTGTTGTGTCAAAAGGAATTATAAACAGTTCATTAACACCGTCTCCATTTGGAGAAAAACCGTAGGAGCCCATATAAACCCAATGGTCTGGTTCTCTGCAAGAGAGAAATAGCAGCAGGAATAGATTTAAACACACAAAAATCGTCCATATATTTTTCATTTCTTTCCAATGTTGTTGCTTGTGAATGTTTCCCGGAACGATTATCAAATACCTTATTATAGCTGTTCTCTTTCTGATTTCCAGTGCAACGTCGTACCTATCCCGGGCATGAAGATCTGAATTCGTAAGTTTTCTTTCCCCGCTTGTGGTAGTATCTGAATAAAGCATGCTTGATATCCCCTCTTTAAAATAACGTTTAGCAGATTGGCTCATGCTAATAAAATGAAGGAATCTTCCGACACCAAACAATGATTTCATAATGAATACTTTTTTTAGGTTATTCGTTTTTTTTTGTATTTCCTAATCCGGGATATGAGTTTCCAAACATTCAGGTTAGCAAAAAATCTTTCCAAGAACATATCTGTATCCGTCATGGATGACGAACTTATCTTGGAGTTACTGCATTTGCAATGTTAGCGCGTGTTTTTAAAGAGATCCCTTACTTTTTTTTCGATAAAACATGCTGACAATCCATTAGCAACTGTTCCACCTTTTTATTTTCGAGGTCAGAAATTTTGTTTATCTTTTCAAGTGTTTTGTGAAGGATATTACACAAAAGATGTATCCATGAATTAGCCTGAGGCTGTGTCATAGAAAAGGCGGTTGCCTGAAGTTCCTGTGAAGGAAATGATTCCAAATACACAAGTATAAATAATAATTTGTCCTGATATCCAGGTAAAACATTTGTCTTGCGGCGTAATGCTTTTCTTTGCCGCGTTTTCCCTTTTAATGTAAAATGACTGGAATGTTGCTCCCATTGGCCCCGAAACTCTAAAGCCAATTCATTAAACTCCTGGATTGTAAAACCTGTGAGAATGAAGAAATGTGTTGGATTCCTTCTGATCTTGTCAAATTTTAATCTCATAATAGTTTTTTGATATATTCCTGATTCAAACATGAAAATAAATGTTGCAAATACGAATTAAACAGAATTTATTTTTTTTTAATATCTGTCTATCTATCTAAATGTAAAATTTGAATAAATTCAACTAACCCCGTGGAACTATATCAAAAGTCAAAATTCAGTAATTGTAACTTTCAAATAGTAAGTTTACCTTCATATTATCCCTCCAAACCTCTCCTAAAGGGGCGGCTTTTAAGTCCCCTTCTGGTGATTTCGGGTTTTAACGATGACTGTTTCAAATCGTAAGTTTTTGAAATTGCCGAACGACATTAACAAATGATTACTTATTGGGCAATGTAAATTTGACTATGCTTCCTTTTCCGGGTTCGCTTTCAACTATTATTTCACCTCCACATATTTCAACGAACTCTTTGCAAAGCATTAAACCTAAACCTGTTCCCGATTCTCCTTCTGTTCCTTCTGTTGACTCAGACCTACCTATTTTAAAGAGTTGATTTAGTTTTCCGGGAGCTATGCCCAGTCCGTTGTCGGTCACGGAAACTTCCAGAAAATCATGTGCCCGGTTTTTCGAAATCCAACGTGCTGAAACGTTTACCAGACCTCCTTTTGACGTGAATTTCAGCGCATTGGTCAACAAGTTACGAATGACTGTATTTACCAGTTCCCTGTCAGTGGTGATCCGGAAATCTTCGCCCAATTCAGACTGCAATCGGATATTTTTTTGCCAGGAGGATAGGAGCAGTAAACGCAGGTTTTCATCAACCAAGATTTTTAGGTTCACAAGTGAGGGATTGTAATCTAGCTTTCCGCGTTGGGCGCGGCTCCAGGCCAACAGGTTTTCCAGCAGTTCATAGGTGTTTCGGGCGCTCTCATAAATGTGACCTGCACATTCTTTTTTGATAGCTTCGTCAAGGGTGTCAAAATCATCGTGCAGCAGCTCAGAAAATCCCAACAACGAATTGAAAGGGTTTTTCAGATCGTGAGAAATTATAGAAAAAAACAGGTCTTTAGAAGCATTTAATTCTTCCAGCTTATCTTTTTGTATCCTGATTTTGTTTTCCCGTTTCCGGAGCTGAGTAACATCAGCCACAACCGAAAGAAATCCTTTGACCGACCTGTTTTCGTCCAGATGAGGGATCAACGTAACGTGTAAAAACCGGTTGCTCCCGTTCAATTCTCTTGAGGTGTCGAACGTAACGGTTTTCCCCTGTTTGGCTTTGTGTATATTTTGGATAAGCGCCTCATACGTGTTTTCAACAACAATGTCTTTCACAAGTCTTCCATAAATGTCATTCAAGGAAAGTCCCATCCATTTTTCGTAAGTTTTATTAACGTACCGGTAACGCAGGTCAGTGTCGAGATAGGAAATCAACAAAGGGAGATGGTCTAAAATCAGATTCAGGGTTTGGTGGTTGTCAAAAATTTCCTGAAAGGCCTCTTCTTTAGTTTGACTTTTTCTACCGTAAACATATCCGAAAAACATACCAAATAAACCAAAGAGAACCGGAATGGTAAGGTGGTGGATTTGGGAATGGCCGGAAGAAACAGAAACATCACCGTTAAACTCTTCAGCAAAAATTATAGTTAGACTGATAAAACTTCCAATCCCGAATCCAACAAGTGAGAATAAGTAGTTAGGGTGAATTTTAATGATTCGCCTTGTATAAAGTTTCGGAACAAGTGCCATCCCGGCTAAAATCATCGATATTTTTCCCATAATCAATTCAAATAATATTTATGTTGCCAGCCTGCAACTCATTTTATTTTGTGTCTTTTAGATCAATAGTTCGTTCAAAAAGTGATATATGATTAAGCGGCCATTGTGCCGAAATACAATAGTTCATTGACAAGTTGACGATTTTTGATTGAGTTCGGGTTAATGGCGAACAGGCGAAAAAACCTTGATATCATTAATTTATTATGAAACAAGATCTTGTAAGTTGCCATCGAAAATGAGTTTTCCCGGGTTTGCGGATTTTTAAGTTGCATTACCTTGGCAATATTTACAGTTGTTAAGGCCGCATTGAAGTGGAAATTAAGCTTATTTTCACTTCTTGCCTGCGAGTTTTCAAGTCCGGCAAATTGCTTGGCATCCCTGAATCCAAATTCTATTTGAAAGCGGGTATGATAAATATCGATCACATCGATTGGCGTTTGTGTGGTATCTGTTGAAAATAAAAGCCTGTAAATTGTTTTCCCTTTTAATAGGAACAGTTCTACAACCAGCAAGATATTCCTTTCAAGAGACTTGGAGTATACAATGGCAGAGTATGCCGTTATACCTTTATCGTTTACTACCATATTGAAGTGTTCATGATTTAGTTTCCGAAAATCGATTTTTCCTCCATATTTTGCTGGCCTGCCTCTTTTCCCAGTTTTGGGTTGTATCGAAAGGTATGATAAGTTGGCGTCCTCCCGAAGTTTGCTTACCAAATGGAGGGAGCATCCCAGTATCTTATCCACAAAGTTTTTCTTAGAGAAATACGCATCTGCAACAACGTATCGAGTAATGGACAGTATCAGTTCAATATGTTTTTTGATGACCCCAGCATACCAGTCGATTAACGAAAGGTCGTTATCTTGAAGACAGTTTGTCGGAGGCGTTTGTACGGCATCTAGATGAAAACTTAATCTTGTGTCTGCATCGATTACTGAAAGCCCAAGGATTTCAATACCACGAAGTGCCCGACCTGCGCAGCCCGACCAAAAGTATCCGATTCCAGGGGTATGTTTGCCCGATTTAGGAATGAAACTCGGATCGAAAGCAACAGCATTGCGATTGCCAATCCAAGGCATTGACAAGGCTTTGTTGAAGCTAAAGAAGTCAAACCCTTGCTCGAACTGACCACGGAAGCGTTGTTCTCCAAAAAGGCTGTATCGGCCTAACTGAAGGAAGTTGATCCGTGAAGGAATACTTAAGTATAGCATGAAAATCTCAATCATAAAATCTCGTCTGCATTTATTGAGCTTTATTTTAGAAACAGATAAAGCTTCAAGAACAACTTTTGAATACAAATCATAAATCGCAGGGGTGGCCATAATTAAAGTAATTAACTGGTAATTAATACTTTAAAGATACAAATCCCTGCGGTTTTATACTAATAAATAATCAGTTATTTTACTGTAAATCAGATAAATAACTAAATTTTAACCGAAGTATTGTTAGATAATACTGATTCAAATCTTTTGAGCCATATTATTGAACAAATCTTCTAAACAAGGCAGATCGCTCAGGTTATTAAATTAGTTTTTCAAATACTTGTAACACCGTCTGATGTCCAACCTGGGGTGAAATGATATGGAGATTCGGTTGATCAAAATCTGCTATAGGAGTCTGAAATCTAAATTATCATCTTCTGCTATCAGAAAAGTTTAGTTTAAAAGGCCATTTGCTCATCTTCTGTATCTTTTTGTTTTATAACTTATTGCAAATAGATTCCGGTTCAGTAATCGGAATTGTGAAATAAAACATGGAGCCTTTTCCTGGAGTCGAATCAACACCAATCTGCCCACCAAGCAATTCTACATTATATTTTGCTATAGACAGACCAATACCGGTACCACCATACTTTATTTTATAACAATCTTCAGCTTGTTGGAATTGGTCGAAAATAACTGATCTTTTATTTTCAGGAATTCCAATACCAGTGTCTTTTACAAAAAATTTGAGCTGTTTTATTTCCTTAGAGTCAATCGTATAACCAAATTTAACTTTACCTGAGGGAGTAAACTTGAATGCATTCCGAAATAAATGAATAAAAACTTTGGTTATCTTTTCCCTGTCAGAATATAATTGGGAAGGTTGATCAGAATGCCAGTTTACATATTCAAATTCCATTTGCTGTCTATCTGTATCTGGAGTATCTTTATTTTCCATCTTTCTTATCAGCAATAGTTCGTTCAAAAAGTGATGTGTAATTACGCGGCCATTGTGCCGAAATACAATAGTTCATTGACATGTTGACGATTTTTGATTGAGTTCGGGTTAATAGCGAACAGGCGAAAAAATCTTGATAGCATTAAAGTATTATGAAACAAGATCTTGTAAGTTGCCATCGAAAATGAGTTTTCGCGGGTTTGCGGATTTCTAAGTTGCATTACTTTGGCAATATTTACTGTTGTTAAGGCCGCATTGAAGTGGAAATTAAGCTTATTTTCACTTCTTGCCTGCGAGTTTTCAAGTCCGGCAAATTGCTTGGCATCCCTGAATCCAAATTCTATTTGAAAGCGGGTATGATAAATATCGATCACATCGATTGGCGTTTGTGTGGTATCTGTTGAAAATAAAAGCCTGTAAATTGTTTTCCCTTTTAATAGGAACAGTTCTACAACCAGCAAGATATTCCTTTCAAGAGACTTGGAGTATACAATGGCAGAGTATGCCATTATACCTTTATCGTTTACTACCATATTGAAGTGTTCATGATTTAGTTTCCGAAAATCGATTTTTCCTCCATATTTTGCTGGCCTGCCTCTTTTCCCAGTTTTGGGTTGTATCGAAAGGTATGATAAGTTGGCGTCCTCCCGAAGTTTGCTTACCAAATGGAGGGAGCATCCCAGTATCTTATCCACAAAGTTTTTCTTAGAGAAATACGCATCTGCAACAACGTATCGAGTAATGGACAGTATCAGTTCAATATGTTTTTTGATGACCCCAGCATACCAGTCGATTAACGAAAGGTCGTTATCTTGAAGACAGTTTGTCGGAGGCGTTTGTACGGCATCTAGATGAAAACTTAATCTTGTGTCTGCATCGATTACTGAAAGCCCAAGGATTTCAATACCACGAAGTGCCCGACCTGCGCAGCCCGACCAAAAGTATCCGATTCCAGGGGTATGTTTGCCCGATTTAGGAATGAAACTCGGATCGAAAGCAACAGCATTGCGATTGCCAATCCAAGGCATTGACAAGGCTTTGTTGAAGCTAAAGAAGTCAAACCCTTGCTCGAACTGACCACGGAAGCGTTGTTCTCCAAAAAGGCTGTATCGGCCTAACTGAAGGAAGTTGATCCGTGAAGGAATACTTAAGTATAGCATGAAAATCTCAATCATAAAATCTCGTCTGCATTTATTGAGCTTTATTTTAGAAACAGATAAAGCTTCAAGAACAACTTTTGAATACAAATCATAAATCGCAGGGGTGGCCATAATTAAAGTAATTAACTGGTAATTAATACTTTAAAGATACAAATCCCTGCGGTTTTATACTAATAAATAATCAGTTATTTTACTGTAAATCAGATAAATAACTAAATTTTAACCGAAGTGTTGTATCAGTCCAAATATTTACAATTAGGTTTGCTCATGAAGACTCATTTAAATTTTATGTTTTATCTCATAAACGATCAGCGAAGATCAACGTTTAATCCAGCATTGTCCTTTATTTATCGACTAACAGGAAGTAAACTAAAAAAGCACATTGGAAATATCTATGAATTGGCGTCGGTATTAATGGGTCTAATATTGACAAATACTGGATTTATCATTGCAAACTGAAATATCGCTTCAATTATTGTTAATTTGAATTATCTCGGTTTTACATAGCTTTCGATAGTTTATGCAATATTGACTATGCAGCTGTCTCAGAAGCCAATTTATTGCCAATTAGTATGGCTCTATCTTCCAGGTAATTATCGCTGACTATTGATATTCAACTCTATCTGCATCATAGGATTCCAATGGAGTTACCTGGCTGAGCCTTGATTTCATCAGATAGCGGAGCTAGATGTTCCAATAGTCCTATCACTATTTTTTCCTGTCTGCGAAGCTCTATATAACGAAACAGTGTTTGTTGCAACAACTTTTCCACAATGATTTTATTAAAAACCGGAGACTCGTCCATATCGGATCCTGCATTGCCCATTACGGGCGAATAGCCCACCATTTTAGTTTCTTTAGTCTGACGCAGCTTCACTAATGAATATAAGCCTAATTTAGAGTATAAAGCTCTGGAATTATTGGGAAGATTAGAGGTTCGATTTTGCAAATCGCTAGCAAGAAATAAAAATTGCCGGACTCGTTTCCGAATAAAGCTATCAAGCTCTTTAAAACGTGCTGCTACCTGCGCATATTTGTAATAATGACCAAAGACCGTTATTTGATGGTTGAGTTGTTTTATAAATGCCTGTTGATTCTTATATTTTCGGCTGAATGTTGTCAGCCTGATGATTTTATGCCTGAAAGCCTTCTCTGACACAGGAGATATGCAGAATGTATTTCCTGTGTATTCATAACCCTTAAATATAAATCCATCCTGATATACCCGACCATGACTGATATTACTTGAATTTAATTCCAATCCTAAGTTTTGAAGACAAAGATACACCAATAACAGGCACTCGGCAACTTCAGCCTGTGAATGGAACAATACGACAAAGTCATCATGAAAACATAGAAACGGCCACCGGGACAATGCATGATAAAAGCCCAGCATATAGGCGGCCGTTACCACAAACAATAATTTATCGTTCTCATATAAGGCATGTCGGCAAGGAGTCCCCGATAACCTACTATCAATTCCCATATTTTCTGTTAATCCCGATATCGATGAAAAGTTGAAGTTCCCGGTAAATTTACTATCGAACCCAAGATGAAGATATTGACTCATGTTTGCCGGAGTAAAACATCCCGTAAGTTCTTCGTAGTTGTTTATTAGAACCGGTTCAATGTCAAGTTTCGTTATTGAGGGATAAAATTGCTTGATGTTAAAACGTAAAAAGTATGGATGAGTACTACTATGCTTGTCCAGATAATTAAAAAAACATTTTGGACGACGTTCTAGCAAGTAATGAAGAGGAAAGTACTCTTTTATCAAAGGCATAAAATTAATCTGAAGATAATTATACATCTTCTGTGTTTCAATTGTATTCCTACCAATATAATGATGCAAAACATTGCTGCCTTTGAACTTTTTGAATTGTCTCATCTTATCTTCAGTAAATTATTATAAATTGTTTCTCCGTTGCTTAAAATAATAGTAGTTACCCGTTGTGCGATTAAGATGCGAGGGCCTACTTAAGTTTATTCAAGGGTTTGTTGTTTAAAAAGTTAAAATATTGAAGCACTGTCACTGTTGTAATTTTAGATAAAATGCGAACAGAAATGCCCAGGTTTGATTTTGCATAGTTACGCTTGAGCATAAATTGATCGCATAGTTGGGAGAATAGAGTTTCGATTCGTTTTCTTGACTTTTTAAAAATGTACGCAAAAGGTTCTTTGTCTTTTTGATTGCTTCTTTTGGGTGTTTCCAATCGGATATTGCACGATGAAACAAGTCCAATTGATGTTCTTTTGACAGATACCCTTTGTCTCCGATGAGCCTGCAATTGCTTAAGTGAGAATGTTTAATGTCTGTCAAATAGTAAACATCGTGAACGCTTGCCTTGCTCATATCCATACTTGCAAACACACCTCGAACTGAAGTCACCGGATGCAATTTGTAGCCATAATAATAGGCCTTGCTAACAGCAGAATAACCTTTATCAGGTGCTGTTTCAAAGTTTTCACTGCAGATCTTGCTTCGTTTCTCCCGGGCTATTTGGCAAACTGGAACAGGAATGGAATCAACGATGTAAGTATCTTCTCCTTGGTTTTGAATGTTTGATAAGCCTTGATTAAGGACAGAAATCCAAGGATAAAGTCGCTTATGTCTGCGGTTAAAATTGGAACGGTCAATGAGGTTTGGGAAATCGCTGGTATAATCTGATTTAAGTTTGCCAAAGAAGTAACTTTCCGAGTCAATACCAATAGATTCGGCTGTCAGAGCTAATGCAATTATTTGACAATCTAACATTTTAGGATTTCTTGGGTAGCTTTGGAAGTTGTCAAACTCATTAATACGATCAGAAAAGAACGATTTGGTTAAACCAATAAACTTGTCGAAATTTGCCTTCAGGTTGTGCATAAGTAGAATAATGAATTGGCGTTTGTTTTCTACTAATACATTGAATATCAATATAATACACAACTATTTTGACAATATTTTATTGCTTATTTTCAATCGCACAACGGGTTAGTAGTTGTCATTTTGTGCTTTTTAGCAATACCAAACCAGATTGAATGCCAAAGAATATCCACATTTTATTCTTTATTGATGATAAATATTAGTTGACACATAGCAATTCTAAATGAAGCGTTACCAAAAGATTGTAAATATGCTGGATAATTCAACTAATTTGCTTTTTGGAAAAGTTAAGCAGATTTTGTTGTTTTACTATGGATTCGATTTTTGTTTGTACTTTTTTATCTCCCGAGTAATAGGTCACAGAAGGATATCCTTTAGAATTATGTATCCTAATTAAAGTGGATTGTTGATCTTTCACAAAATATGGCAGAATCCCGATATATTTATCAAGATGATAATCTAAGCCTAAAAATCCATTCAAAAAACATTCATACTGATTGCTATTCAATCGAGTTAAAAATTCTGTTTTTGAAAGATACAACTGATTATCTATCAAGTGAAACTGCACATCAAGAGACAACTGATTAAACCACATTTTAACAAAGTAAACCTTGTAACGATGATTCATTTCAATAGATAGATCATATTGAGCAAAAATCTTGTAGTTTCTCAGAAACTTTAAAACTTGCTGATTATTAATTCCCATTGGCATCCCATATGGTAACAGAATTTCTTCAAGAAGAGGAGTTTTATCTTTTGATAGGGATTTCTTTACAAGTTCCTGAAGGAGAAACATTGTTCCTCCCAATAAATCAACAGGTTCACTTGAAGTACAATCCGGATAAAAGGACATTCTTTTTAATAATTGTGACCATCCAATCATAATATTAATTTAAAGCAGAAGTCGATAAGAAAGACCAGCTGCCGGTTTATTTATACCATACCATCCGGCATAAATAGAAAGGTGTTTCCAAAGAAGCATTGAACCAGCCATATTGATATGCCGAGTGTCGTGTTCGGCCATCAGGGTGAGTGACTTAAAACCTTGAGGAATGTAACTGATTCCACCGAACAGACCTTTTAGGCGCTTGCTTTGTCCGACATTAAATCCATAACCCATCGTTAATCTAAAGGTATGAGAACCTGTTCGGATCGTTTTATCTGAAACCAAATAAGTACTTGCAAAATATTGATTACCTTCCGAAAGATGCGTATAAGCATCATTTAACCCGATTAGTAAAGAAGGAAGAAGTGATTTTTCTTTCCAAAGCTGACATTTCAGTCCTACGGAACGATCCTGGCCTCCAATTCGATTGGTCCCGTATGTATCTTTTCGCAGTGTCATCCGGTAGGTTACTTCCAGAAATGGCAAAAAGGTCAGATCTGCGTAGTAATTAACTGTATTATAGGTAGTATATGTGCGTATAATTGTAGACTTATCATAGGGCAGATAATTTGTTCCTACTATCAGTGTTTTATCCGGGTAGATACTCCCCTGTGGAATATTCAGCAAACCAGATGAACCCAATGCTAGTTGTGCTTTTACTGCTATGCTTAACTGCAATAATAAGAACAAGAGGAAGGCAGAACGATATATTCGCAGAAAAAGAACTGTTTCTAGGATGCAAACCACTTTTATTATCTTTTGATGCTATTCGAAATTGTTCCGGTATCCTAGAAGAGGATACCGGAACAATTTACATTGATCAATTCATTCAGAATTTATAACCGATTGATAGCGATACTTCAGCACCAATAATAGAAACTTCGTGTTCCACCGTTCCTTGATTGGCTTCTTCCTGAGTGTAATTTCCCAAGTTGCATTTAGCCTCAAGACCGCAATTAAAATGACCAAAGGAACGGTCAAATCCAAGTACGGGAGCAAACGATATATCATGACCCTGCTGGCTTAGACTGGTGCCATTAATATCGTAGGTATTTTTAATCAGATTTTCCTGTCCTTCAACGCCAAGATAAGGTTGAAAACCTTTTAATGCAATACTTCTAGGAGCATATAAAAGCCCTAAATTGAAACGGGTTAATCCAATTTTTAAGCCATCAACAGACGAAACAGATGTACCTTTTACTTCTCCCGACCAGATTGAAGCCCCAACACGGGTACGAAAATTAGCGGGCAACAAAAAGGTAATGTTCGCCCCTATTGCAAGGTTTCCACCAAAAGTTTCGGTTATGCCTTTGGAAGGCAGATAAGTATCGTTCCAGTAATCCATCTCAGGCGAATAATAACCTGCTGTAAAATTAATACTGTGAATGGTAAACGCATTCTCGACTGACTCGTCGGATATTACTTTCTGGTCTTGTGCCAGACCAACTGTTGTTATTAGTAAAAACAGAAAGGTGATTGAAATTATATTTGTTTTCATTTTTATTTCTTTTAAAAGTTTAACAATGCACTCTTGTGCTCGATTGAATTTTGTTGTTATAATAGCACATCCGGCTTTTACAGATATACTCTAATTATGTACATTCGCAACACAAGGAGTCTTTGTTGCGATTACAGGTCGGGTTGAATTAAATATATACGAAACTTTATTTCCCCCACAGTCTTCAAATGTATATGTTCCATTATTTGACTTACTGCAATTGGGCTCTTTTGTAATGGAGGGTATTGTTCCCCTGTCATCTGAAAAATGTAATACGAAACCTGGATAGGAATATGTTTTCACTACAAGTCCAGTTATACAATCGTCAGAACAAATTGTTGATGAGTTTGTGATTTCAACAGTATAAGTTGGAGGGTTATCGATGTTACCCTGGGTTAGGTTAAAGGCTTCCAAAACTGAAATGAGAATCTCGGGCGCGGCAGCCAGTCCGTTTGCGACACCTAACTGCTTAATAGCTGACAAAACCGCATCAGTAAAGGCATTTATTGCCACCTGATTTGCAAAGAATGCTTGTAGATTACTTGGTTCAGTACATCCTACCTTGGCATTTTTCAGACTTGTGTAAGATAGGGTTCCGTCTTTATAGGTCAGCTTTTCCTTTGCATTATAAAACGAGATTTCTTCTTGTGTGACTAAGGTTTCGATAACCAGCGTAGTGTTTGCTTCCTGTTTTTGACCTTGGTGAACCCCGGAATTACTTGTAACAGATAAAATGACTTTGGTTTCATCAATCGTTCCATCATTTTTCTCAACAGCAGCAACTATGGCTGTTGTATTATCAGAATAGGTTGTTTTAACAGCGTCAACCGAAGTGGCCACAGCGATTCCTTCACTGTCCAGTACATTTGCCACATCCCCTTCAGGATCGGCGGCAATAGCTTGATTAACAACGGAAGGTTCCACAACAACTTCACTTGCTGCTACCAAATTTTTTACCGCAATATTAAGACTTGTCGTTTGCGAATTGTTCGTCGTATTCGCTTCTTCAACAATTTTACTTCCATTTGACGATAGGTTAATCTCAAACTTAAAATCATGCTGTCCGGCAATAGCTTGCCAATCGAAAACGGTTTCATATTTGGTGTTTCCTGCCAAGTCTTTAAGCAAAGCACTTTGCTGAATATTACCATCAACATAAAAGTTTAATACCGAAGAGTAAGCTGTTTGCGTAATTTCGATGTTTTTATAGGCTACCTTAAAAGATACTCCACTTTCTGAATTTAGCGCTTCGTTGTCGAAAGCATAATCAACCGTTAATAATTCAAAGTCGGGATTTAGTACCACCGGAGCGTAGTCATATACGTCGCCTACGTTTTTTTTGCAACTATTAAGCAAGACTGCACTTAATGCAAAGGAAAATAGCATAATTGCTGCAATTGTTTTAAAAATTGATTTTTTCATAGGGATGCATTTTTATGAATGAATTAAGAAACTATTTAGTTAACTGACTTTTTATAAAGACAGGGTTATTAAAGTGTTCCGTTTGATTTTCGTTGGGCCGTGTTTCATAATCTTTGCCATAATACACCGCGTATCCGGCATTGTAGTCCGAGTCGAAATATTTTGGTGTCGTTATCCTGAGGGTGTGTTTCCGGGTTCGTTTGGCTGTTGGAAAAGGAATGGTGAATTTAAATCCGCCATTGAAATCGCTTCCTGTATGCATGGCATAAAAACCAATGGTTGTAGAACCAAAGTGTCGGCCGCAATCAGCACGGAACCCTTTGTCATTATTCAGAAAACTTCCATAGCTTAAATCTAACTGGAGGTTGAATCGGGGGTAGAAATACCCGGACGTTAACCGCCAGGTAAAGGTATTTATTGGGCTGGTAACCCATTGTCCCTGCAAAAAGTGCGAACTTCCGGTTAAGCCGGCATTAGCGGCGATACTCCATTGGTTTCCCTTAAAAAAATGATCGACCTGTCCATTCATACCGTAACGGTGGGCATTAAAATTGCCGAGAGTCAGGTTCGCAAACCATTGGTGTGGCAAGCGAATATCCTGAGAAATAGTCATAAAACCGAGCCGGATATAATCGCCTTCATGTGAGGCATATAAAAAATTACGACTTTTGTAATCCACATTCTCTTTGATATCCAGTACTTCCAAATCGTTTTTCAGAGGGAAAATGATCTGCCCGGTAAATAACATCCCTTTCCACAAGGATACTTCCACTGCCGGAGCTATATTAAACTGTATTTCGTACAATTGAGTCAGTAGCCGGTTTTGAATAGCAAACTGCAGATAAATCACCAAATCAATTTTGTTTACATTTGAATTTAAACCAACCCCTCTTTTCAAAGATTTCCAGTCTTCGTCAATGCTGCAATCGACCTGCAGAGCATCCAATAATTTGGACTTTGTAATTTTACCCGAACGGTACTGCAACCATAATCTGGCAGGAACTCGAATTTCTAACTGAGGAATGTCATTTTTAAGCACGTAAAGCGAAATCTGTGACTCTGGATTGGAGTAGGCTACTATCGTATCGAGCGCCGTAACAATGGCATCAATCTCCCAACGGTAAATGTTATTTTCAAGAGCAATGAAAATCCGGTTGTCCAGCGAGTAGCTGCGAATATTCTCAAAACCCATTTTGTTTAGCTTTTGGTCTAATGCCTTATGGCTTTCTTGTGCATTTACCCCAAATGGTATAAAGCTTATAAACCAGATAGAAAGAAATACAATGTATCTCACAAAAAGTTAATTAGGCGCTGACAAGCGAATGATTTTATAAGGCTGGATATGAGATACCCTAATTATCTGCTGAAAGAGAGTGATATTAAATGTAAAACTTGGTATTCAACAGCTAATTACTCCGTTTTCGTTTGATCAGAATGTTATTGAACGCCTTCCCAAAATAGATCCAATCCGTTCTAAAAGGATGTTTTTCGTAAGCTGCAAGATATTTCAACTCGGATGCCATGATTTCATCCAAAGTGACAGGCATATCGGCATAAAAAGGAGGCACCAGGCCTGGCCGGTGTTTCATGCGTCGTTCCTGAAGTTCTTTCGAATATAAATTAAAATAATGTCGACTCAATGGTCTTACTCCAACAAGTTTCAGATCGCCCATCAACATATTGAACAGCATAGGTAGTTCGTCAATCCACAATTTACGGAGGATACGGCCAGAAGTCGAAATCCGGAAATCATCTTTAAACTTTCCGCCTTCCTGAAGTTGGTTTTTGGCAAAAACATATTCCTGAATATATTCGGCGTAAGGGTGCATGGTACGTAGCTTATATACATGTATAATCTTGCCATTTTTTCCTATTCGTTTCAGGCTAATCAGAGGCCCGTATGTCGGCTTCAGATCAAAGGTGGGTTCGGTGGTTTTGTGCGCCACAAAAAACAGACGATCCGAAAACTGCTGGTTTTCCAATACCTCAAAACCACAACAGTAGAGCCTGCCTATCGCTTCAGCTTTTGACATGGGCCTGTCGAAACCATTGGTCATGAAGAAATAGATTTTCTTAAGTAATGGTAGTTTCGGGAATATACGTTTAAAAATAAAATAGATGGAATAAATAATGTGCTTGATAGCCCAGGGGTATTTCCTGAATATATTCGCTTTCCGTATTTCATTGGTAATTACACATCCAATAAACAAACCACCAACATCAAGTTTGGTGTTTACCATCTCGAAAAACTTATTGACACGCTTAATGTCGTTGGTCGGCTGGAGATTAATGATTACTTTCGACAAGCCTGATGTCATTTCAACAACGAAGTGCGAAGTAGTTGAAAGTACCAGGGTACGGTCATTGATCTCCTCAACATGGCGACAAATAAACTGATATACCGGTTCACTGGTTTGCTCCAGCAAAAATTCCCTATAATGAAGAAGGTTATGAACCGGATAATCTTCTTCGTGGTCAGATTCAAATAAAGAGACGTAACTTGTTGAGGTAGGCTGTGTTTCCAACTGCTTCAGGTAGAACATTACCGATTCGAAATTATCCGAACTTCTGTTTAGTTTCCGGTAATAATAATACAACGAAAAGAGTAAAATCTCAAGAAACCCTGAAAGTGCAAGTGTACCGAAAACAATCATCCTCGAATAAGCAAAACGATTATATCCAACAATTAAGATACAGACAACGCCCAGGGTAATAAAGCCACTTAAAACGACAGGCACCATGAAATCGTTGAAGGATTCCTTTCCTTTAACCGAATACTTTTTAGTTGGTATGGAAGCAACGAGCCAGATACACAGGAATATGACAAAAGGCTCGAAATATTGCGGAAGATAAACCCGTAGCGAAGCTGGTTTTGCCCAGATCAGAAGTAAAAATGAGAGTGTAACTAAGCTGATATCGGCAGCATAGAATAAAGTAGTTTTTCTACTCATAAAAATGTGGATTTGTTTTTGGACTGGGAATGATAATTGGTGCAGTTTAAATCTGGCATACTCCGAGAAGCGGCGTTAATCAATCATTGTGAACAGAGTGAAGCCCACCCGCATTGAATAACGAGTATACAATCTTAAAATCCAATAAAACAATAGAATGTGATTGCCAATTCACCCCAAGGCCCTTTCGTAGACGAGTCGAAGTGTAACGGAAACGTAGAAAACAATTTCACTTTAATCAACAAATTCTTTTGATCATTTATATAAGTTGTCTTTCCAGTACTGAGATTGGGAGGTGATCCGATTTATCAGCAAATTTCTCTGAAACGTTCAGGATTGCTTGCAAACATCTTTCAGATGTATGACCATCCCAGAGTTGAGGACGAATCGGTGTTCGTTCTTTTGCAAGAGCAGTACGGTATTCTTCTCTGATTCGCTCCACATTGTTCCCGACCAAAACACTCGCCCCACCGTGTTCCTTTAAAGTAATTGGCCGTTCGGTGTTCCAGCGGAGTGTGAGGCAAGATGTTCCCAGTATGGTACATTCCTCCTGCAAACCACCACTGTCGGTGAGCATAACCCGTGCGCCACTGTTTAAACGCAACATATCGAAATAGCCAAGAGGTTCAAGCAAAATTATTCTGAGGCGATTGACAATCTCGTCGTAGAGTCCGAAAACCCGCATTTGCTTCATGGTACGCGGGTGAACCGGCCAAATGAGGGTTAAGTCTTTGGTGACTTCATCCATCAAAAAACGCATGATCGGTTCGAAAACTTCTTTTAAATCGACATTCGACGGCCTGTGCAAGGTCATCAGCGCATAATTTTCATCAGCAGGCACAGCAGTTTTCAATTGATAACCCGCTGGCAAATTCCGATGGATGATATCCTGAATACTCATTGCCTCTGCTTTGACCCGGTTGGTTTCCAGGGTATCAATCATGATGTTGCCCACGAAAACAATACGATCTTCCGCGGTGCCTTCCTTTCTCAGGTTTTCGGATGACAATCTGTCGGGGGTGAGCAAAAGGTCGGACAAGCGATCTGTAACCAGACGGTTGACTTCCTCCGGCATTTTGATGTCTCCTGAACGCAAGCCTGCCTCAATGTGGCAAACCTTGATCCATTCTTTCTTGGCGGTGACCGAACAGGCCAGTGTGGCGTTCACATCGCCCACCACCACCACCCAATCGGGTTTTTCCGATTTCAGTACTTTTTCGAATTCAATCATGGTTTGGCCTACCTGCTCCGCATGGGTACCTGAACCAATTCCTAAATTAATATCTGCTTCCGGAATTGAAAGTTCTTCAAAAAAAGTCTTCGACATGCGGTCGTCATAATGCTGACCGGTATGCACCAAAACATGTTCAATTTTTTCGTTATTCGTTCTGTTAAAATTGTTTATCGCATGAATAAAAGGGGCAATTTTCATGAAATTAGGACGGGCTCCTACTACGGAAAGAATCTTCATAATGTATCTATTCTATTTTTTAATAATCCTAACTTTAAAAAATCAAAGAAAAATATTCGTAATTAAGTCAGCGAATCAATATTCGCTTGACCTGATTTTTTACATTTTGCAGTACCAACTCTTTGGTCCAGAGGAACCAATTATCGTTCCAGCGCTGAGGGTGGAAGGTGAACATGATCTGATCGGGCAACTGATTAACTGAACGAATAATATCTTGGGTTGAACGGAAATTGAAATTGAACGAACTATTAACTTTGTCGCGGATGCTTACTTTATTGCCATTCCATTGCCTGCCTGTATCCGTTAAATAGCCTACCTTACTAAAATCAATATCAAAATAGGGTTCGCCAATTAATCCAAGAGTTTTGTAATCATATTTCACCCAAAGTTGCTTGTTATCGTATTTTGAACGTGGACTACCATGCATACAAATGGTTTCAACATCGGTCAATTTTCTCAACTCATCCAGATGAGTTCTGAACTGATCCCATGCTTTATCAATATCACCATTTGTTGTATCCATGGTTTCATAATGATAACCTACCTCATGGCCCAAATTGGCTATTTCTTTGATTATTTGTTCATCCCAACTTTCTGGAACTGCACGAAAATAATAAGAGCCTTTAATGTTTAAATTGGCTTGTATTTGGGCAAATCTCAAAGAGTTTCGTGGCAACAAGTCTACATCATGCCGCAGGATAATGGCTCTTTTATTGATGTGTTTCAGAGACGATTCAAATGTTTGAAACAAATACGTCTGTGTTTTAAGGGTACCAATGAGGCTCTGGTATTGTTTAATAGTAAAATCCATAGCAAGAAATTATGTCTAAGTATAAATGTTTCTACTATGAATTTAATGGAAACAACAACAATGTACGCTTGAAGATATTATTTGAAATTTAATTGGTAATCTGGATCTGCTTTTAAGATTCTTTTACTCTCAGGATAATTCTCAATAAACCAGGTGAAAAATGCACTGCAATCAATCTTATCAGAAAGCATGGTCGCTCTTCTATTCTGGAATATTTTACGCCTATTCGCCATCTGCAATAATTCCTCAATTGTTGAGTATAATTTTGATACTTCACTGGTTTTAATACCAAAACCCAACTTATATACGTCCTCAAGTTCTTTAAGATAACCAATTTTGCCAACAAAATCGTTAAATCGAACAAAAGGAGTACCTAATACCCCGGCTTCTGCAGCCATGGTTTGACTATCTCCAATATAAAGACTGGCGAATGCCATAACATGATGCATATCCAAGGGGTTAATCTTAATCCGGTATTGCTCAAATTGAGGTTCAAGCTCCCTTTCAGAAGTGATATAAATATCACCATAAGGATTTAAAATATCAACCAGTTTCTGAGCTGTCTGAGTGTTAATTGCATTGACACCCAAATCATGATAGGCATTTAATTGTGCAAAACGAAGAATAAAATATGGTTTTACAGTCGAAAAATACTTTTCAACAATTGCTTTATTTGGAATAAAATGGTTAGGGTGAAGATATGTTAATTCATTATAACCAAGATAAGCAATTTTTTTAAAACTAAAAGGATTAACATTCGTAGAACTTGGCGCAAGTATATGATTAGCAAATGGGTATGTTATTATTCCTTGCATCCAAGTAATCGAAAAATCATCTTCTCCTACAAATATTGATGGAATAGAAAGAACTTTACCACAATAGGCAATTTGAGGCAAACAACCGATTAATAAGTCTACATTTTGCGATTTGACTATTTTACAAAGAGATTTTGTAGAAAAAATTACTTTGGTTATTTTTGAAAGAATATTTTCATTTACTTTCTTTTTTGCCAATACAGAATACTCTTCATTATTTAAAATCATTAGATTTTCAAGAATATCCTTTGGGGTAATCACAAAAATAACCTTATGACCATCTGTTTTCAACATATTTGCAATATTTTTAAACAAATGATAATGTGCAGGATGACCTAATGCAAAGAGAAAAGTTTTCATGAAATATTTAGTTTTTTTATTACTACAGCTGGCACTCCTGCTACAACTGTAAAATCAGGAACATCCTTTGTTACTACAGAGCCAGCGCCAACAATTGAACATTCTCCAATTGATACATTTGGCAAAATTATTGCACCAGCACCAATCCAGCAATCATTCTTTAAGATAACAGTTCCTTTGATTGGCTCAATATGTTTCATTAAATTTGACCAATTAGCGTCTGAAGATAGGATAATGGTAACACGGGGGCCTAATGCAACCCTGTCTCCTATTTTTAAATGACAAGATTTTTCGGAAATTAAGCTTGCAATAATTAAATCCTGCCCAATATAAGTCTGACTTCCAACATAAAAACCGCATAATTTCATGCCAAATATCCTCATTTTATAGTATGGAGCATATTGTGCTAAAATCTTACCAATTTTTGATTTGAATTTATAATAGAACGAGACCTGTTTGTAATTTGAAGTATTAGCGTAAGCCATTTATTTTTTTATATATAATAAATCCTAATTTTCCAAGTTTCATTAGCCTAGGTTTATGAATTGCTTCAAATCGTCCATAATTAACCAATTCCCCCCCAAATTTGAGTTTATACTCTCGCACCCCATAAGGTTCATTAGGTTTACCGGCACCACCAAAATCGAAAGTTGAATACTTGTTCTCTTTTGCCCACTGGAGAATTTTCCAAGGAAGATAATCATTTGGATACTTATCAAGATGTGTCTCTGAAGTGCCAGCATACCAATCATAAATAAGATCTTTGTAGCATAATTCGTAACGACAACTTATGATTTGATCCTGATATTTAACGGCAAATATTTTTGACATGCCATTTTCACACAAATTAGTTTTTGCATTATCAAAAAAGGATTTATCTGGACATGGCAGCTTCACTCGCTTATAGGTTTCTTTAACGAGTAGTTCGCATTGCTTTATTTCACTAGCATCAACAACTTGTTCAAATACCAATGGAATCCTTTCTGCTCTTCGGATATTTTTTCGTCTTCCCGAATGGAAATTATTAAATAACTTATTCTCATCAATTTTTAAATCTATCAAAATGTCTAAATGGTCTATATATTCATAACTATTATTTTCGAACACAGATCTTTCTGAAGCACTCCATTGCCAAAGATTTCGGAATTGTGTATAAATAGCCTTATCATGTATTTGTTCTTTATATTTTCTTAATAACAAATCAAGTACTTCTGGATTTTCCTCTTTAATAAGTGGGCCTCCCCATATTATTGAACGTGCCGAAAGCTGGCCAAATATTCCAAAGTGTTCCTTTTGTATGATCGCAAGGTTTAAACCAACTATTTCATTGCGGCTATCAAGTGCTGCACAAAATACAGTTTCATACTTAGGGGTTTTATCATATAAATCAAATATAGCTGGTGTTTGAAAAATATTACCATTCGGATGATTCATAACAAAATCACTCCATTTCTTTTTTTCAATATTTTCTGGTTCAGTTATTAAATTCATTACTTCTCAATCACTTGTTTGTATATACGAATAATCTTACTTCCTATCTTTTCTGAATTTAAGTTTAAAGAAATAATTCTGTCTCTTCCTTAGTCTTTCTATTATTCCCGGAATAATCGAGTGCAAATTTTATATTATTACTTAATTCTTCAGGTTCAAAGCTGGAAATGAAATGCCCTGACTCATTTTCAAATAAACATATGACGTCAGAAATACTAATTTAAAAGAATAATATTTGCAAATTATTTTAAATCAATATCTTCTAAGTTTTAATAATCTTTTAAAATGAAATTGGTTGATAAATTTTGCTAATGCAGGATCAACGTTACGTTCATCCTTTTTTAAGTATAATGCCAAGTAACCATTTGCAAATGAGAAAGCAACTTTTATGAATGGTTTTTTTTTGCATTTAACAATTGAGCGAATTATGGCCAAGAATAAATTACCCCCATTTAAAAAATTGGCTGCTCCACGTTCATAGTTTAACTTAACAGGATCATAATCCTTAGAGGCTGGGCGAAAATGCTTGACAGAAGAGTCTATTGTTTTAGTAGTCCACTTTTTATGCATTGCTTTCATTTCATCCAAACCATCCCAGCCAAGGACAGGTATAAGACCACCAATTTGTTCAAAGCACTCTCGTCTATACGATTTTAATGCTCCTCTTATATGGTAAGAAGCAGCGCGTATATTTATCCATTGATTTTCTTGCAATTCTTGAATAATTCCACCACAAATTCCAACTTTTGAGTCCTCTTTAAAAGCTTGTCCTATTTTCATAAAGTAGTTGGGAGGTAATTCCAAGTCGGCATCGATCTTCGAAATAAAATCTACATCATTTAAGTCGGTCTGTTCTAATCCATAGTTGAAAGCATTAATCACTTTTCCCCCTTGTGCTTTATGATTCATCGATTGATGAAAAATATAACTAATCCAAGGATAATGTTCTGCAAATTCTTGGATTATTAAACTTGAGTTGTCTGATGAGTTGTCATCTACTAATATTAATTCATTAGGACGGAGTGATTGATTTATAATTGAATGAATATAGGTATTTAAAAAAAATTCTTCATTATAAACAGGTGTTATTACTATGTGTTTCATGACTTATTGTATTTTGTGAGGTAAAATTTAAGTATTTGTATAGGTGACAAATTGTGTTTTAAGTAAGTCTCTGTGTTTTAAGTAAGTCTCTGTGATTTTAATTGATGAAACTACAGCGCTTTCCAGATATCATCGTTACGACGAGAAATGTATTTTTGTCATACTTCAATTCTTAATTTATACGCCCTAATGTTGTGATATTCGCGACATTTCTCCCAAATTGAAAAATCAATTTTTTTATTCTGAATCTCAACAACTAGTTTTGCCATAAGACTCGCTGAACATCCTTGATATTTCGTCGATGCTGTATCAATATAAGGTTTAATTTTATGACTAACATCAGGTTTGCTATTTAAAATTTCATCAAGAAGAATGTTAATTAATTCAAATGATTTTTGACAATCATAAACCAACCTTTTTTTCAAAAAGCCATAAACATCATTATAAATAACAGTTTCTTGAAAATTATAATAAATTGGTATTACATTTAAAATTGCTGCCTCTAAATGTATATTCGACTCACATGCGATAATAGCGTCGGTCGATTTTAAAAAATCGAATGATGAACAATGAACTGAATCATTCATCTCAACATTTAAATCCCCTGTTATCGTTTTCCATATTTCAATTCTCTTATCACTGGGGTGTGGTCGTAAAAAAAGTTTGATATTTGGGAATTTACTTTTAATAAAAATTATCAGTGTTTGCACTTCTGCTACACCATCTATGATTCCAGGGCATATTCCCAAATTTGTAATAATTGTAGATCTGTTTATAACCGAAAACCAGTCATCATACTTTGCATTTCCTGTTAAAAAAACAATAGTATCCGAATTTCCAATTTTACTATATTTTTCAAGGGCATCCTCACCATCAAGAAAAGCATATTCGAAATCGAGTGGTGGAAAATAAGGTGATATACTTGCATGCTGTATATAAACTGTTGGTACTTTTTTTTCGAATGCAGCCAGTCGAATTATCCTTGCTTTGAATTCATGGTCGTTCGGTATAACTAATACTTTATTTTTACATGATGAAAAGAAACTTCTTAAATATATATATAAACCGAAAGATCGCCATACATAAGCAAATCGATATTTGTAAACATTTCTCAATCCACTATTTTTTTCATTAAAGTATTGATAAAGGACAATTGGAAAATAAAGCAATGATATAAAATAAGCTCCAAAACCAAATAATTTTATATCTGCTTTATTTTTAAAACTGATTGTACCAGAATTATCAATGATATTAGATATTGGATCAATAACACTCTTATTGTTTATTGAATTCCAGTATAAGAATATCGTATATTTATTGGGATGGTTAATCTTTAAACGCATATCCTTAAGGCTTTTTATAAAACCTCCAAAAAAGACAATAATGCCTCTGATTATAGGATAATTATAATTTTTTGTGCCTGATATTTGAGATAAAAAATTCAAATCTTCATTACGCAACAAAAAAAAAATATAATTCATGCTATTCCCAATAGAGCTTTTTTTGCGCATGTTAATCTTTTAGGTTAAATTTTTTGTTGCTTGCATCATATCTTTTGATGGTGCGTAATTTGGAATCCCGTCAATTGATGGCCTGATATTTCAATTGTTTTACTTTCTTGAATTTTATTCAATTTACCTAAGAGTCTTGAAATATAAACCAATAGCCCCATCGAAATGAAGAAATAGTAGTTTTTCACTGCAGAAATGATGCCTGCTGCTTGAATATGACTTCCTCCGGTTAAGCTCCAAAAATGAAAAACGAAAATCCCAATTCCAAGAGAGATTGCTAAATATTTTAGCTTGTTATTACAGTAATGTTTAGAAATACTTTTAACTAATTTATATAAAGCAACAAAAATAGCGATAAAAGATAAAAATATTAAAAGTCCTTGCTCTAACAACAAATTAATGAATAAATTATGAGCATCAGGTGATTTAAAGGGATCAACTAAATAATTATTACCCAAACCTATTCCCAAAAGCAAATTGTTATCCATAATACTATATGCATTTGCCCATCTTACGAATCGTCCTTCTTTACTTGTGTTGTCATATACGCTTTCCATGGAAATATTAGAGGTATTCCCAGTAAACCTATGTATTATTAAATCATTGAGCCTTGGAACTAAAATCATTATTAAGATAAAGAGAATTAGTGCAATTACTATCTTTTTAATTGAAAGAGATTTATTTATTAAAATGGATATTAAGAAATAGGTAATGAATAATGTAGCGTATCCCCATCTTGACAATGATATTATTACCCATATTATAGAGATAATTCCAAAAAGTGATAAAATCACATTAGCTGATTTTAGTTTTGGAAGATATTGATTTTTAACAAATATTATAGGTAATAGAAAACAGATAGAACCAATGACAGAATTAGAACCATAAATATTCTTTCCTGATCTAACTTCTAATAAATCTGATGAAAAACCATATCTAAATGCGAATAAATAGGCGATTATTAGAAATAAGATATTTGATATCCAAAAAGATCTGATTAATAAATTTAAATTAAAAAAATTGGCTGATGTTCGATAAACAATTATAAGATATAAAAACAACGGGCCTATCATTCCAAAGGCAAATAAACTTAAACTTCTTGAAACATCCTTCGAAAACAGACAAGAAACAAATGACAAGGAAACATAAAGAACAAGAATTTTTGATAACCAACTTATTCTCTTTTCAAAAATACTTTCTGTTTTAAAAGGTTTTCTGCTAAAAAATATAATTACTAATATTATTACTAATAAATATTCTATTAGTAAAGTTGTAAAATTTAAGTCATATCTATTGACTCTTTGATGAGTAAGATATCTGTTATAAAGAGGAATAAATGAAATGCATACGATTATTATACCTGTAACATTAGAAATGAATGAATTTTTATTTTGATTAAAATACATATTTATTCTATTATTAACTTAATTTCCAAATTCTTAGATCGGTACTTCGTTGTTTTGTGCATTGACTTTTTTGATATTTTCCACAATAATTCCTAGGTTTAGGATTATTTCTGCTAATCATATATTGGCACTTGAGATAATATTCCTTCGAATTATTTTAATGAAATCGATTTTCTTCTTTTAACCGATAATAGTGTTCTTTGTCTCTATATTTGAATACTTTAGCTGGATGTCCACCTGCAATAGCAAGAGATGGAATGTTGCTCACGACTATACTCCCAGCTTGTATAATAGATCCTTCACCAAGAGTTATTCCAGGCAATAGTGTTACATTTAAACCTAGCCATACATTATCTTCAATTATAACATCTTTTATAATGTAAGTATCATCATAAGGAATTTTTGCTCCATGGTCGTAATTATGATAATGTGACATGATTATACATCCTTTACCAGAGTGAAAATTATCACCAATAACCACTTTCCCCTTACCTGTTATTAACATTCCTTGAAAATTAACATTATTCCCTAAATAAGTATTAGTTGTAACAGAGGAACGATTAATAACAAGTATTTTTCCTGAACATTTTGCTGCCTTGTATCTAACTATTGCTGTAAAATAATATTGTTTAATCTTCGAAAGATATCCTTTTATTATTTTATAGAAATGAAATATAACCATGGTAATTTAAATTTTTTATTACTAATATATAAAATAACAATATATGTTAAAAATTGTATAATTACAGCAGAATAAGCTGCACCTATAATACCATGGGAAGAAATTAATCGATTTGCGATGAAGATATTTAATAAACCACTGGAAATGGTAGTCGCAGCAATCAAATATGTTTTCTTAGTAAAAGAAATGAAATCCACATGTATCTTATACAAACCATTTATTGTTGCTGATAATATTACTGGGAAAACAAAAGCTCGTGTATCAAGATACTTTTCTCCAAATATGAGCCCAACGCCATAATATCCAACAATAAACATTATAAATGTTAATATAAGATAGAATCCATAATAGCCATAAATCAATTTAACTAATTGAACAGAAGTCTTTTCATTAAATATTTTTAACTTTTCATATAAAAAGGGAACATATGCCTTAGAAATCGCA
The DNA here is from genome assembly GCF_009689585.1 of Aquipluma nitroreducens. Taxonomy (GTDB): domain Bacteria; phylum Bacteroidota; class Bacteroidia; order Bacteroidales; family Prolixibacteraceae; genus Aquipluma; species Aquipluma nitroreducens. The sequence goes on along the minus strand of NZ_AP018694.1, from coordinate 423,856 downwards.
TCGCCAATAACAGTAATAATGACACCAAAAGTTGCACCAACACCATAACTTCCAGTTGCTGCAACCCCAATTATAGAATTTAGTAATACTCTATTTAGTGCATTGCTCAGCCAGGCGCCTATCCTATGAATACTAATAGGTACACCAAACTTAATCATGTCTTTAATAGAATCAATTTCGACGCACTTCTGGATATAACCCTCTTTAATAAAAGAAATAATACCATATATCGAGAATATAATTTGCCCAATAAAATGTCCTAATATTATACCTTCCCAACCATATCCGAAATAGAAAACAAAAATCAACCCTATAATATTTTTACTAAATGTCAAAGGAACTGAATAATAACCGTATTGAAGAGGTTGCCGACTTACCCTCCATAAGTTTTTCCTGAGTTCTGAAAAGAATTGCAACAACACAATAACCATGGTTAACTGAATCCAAATTGTTGGCAAACCAAATAGTTTAGATAGTGATTCAGAAAAAGTAATACCTGTAATAAGTCCAATTAAATAAATCGCAAGTGAAAAATAAATACCAGTTGAAAAATACTTTGGGAATGATTCTTTACTTTGCTTATAAAAATTTACAAGGATTGCACTATCAATAGAAAGCGTAAGTATTGGAATAAGGATGTTAAATAAGGTCTGATATAATGTATAATATCCCATTCCATCTTTTGATATAACCCTTGTTAATATAGGCATTATAAGAAAAGGCATACTTTTTTCCAATATATTGATAATGGTATAAGTAAAAGTTTGCTTAAATAATTTTGTCTTTGTTATATTGTCTAAGAACATTCGTTTTTTCTATTTAATCTCTTTTGGGTTAATTCCCCATCCGCTTGCGGCGTATCTTGCTTTTTGTGGTTGATACTCCGTCCACTTGCGGCGGAGTAGTTCATTTATATATACTTAAATCATTTTTTTGTATATCCCTGCTTTAATCTCTTTAATCCGTACTAAGTTTTCTTTGAAGTAGATATCAATCTTTCCCAATTGTTCTTCTGATAAACTTGCCTGTATTCTATGTCCATGAATTTTTAAATATTCAGGATTTAAGTCAAGTAAATCCAATACACTGTATAATGAAGGAATTTCGTTTTTACCAAAATGTTTAAATACCGCATTTAAAAACTGGTAATCTTCAAAATAATCATTTGTAATTCGTAGGTCTAGCCTATTATAGAAAGAAGGGACTTCTTCGCGTATTATATCGAAAAGCTCGGGTCTGTTGATTAAAGGCCCCCAAATTTCAGTATCAACCTCTTTTTTCACTGCACATACTACTTCAAGCGCTTTCACTTTTATTCCATATACAGCACAACCAATTGGTAATCCTGCAAATTGAATAAAATCTGCATGAGTCTTCTTAATCAGATCAATAGTTTGATTTGCATATTCAACAGAAAATATAGGATTTTCTCCTGTAATAGATATAATGTAATCTACACTAAAGAATTTAGCAGCATCAAGAAGTCTTTGCAGAACGTCTTCTTCGCTTCCTAAATAGTAGTGGATATCATTTTTCAGAGCAATATCCGTTAATGGCTTATCCTGCCTATTTACCGATGTACACAAAACAATCTGATCTACATCAGTAATCTGTTTAGCTCGGTCAATGACCCGTTCAATAATTGTTCTTCCATTAAGATCGAGGAGAAGTTTTAACGGTAACCTGCTCGATTTTAGTCGGGCTGTTATAAATAATCCTATTTTCATATTCTAACTGTTATTGGAAATCTGAGCTTGATAAACAATGTCCTCTTAAAAAGTCTTTGACAAATTTTTTGCCTATATAGTTTTTAAGTTCAAGTTGATTCATATCAGTCACTTGCCCTGTTCTTTTAAAACTGATTTCGGTAATTACTAATTCTTCATCTTTTACAACGTCATGTATAAGTATTGCTGCTTTTTTGTTTGGGCCAAAAACAGAATATGCAATCTCTCCTTCGTTAAGTTCAAGTAATCCATTTCCAAAACTGGTTTCCCATATCTTGAGTTTCTTGGTCAATTCATTGAAGTTCTTTATTGATATTGCAGCCTGCCAATCAGTTCGTCCTTTCCCCGTATGTGTGCTTACATGTTTTTCAACGAAATCCATTCCAAGAGCAGCGCCAAATAAGGTGATCAGGATATTGTTTTCATTATCCCATGCGGTATGGTCAGCGTATCCGTGCTTAAATTTTGGATAAAGTTGCATGATCTTCTTTGTTTTCCCAAAATTAATATCAGCATAATTTGTAGGATAATTCTGAAATCCATGCATCAGCACAATATTCCCAGACTCTAATATTTTTATGGCATTTTCAATTTCATATAATGTTGAACCACCTACTCCTAAGACCACGTCTGTTTGTTGAGTAATTTTACTTTTAAGGTAATTCAATAAGTTGTAATCATTTAAACAGACTGAATGAATTTCTACTAACTCTGGATTAAAATGCATTCCAAATTCTATAGCCTTCATGTCATTGAACAATAGCATTGGTTTTTTACCATTTTCAATTGTATAATTCAAAATTTCTGTCCATTGTGAGGTTGTGAACATACGCTCCACAACCCATTCGTATGCAGGATGATCCGTATAAATATACTCATCGGCATCCAATGAAATATGGAATTTAATATAATCGGCTTTAGTTTTAGAAACCAATTCTTTGATTAATGCTCTAAAAAAAACAAAATCACCATCATGGTGCCAGGCTGTTTCTGCTATTATTTTAATTGACATTTTATTTAGATTTTTATTTTGAATACGATTTTTTTTACTTTTTCAGGTTTGTTTGCAATTATTCCCGGATGATGGTATTCATTAGGATAAAATACCATAAAAGAATTTTTTGTAAAATTCAAAAAAAAAGGATATGCTTTTACCAATTCATAATCAGCTTCATTGTCATATTGTTTATGCATACTTATATAAGAATCTGCCAATGCTACTTTTTCTGAGCCTGCCAAAATTATTTGAAAGTCGATATACTTCAGGTGATTTTCTAAAATATCAATATCATTAGTATTCGTTTCATATTCATTAACTAAGACAAATAAAGTATCAGAAATTTCATGTTTCCCAAATCCCAATGAGTTAATATCATTTTGTAGTAGATAATTATATAGCTCAGGGAAAAGAGCTTTATATCGATATAGTGTTTTTAATTGGTCTGTTATCATTTATATTGTTTATATGTTTTATAATTTCCTTTGCATTTAAATAATCTTGATGCTGGCCAATATCGATCCAATAGCCTACAATAGGGTTATGTATTAGGGAATGGCCATCCGTAATTAATTGTTCCATTAAATCAGTAATGTTAAAATAAGTATTGAGAGGAATTTTATCAATAATCCGTCTATTCAAAATATAAATTCCAGCATTGGCATAGTTTGTAAAGATTGGTTTTTCTTTTAATGCTGTAATTTTATTTTGGTCAACAGTGAATATACCATAAGGTACTTTTGTTGTGTATGGGATAGTAGCAACACCCATTAAGGCATTGTTTTCAAGTACATTTAAATATAGGTCTTCAAAATCTGCATCAGTAAATAGGTCGCTGTTCATTAGCAGGATGTAGTCTGTATTAAATTTATTAACTAAAGAAAGAGCTCCAGCTGTTCCTAATGACTGATCTTCCCAAATATATTCGATTGTAATCCCTTTAGATGATCCATCACCAAAATAGTCAACAATTTGTTGTCCCAGGTATTTCACTGAAATGTATATTTTTTCAATACCAAAACTAATTAAACGGTCAATGTTGTATTCAATAATTGGTTTTCCACCTAATAATAACATAGGTTTAGGTGTCAAATCAGTAAGTGGTCGTAAACGTTCACCCCGGCCACCTGCCATGATCATACATTCAAGCGGCAAAATGCTTCTTCTTTTTTTTAGATCGTAAACTTTGGTGATTCTTTTATTTTCATCCAGGACAGGAAGCAATTTGATACCCCGATCGCGAATTAGTTTAAAATCGGTAACATTAAAACCATTGTACACCTTTTGAAAATTGAGGGACATGAATCGCTCTACTTTGTCGTTCAATGTTAAACCGGATATAAAACCACGGCGGATGTCGCCATCGGTAAGCGTTCCTACAAGGCGATGTTGTTCGTCAATGGCAAAAAGTGTCAATGTCGATGGTACATCGTTGAGTCTTTTCATAGCCTCGATAACACCTGCCGAATGATCTATCAGGTTTTTTGCAAATTCTTTCATTTTTTTTTACTGGAGATTCAATCGATATTTTTAAGGAAAAAACAGATTGTCTGGGCGGCGTTTCCTTTATAATAAATGTTTTCCCCAAGATAATCTGGATTATTTTCAATTTCTGCTACAGATTGTACAATCATAGTTTTATTGAAAGGCATATTATAAATGTTTTGACTTTGTTTTCGCCCTTCCTGTCGATTACCGAGGTTAATGACATATTTTCCGAATGATGCTGCTTCAATAATTCCGCTGGATGTATTTCCTAAAAGGAATGAACAATACTTCACGGCCGTGAAATAGCCCTGTGACCCTAAATTTTCAAAACAGAATATCCCGTTAACTGATTCCGCAGGTAATTGAAGTAATTTTTTTCGGATAAGAGTGCCATTGGTATCTGCATTCGGGAGGGTAATGATAACCTGATATTTTTCCAATTCCAATAAGGTGGCAGCCAATTCTTCAACGTTTTTCTGGTTCTTTTCCGGAGTTACAGTTTCCGGATGAACTGTAACTAAAATGGTTGGCTGATTCAGGTTAACGCCAAATTTGATATTGAAATCTTCTATTGATAGCAGAGGTAATGTTTTTAATTTATCGAGGCTTAAGGCTCCAATGTCAAAAATGTTATCTTTTGATTCGATTAATTCGGCTACTCGTTCTCCATGCTCTTTACAGGAGACAAAATGGTATTTACTTGCTAGGGTAATGGCATGACGGAAAATATTATCGATGGCTCCTAAAGTTTTCTCCCCTCCGTGAAGATGAGCAAATGGTATATTGAAAGGAATCCCTGATGTTACCGCAGCAAACATTTCGTAACGGTCTCCAAGGCAGAAAACCAGGTCAAAGTCTGTTTTGTGTTCTTTCCAAAAGTCGGCAAATTTCAAGGAAGTCAGAGCCATTGCAGTTGAAATAGCATTGGGAGAATCACCTGTAAGCATGGATTCGATTTGAAAAGAAACTTCAAACCCATCATTTAATATTTGGTTAATTGTATAGCCATGAAAAGGAGAAAGATGCGTTCCGAACACAATAATTTGCAATTCGAAAAATGGATCATCTTCCAGCGCTTTCAAAAGCGGAAGATAGATTCCGTAATCTGCTCGGGAACTGGTTAAAATGGCTATTCGTTTCATTGGGTGTTTTGGGTTAATAAATCTCAATCAGATCATCGGGTTTAAAATCTCTTATGGCTTTTTGACCTATAACATCATCCCACAGCATTGGGTTAATACCGTTCCCCGATCTTTTTACGGTCAGGTTTTCTTCTGTGAATAATTCACCTTTTCTGATTGGTTTTGCTGCCACAATATATTTACGTGCTACAACGATATTTTTTTGTTCGCTTGGGCTTGGTGTTTTTATGCCAGATCCGGAAATAGCTTTTTCAATGTTACGAATTGCCCGTACCATTGCATTTAGTTCATCGGGTTCTAAAGAGGCTTTATGATCAGGTCCCGGCAAGTTGCGGTTCAATGTAAAATGTTTTTCAATAACAGTTGCACCCAAAGCAACGGCAGCTATTGGAACTTCGATTCCTTGCGTATGATCAGAATAACCAATTTTTACTTTAAGTAGATTTCCAATAGAATTCATTGCCTTTAAGTTCACATCCTCCATTGGAGTTGGGTACTCGGTGTTGCAATGCAATATCGTAATGTTTTGTTTGGGAACTCCATTTTCAGTTAGCACTTCCAATGCAGCTTTGATCTCATTGATGTTAGCCATACCTGTTGAAAGTATAACAGGTTTCGATTTTTGTGCTATATGGCGCAAATAGGGTTTATTCGTGATTTCGCCAGAAGGAATTTTAAAAAATGGTGAGCCCAATTGATCTAGGAAATCAATGCTTTCGTGGTCAAAACCAGTAGATAAAAATTGGATGCCGCATTCATCGGCATACCGGATCAATTTAATATGCCATTCTTCCGGCATTTCCAATTGTTTCAGCATGGCGTATTGAGAATCGTCGCCATCGTTGATATTTTGTTGCTGATAGTCAGCTTTTTTTGCAGTTTTGTTAACGATTTTGTCAGCTTTAAAAGTCTGGAACTTGACAAAGTCAGCACCTGCTTCAGCCGCAACTGAAATAAGCTTTTTTGCAAGTTCAAAATCACCGTTGTGATTAACACCTGCTTCTGCTATAATTAGCGTATGCATATTATCTAATCTTTCGTAAGGGGTGACCGATATAAATTCCAGGCGAATCAATGCTTCTTAACACCTGGGAGCCTGCAGCAATCACTGTGTTGGACGCAACATTCGTATTGTTTGCTATTACAGTATTGCTGCCTATAAAGCTGCGATCACCAATGTTAACTTGCCCGTTAACATTGGCTGCAGTTGAAATATGACAGAAGTTACCAATTTTAGCCTCATGTTCGATTAATGATTTGGAGTTAATTATGCATCCTTTCCCTACAGATGCTCCTGCATTAATTAGCGCGTGGTGCATGACAATGGTTCCTTCATCAATTGATGCATATTTGCTAACATGGGCAATCGGACTGATAATTAAAGGCAAATTACCGCCGGCTTTTTTTACCTGTTGGAATAATTTTTCACGTAAAGTAGAAGATTTTATCTGTCCAACAGTAATCAGGAAATCAGTACAATCCGGCAAGAAACGCTCTAATTCGTTGTTTGTCCCAATTACTGAGTAGTTTAAAACTTTTTCTCCTAATTTTTCTGGTAAATCAAGAATTCCTATAATCTGATACAACCCGGTTTGCTCGATAACATCGATACAGGAGATACAATGTCCGCCGCCGCCAATGAGGATAATAGGTTTCATAAATTAACGATTACGCTACTTGGAATGTTGACAACTCTGTCTGCCAGCCATTCTGAATTTGTCAGGGAGTCGCATTGACAATCTTTGTACATCTCTAAGCGATTCATCAGTTGCCAAACAGGGCGGACCATTACATTACGGTTATTCATATGTTCAAGAAAGCTTGTTTGTTCTTTTTTGTCATTCAAAACAAGTGTATTTAACCAATAGTTTGATAAGCAGTTTTTAGGTTCGGTTACGAATTCAATTCCCAGATGTTTGAAAAAGGAAGAATAGGTTTCCGATAACTTTCGTTTTTGTAAAAGGAATTCTGGCAATTGTTCCATTTGTGCACACCCCAAAGCAGCAGCCAGATTGGTTAATCGGTAATTATAGGCAATTCTATCATGCACAAATTCCCAACGGTGCGGAACTTTTGCTGTCGTTGTGATGTGTTTGGCGAGTTTCCCCAATTCATCGTCATTAGTTAAAACCATTCCACCTCCGCCGGTTGTAATGGTCTTGTTTCCATTAAAGCTCAAGGTGCCGAACTTTCCAAAGGTGCCGGTATGTTGTCCTTTGAAGTAAGAGCCAAGAGATTCAGCTGCATCTTCAATTACATCAATGTTATATCTGTTGCAAATAGCGATAATTTCATCGATGCGGCATGGGTGTCCAAATGTGTGCATTGGGACACAGGCCTTAATCCTTTTGCCCGTTTTCTTATTTATGCAAAAGCCTCTTACGGCCTCAGTATTTTCTAATAAAAAAATCTCAAGTAATTTGGGAGATAAACCCATGGTATCTTTGTCAACATCTATAAAGATGGGCTTTGCACCTGTATAGGCAACCGCATTGGCAGTGGCAATAAAGGTCAAAGCTTGTGTGATTACTTCATCTTCGGGTTTTACATCGCTTAACAGCAAAGCAATATGCAATGCAGCTGTTCCGTTTACCGCAGCTATGGCGTGTTTTGCACCCGTGAATTCAGCAATCATTTCTTCAAATCGGGTAACATATTTGCCTACACTTGAAACAAAAGTTGTGTCAATACATTCATTGACATATTTTTTTTCGTTGCCTTTAAACCGTGGTTCATGCAATGCGATAAGGCCTTCCGGAGTATTGTACTTTTCTCGGATAAACCTGATTATTTCGTTGAATTTGGATTCCATTTTAAACGTTATAGAGCGTTGCTTTATATTTCTTTAAGTTTTCAGGATTGGCAAACCAATTACAGGTTTTCGTTAATCCTTGCTCAATGTCATAATCAGGAATAAAACCAGTTAATTCTTTTATCAACGTATTGTCACCCCATAATCGAAAAACTTCAGATTTTTCAGGTCTTAAACGTTGTTCCTCAGTAATAAATTTCACATCCGACTTCATTATTATTTTGATCAAATCAAGCGTGTCTTTCATTGATATTTCAAAATTAGAAGCGATATTGATTTCTTTCCCAATTGTTGAATCATTTTCTGCAAGTGCGATAAATCCTTTGCAGGTATCCTTTACGTAGTTAAAGTCGCGGGTGGGAGTGAGATCACCTAATTTAATTTCTTTAATACCATTGGCTATTTGAGAAATTATGGTTGGGATGATTGCTCTTCCCGATTGTCTTGGTCCATAAGTATTGAAAGGACGTGCAATAGTAACCGGTAAATTAAATGCATTAAAAAAGCTTAAAGCCATTGCATCAGCACCAATTTTGGATGCCGAATATGGAGACTGTGGTTGTTTGGGATGTTTTTCATCAATAGGAACATATTGTGCAGTTCCATAAACTTCAGAAGTGGAGGTATGAATTACTCGAGTATTACCGTTTTCTTTGGCTGCCTGGCAAATATTTAAAGTTCCCTTTACATTGGTGTCCACATAACTATCAGGAGCAACGTAAGAAAAAGGAATAGCGATCAAGGCGGCCAAATGAAAAACAATATCCATATTTTTCATAATTAGCTTCATGTAGTATGGATCGCGTATATCTCCACAAACGATTTCTAGATTTGGATTAGCTGGAAGATCTTCCAGCCAGCCCCAATTATTAAAAGAATTATAATTAGATAACGCTCTTACCAGATATCCGTTTTCGAGCAGTAATTCAGTAAGATGTGAACCGATAAATCCATCGGCTCCTGTTACAAGTACTTTTTTCATTAACTAAAAATATTAATTATGGATATTAATGATTAGGGAATAAGGTGATCTCTAAAAAGGGTTATTGTGGTTTATTTAGTAATTCTATGCCATAAATTACTTAACCTGAATTTGAATCATAAATCCGTTCAATGATGTCCACCACTTTTAAGCCTTCCAGCGCATTGGTGGTAATGGACGCCCGTTGTTTAAGCACATCAATCGCATTTCAATGACAAAATTGTGATTTTTGGCCGAACGCCAACGGTACGGATAGGTTATCGGTGCCTTTCAGCCTGCGATTTATAATCCCTTCATTTAGTGCTTCATTTAATTTACGATATACTGCCCCGGCTAAAAGCAGGTTTTACTTTTTTCTCAAACTTGAAACCCTTTTCAGCGGAGCTACCCGGAACTTCAACGGGGTCACTCAGGCATTTAGCGGAACCGATCAGGCTTTCAACGGAACCACTCAGGTCTTTAGCGGAACTGGTCAGACCTTCAGCGGAATCACTCAGGAGTTCAGCGGAACCAATTTGGCCTTTAGCAGAGCTACTTTGGCGTTTAGCGGAAAAATACCGGAAAACCGGTGCGCCTGCCTGTTCGGCAGACAGGCGAACACCAGCTTTTCTCGGCTTGCTGTTCTTTTTTCGTATCCGTATTAAGCCGTTAACGGTGAGGCTGCCAGGCTTCGTCAGAGCAATTGGGCTAAACTAGGTAACAGTTTCGCCGATTGGTGTGTTCTGTCCGCTTTCCAGGGTTTCCTTTTTAATCGCCTGGTTGCCGACTTCTTTTTTCAAGCTTGAAAAAGTGTAATCCGGCACTTTCACCGGCATACTGTCCTTGTACAAAGCTTTTCCGGTTTTGCAAATTCGCTTGATGATGGCATACAAGTCGTTCAGAAGGCCAATATTCCCTTCAACCAGTTGCGTGCGATTGCTGAGAATATCATGCTGCGCGTTGTTGTCCTGATCAATCAGGTTCACCGATCCGACGAATAGGTCGGCTTGCTGGGCCGTGAAGCCCTGGGCCGTCAGAACGTCGGTGTAGCGGGCAATGTTCCGGTTGACCACCCGCAGTTGTTTCAGTACGTTTTCCGCGTCGCGCGAATTGTCCGCCTAGCGCAGCCCACTGATGCCAAAGTCGGCCACCGAAACAGGGAGCAGCCCTTCAGCCATGTCGAGGTAGTTTTCCAGCCAGTTAAGCGGTTGCTGCAGCTTTTTCATGTTGGCATACAACCGTTCGGTAATGCTTTTCAGTTTGCCCTCTCCTCGACTGGTGTAACCAGTTCGCTTACCTCCGCGTTCAGGGTTCAAAATTACTGACATAGGCGGCATCGAACTTGGGTGAGTACGCTGTAAAATCAGCCAAGTCTTTTTTCATGCTACTGAGAACAAACCCGTCAATAACGGGCAGTTCCTCATCTTTGCAATTGTAATCTCTTGGATTAATTGACATTGGCGTCGATGGATTCGTTTCGAAAAATTATGTTGGTTGAAAAAAGAACAGTCGGTTGAGTTACAATCTTTCGATAGGGGTTAGCGACAGCGTCCCTGCCGGCAGCAGGCCGGGTGTAATAGTTGTAGAAATTTGTAATGAGGTATAATCCCGACCAATCACCTATTTTTTGTGATAAGATTCTTGAAAAGAATCTTATTTAAGTAATCAGAATGAAATAATGTCGCATTTTTTATCGGCCTATAAACTGGACTCACCCTATCGCATCTGCGATGCTCTGCCCCTCTCTTCTTGAAGAGAGGGGGAATGTCCGCCAGCGGACATGGGGTGAGTGATTTATAAAATACGACAATAAATTGTTCCTATTACTTAGTTATTTCATTTCCCCTTATATTTTGTTTTTACAATCCAATATTGATAGTTGACTTTTGTTTTTACAAGGCATTGTTGTGATCGTCCATTCTGTCCCCATTCTTCAATATTCATTGTTTGTTTCAGGAAGCAGCGTAGATTCGTTCAATAATATCCACCACCTTTAAGCCTTCCAGCGCATTGGTGGTAATGGCAGCCCGTTGCTGAAGCACATCGACCACATTTTCGATCACGAAATTATGGTTCTGGGCCGATCCTTTGTAAGCCCCGTAATCATTGCCCGGGTTGGTGGGTGCCAACTCAGGCATGGTATACTCTTTCACGTGGCAGTATTCCACTTCGTTCATGTATTGTCCGCCGATTTTAACCGAACCGTTTTCCGCCACAACGGTCATGCTGCTTTCCATGTTGGTATTCCAAACTGCTGTCGAATAATTCAGGTTACCCATGCCCCCGTTACTGAAATCGAAATTAACAAACCCGGAGTCTTCAAAATCGGTCAGATCCTGGTGATTAAAGTCACGCAGGTGAGAGGTAATATTTTCGATGTCGCCAAACAACCAATACATGATGTCGATAAAATGAGAGAACTGTGTAAAGAGCGTTCCACCATCGAGCTTTTTGTTTCCGTGCCATCCACCGGTTTTGTAATAGCGGTCGTCGCGGTTCCAGTAACAGTTTAACTGCACCATATATATTTTGCCTAATTTGCTGGATTCCACCATTTCTTTAATCCAGACCGATGGGGGAGAATAACGGTTTTGCATCACGGCAAATACATGTTTATGAAAATGCAGTGCCTGGAAGATGACTTTTTCGGCATCGGCTTTGGTTAAAGCAATGGGTTTTTCAACTACTATGTGTAGGTTGTTTTTCAAACATTCCAAAGCATGTTCGGCATGGAATCCATTGGGCGTTGCTATATTGACCACATCGCAGGCAATACCGGATGCAAAAAACTCGTCTAAAGAATGGAAAAACGGAACATCGTATTGATTGATGTTTAACTCTGAAGGATCTTTAATGTCGATTAAGGCAACCAGTTCTGCCTCCTCATTTCGGCTGATCATTTCGGCATGTCGTTTCCCGATATGGCCGCAACCGATTACTGCAAATTTAATTTTCTGATTCATTATATATACGAATTTCACGAATTGGAACTAATCTATACGAATGACCTGATTGTTTTCGAGTCGATATTTTTGCTGACTTTCGGGACAGACGGCCATACCATCGCCATTGAATTTCAATTTATGCCCGAACTCACTGATCCATGCGGTTTGCCGGGCAGGGTTTCCTACCACCTGTGCATAATCAGGAACAGTTTTGGTAACGACAGCTCCGGCGCCTATTAATGCATAAGTGCCGACATTGTGTCCGCAAACAATGGTTGCATTGGCACCGATGGTTGCACCTTTCCCCACATGCGTTTTAGCATATTGGCCGCGACGGTTCACCGCGCTGCGTGGATTTGTTACATTGGTGAAGACACAGGAAGGTCCCAGAAAAACATCATCTTCGCAGGTTACGCCAGTATAAACGGATACATTGTTCTGAACTTTTACATTATTCCCAAGTATCACTTCAGGCGAGATCACCACATTTTGGCCGATGTTACAATTCTTGCCTAATCGACACCTGAACATAATGTGCGAAAAATGCCAGATTTTGGTGCCCTCACCAATAATACAACCTTCATCGATTAGAGCCGTTTCGTGAGCGAAATAGATTTGTTGGTTCATATTATTGGGGATTAAATTCAAGGATCTTGGAAATAATGTGGGATTGGATTTCCTCGTTTAATTCGGTATGAATTGGAATAGATAAAACTGACTGACACAGGTCTTCAGTGTTCGTCAGGAAATATCCGTTTCCGGCATATCTTTTAAATGCCTCCTGACGATATAAGGGCAATGGATAATAAATCATCGTTGGAATTTCCCGTTCAGCAAGAAAAGCTTTTAGTTCATTCCGATACCCGTTTTTAACAATTAATGTATATTGGTTGTAGGTATGGAGTACATTGTCGTTTGTTTCAGGGATATGCGCAAAAGGCCAATCTTTTAACGCTTCAGTATAAGAATTTGCCGCTTTTCGCCTGGCTTCAAGATGTTCGCTCAGATAATTCAGCTTAACGTTTAAAACCGAGGCCTGAACGGTGTCTAATCTTGAATTGCATCCGATAACAGAATGGTGGTATTTTACTTTTTGGCCATGATTGGCTATCATCCTTAATTTAATAGCGAGGTCCTCATTGTCAGTTGTAATCGCTCCACCATCACCATAGCAACCCAAATTTTTAGTAGGAAAAAATGAGGTACATCCAATATGGCCGATAGCGCCGGTTTTCCGGGTCACTCCATTTTTAAACGTATATTCCGAACCGAGTGATTGGGCATTATCTTCTATGACCCAAAGTTTGTATTTCTCTGCCAATTGCATAATCGGTTTCATATCCGAACACTGTCCGAATAAATGGACAGGCACAATGGCTCTTGTTTTAGAGGTAATTGCCTTTTCGATCTGTGCAGGATCGATATTGAATGTACGGGCATCGACATCAACCATAACAGGAATCAGTCCAAGTAGCGCAATTACTTCAGCCGTGGCCACATAAGTAAATGCGGGGACAATAACTTCGTCGCCAAAACTCAGATTAAGCGCCATTAATGCAATTTGTAAGGCATCCGTCCCGTTGGCACATGGTATTACATAGTTCGAACCTGTGAAATCTTCCAGCTTTTTCTGAAAGAGTTTTACTTCAGGTCCGTTGATAAAAGCTGCGTTGCGAATCGATTGCAAAACGGCCTGATCGATTTCATTTTGCATTTTGTGATATTGACCTTGTAAGTCAACCATTTGTATATTCATTTGCTTAATTTTGGTTTGATCACTATGTTTTGATTCGTAAATTCGGATAAATCCACAATATGTTTCAAGATCGTTGCAAAGCGCATTGTCAATTCCCGACTTTACAGTTTATATAATTTATCCGATTTTTCACTGATCATATTTCGGAGATCAACGATCAAAGGAGAATGCTCGAATATAAAGTCCAACGGATAAGCTGCATGATTAGTCGTGAGCACGACGACATCTGCTGAAGCAAGTGTTTCTGCCGAAAGTTCTACGGAGTTTAAGCTTTTCCCGCCATGAGTATTCAGAACCGGAATATGTGGATCGTTATATGTGACATCGCCACCTTTTTTAGCCACAATATCCATGATTTCCAGAGCAGGAGATTCCCGTGCATCATCAATGTTTGGTTTATAAGCCACACCAAGAAATAATACTTTACTGCCATTGACCGCTTTCTTAATGCTATTTAAAGCTGTGGCAATTTTAATATACATGTAATGTGGCATACGCATATTAATATGACCTGCTGCATGAATCATACTTAGATCGAAATCGTACTTTTTCGCGATATGCTCCAGGTAAAACGGATCGAGCGGGATACAGTGTCCGCCAATGCCCGGTCCCGGATAAAAAGCCTGAAATCCGAAAGGTTTGGTTTTAGCTGCTTCAATCACTTCCCAAATGTCGATACCCATTTTGCCGGAGAGCAGCGCCAGTTCGTTAATCAAACTAATGTTAACCAAACGGTAGGTGTTCTCCAAAATTTTAACCATTTCGGCTACTTTGGGCGAACTTACCAGAAATAGACGGTCAATGGCTTTAGAATAAATTTTTTCTCCAATTTCCAATCCCTCAATAGAGATAGCCCCCAGAACTTTAGGTGTATTTTTAGTGTGGAAATTGGCATTACCCGGATCAACCCGTTCGGGTGAATAGGCCAACCAAAAATCGACTCCATGCTCTAATCCAGATTCACATTCAATAATGGGAAGCATAAATTCTTCAGTAGTAGTTGGGTAAGTCGTGCTTTCGAGACTAATAAAAGTACCCGGTTTCATGTTTTGACCGATTGAAATGCAGGCTGATTCGATAAAGCTCATGTCCGGTTTGCGAAACTTATCCAAGGGGGTTGGGACACATATAAGCAAAGCATCACATTCTTTGATCCGGGTAAAATCAGTGGTTGCACAAAATGTAATGTTTTCAACCACTTCACGTAAAATTTCATCGCGGATATCTTTAATGTAATTGGTCCCGGAATTTATACTATCTACTTTGGCTGGCGACTTGTCGAAACCTATGACTTTAATTCCAGCCTGGGCAAAGCTCACCGCCAGGGGGAGTCCTACATAACCCAGACCAATAATCCCGACTATTTCTTTATTGGCAGCAATTTTATCCAACAATACAGAAGCATTATTCATACAAATGATCAATTAATGGATTAATGAAAGATGGTGATTCTATTTTTAAATTTTAATGTGACCTCTACGGTCAAAAAAATAAATGAATTCTACTCCGATAAATCGGCCTTCTCCTCTCTTCTATTTTCTGACGACATCAACTTCATTAGTGATTTCATCAAACGATAAAAGTGAATCAGATTTTTTCCGGAATTTATTCAGCAATTCTGAAAACTTGTTTGTGGATTCGGTTTCCTTAATGCTAATCATATTCAAATCAACCAAGCCTTTTAAGATGCTTTTTGCCTTCGGGTTCTTTATTTTAACATAAAATGATTCCATAATTTTCTATTTTACAATATTAAAAATTAGAGCTAATATTTTGAATGATTGATTCATAGTAATTTCCGTCGAAAAAGCATTCGACTAATTGCACTCATAAGTTTTGGGACCCGTGTATCAGATTGCCAAACCAATGACTTTTAAATTCTCCAGCAGTTTCTCATCATCAATTCCGCATACCATTTCTATGTGAGACAGGAAATAATCAGCATTAAGTTTCTGCTTGATTGTCCATCGCTGATCGGCAGTCAGGCATTTGCTTTTAATATAAACATCAATTTGCCTTCCGTAATGCTTGGCTCCTGGTCCTAATAAGAAAAGCTCAGCATACTGATCGAATTGCAAAACAGTTTTTCTAATCAATTTTCTTTCATGAATTAAAAACTGTTCATTATATATTTGCCAGTCAATTAGCGAATTACTCAACAGTTACCGATTTAGCCAGATTACGGGGCTGATCAACATCACAACCTCGAAGAACGGCGATATAATAGGCAAATAATTGCAAAGGGATTACAGTGAGCAAGGGCGTTACGATCGGATCAGATTCGGGAATTTCCAAAACATCGTTGACCATTCCTTTTAACCTGTTGTCTCCCATGGAAACCACAGCAATCACATTCCCCTTTCTGGCCTTAACTTCCTGAATATTGCTTACCACCTTCTCATAATACCGATCCTTTGGCGCTACAACTACGACAGGGATATTGTTGTCAATTAAAGCGATAGGACCATGTTTCATTTCCCCTGCGGCATAACCTTCGGCATGGATATAAGAAATCTCTTTGAGCTTAAGAGCCCCCTCCAACGCTACCGGGAAAAGATATCCACGTCCAAGGTATAAGGCATTAACTGCATCTCTGTATTTATTAGCTATGTACTGAATATGATTTGACGATTGAAGTATTGTCCTGATTTTTTCCGGCGCCGCCAACAAATCGGTTACAATGGCATGAAAACGTTCTTCCGGAATCGTTTGTTTCAAACGTGCCAGCCGGAGTGCCAGTAAGGTCAATACGGTTACCTGCGCTGTAAACGCTTTGGTAGATGCGACCCCGATTTCACTTCCCGCATGGGTATAAATCCCGGCATCCGTCTCCCTGGACATCGAGGACCCCACCACATTACAAATTCCCAATACCATGGCCTGATGTTCTTTAGCCATCCGAACCGCTGATAGCGTATCGGCTGTTTCACCACTTTGAGAGATAGCCAATACGACATCATTCGAACTGAGCACAGGGTTACGGTATCGGAATTCGGAAGCATATTCCACTTCAACCGGTATCCGAGCCAACTCTTCAATCAGGTATTCGCCGATAAGTGCAGCGTGCCACGAAGTGCCACAGGCAATAAGAACAATCCGTTGTGCTTCCAGGATTCGAGGCATTACATCAGTAAGTCTTCCCAGAATAATCTCGTTATTTTTGGTATTTATGCGTCCCCTGAAAGAAGCTTCTATGGTTTCGGGTTGCTCGAAAATTTCTTTTAGCATAAAATGATCATAGCCATTTTTTTCCAAAGCTCCTATGCTCAACTCCAGCTTCTGAATTTCAGGTATTTTTTCTTTATCAACATCAATAGTTTTTAAAGTAAAACTGTTCGATGTTAAAATGGCCACATCGTTATCATCCAGATAGACGACACGTTGGGTATATTCCACCAAAGGAGTAGCATCCGAAGCCAGATAATATTCATTTTGCCCGATACCGATCGCCAGTGGACTGCTGCGCCGTGCTGCAATCAACTTTAAAGCTTCCGCCTGACACATCACCACGAGTCCAAAAGCTCCGACAACACGAGAGAGAGCCATTCGAACGGCTTGTTCAGCATCCAATACTTCCCCCTGAACATACATGTATTCGATAAGATTAGCCAAAACTTCAGTATCGGTCTCGCTGTAAAAGGTATATCCTTTTTCGGACAGATCCTTCTTAAGCTTCCCGTAGTTCTCTATAATTCCATTGTGCACAATCGTGAACAATCTTCTCATGGACACATGCGGATGAGCATTTGTATCGTTAGGTTCGCCATGAGTTGCCCAGCGTGTATGGGCCATGCCCAAACAGCCGGTCATATCTTTCCCTTCGCAGTACCTTTCCAGTTCTTTGACTTTACCTTTTTTCTTGAATATATTAGTCGTCTGGCCTTTTTGCAATAAAGCTATTCCCGATGAATCATAACCCCTGTATTCAAGATGTTTTAACCCATTTATTAAAATAGGGAAAGCTTCACTGTATCCAATATATGCTACTATTCCACACATGTTTCTAATTTGGATTATTGGAAAGTAAGATTCTTCACCGTTTCCACCAGGCTTTATTGTTCTTAAAAGAAACTTCTGTTTCATCGGGACAGATCATCTGGTAAATTTCGCCCCAGGAAGGAATACCCCCCAGGTTCCGGTCGTCGATATAAATGTCGGCCACAATTTTGCGGCTGTCGTGTTCGAACCATTTTTCTTCCGGGTAATTTTTATTAATGGCATAAAAAGTCAAGCCGTTCTCACGGCAAAACGCCACAGCTTCTTCAAGTTGCCGCCCGGAACGATGTGTCCACAAAATTAACTTGTATTTTTTCTTTTGTAGTTCCAGAAGCGTTTCAAAGGCAAAAGGACGGACACGCCCAATATCCGGGAATCGGTGTTCGACAATGGTGCCATCAAAATCTACAGCTATAATCATGTAGATACGAATTTACGCCTTCTTCACCTTCTTTTTCCGGCGTTTTTCCACTCCATCTTCGCCGTAGGCATAGTAGTCTTTCTGATAGGCTTCGTATTGGTAATATTTGTAATAAGTGTAGCCGAACGAATTGACTTTTATATCGTTCACGATGATGCCAATGTTAGTCACCTTTTTCGTTTCGGCATATTGGTTGATCATTTCGAGCTGATGTTTGTGCGACACGCCATAACGGAGAATAAAAATATTAAGGTCCGATACCCGGCTTGCAATAATTCCATCAGTTACCAATGCCACCGGGGAGTTATCGATGAGGACATAGTCGAATTGATTGCGGGCCATTTCAATCAGGTTTTTCATAGCAGGCTTACTCAGGATTTCTGCCGGATTTGGTGGAACGGGGCCTGAAGGCAAAAGATACAGGTTCTCGATCTGAGTTGGAAAGATGACCTGTTCAAAAGTATCTGCTCCGATCAGACAGGTACTCAAACCATGTTCGTTCTCGACCTTAAATATCCTATGGAGTTTCGGTTTTCGCATATCAGCGCCAATAATCAGGACCTTGTTATCGTTCATAGCCAGGATTGTGGCAAGGTTGGTGGTGTTAAATGTTTTTCCTTCACTGGGGTTGGTCGAGTGAATGGAGATTACTTTTGCCTGAGTGCCGGAAAGCATAAACTCGAGGTTGGTGCGTAAGTCGCGAAATGATTCGGCAATGTTTGACTTTGGATTTCCGAAAACAGTCAGCTCATTTGCATCGAAACTGTGCATGATATTTCCGATGATGGGGAGCTGGGTATTGTTTTCAATGTCTTCCTGGGTACGGATGCGGGTGTCGAAAAAGTTTACGAGCAGAATGAATCCAGCTGGCAGAGACAGCCCCAGAATAAAACCGATGGGCAAAATCGTTTTTCGGGTCAGGCCGACTGAGAGTGCCGTATCTGGACTTGCGCTTTCGATAATCTGGACATCAGAAATACTGGAAGCCAGCGCGATGTTTGTTTCTGCACGTTTTTGAAGCATGAAGGTATAAATTTCATTGGTCAGGTCGAACTGACGTTGAATGTTAATCATTTGCTGCTCCTTTTGGGGCAGTTTATTCAACTGTAAAATGATCTTATCTTGTCTGTCTTTCAGACTATTGATCGATCGATTCGCATTGTCAATCAGGTTTCGAATGTTTTCGTTCAATCGGGTACGGGCTTGTGCCAATTCCTTGTCGAGCAGTATCAGTGTTGGGTTATTGGCTCTGGCTGTGAAGGACAAAACCTGACGGCGGGAAAACAATTCGCCTAAATTTACAACCAGTGCATTCAGCGAGGCATCTTCAATTCCAACCACCGAAGGCGACACCAGTTTGGTCAGGTCTCCGTTTTTTTCGAGATAGTCAAGAACGTTCCTGAAATAGTCGAGTTGCATCTGGGTTTGAGCTTTTTCGGATTCAACTTCCTTGAGAGTATTCATCACCAGTGTTCCTTCAGCTCCCAAATCTATGATATCGTTTCTGGATCTGAATTCAGTAGATTTAGTTCCGGCACGGTCGAGTGAATCGGAGATTCCGGCAAGCTGTGTGTTGATGAAATCGAGAGAACGACGCTGTGCTTCGTTTTGAACTTCCATTTTCTGCCTAATGTAAACTTTAATAAGTTCATTCAGAAAATCACTCTCTTTCTCCGGTTCTTCACCTTTAATAGTGCAGAGTACAATATCGCTTTTTTCATCCTTCAAAGTAGCATCCAGTCTTATTTGGTAGGCTAGTGTCATTTCCCTTTGATCGTTAAACACGAAATAATATTTACCATCCGGAATGTCGGAAATATTAATCTTTTTCAGGATCGTGAAATTGAAATATTCGTTTCGGAAAGGATGACCAAATTCACCCTTGCTGTTGAATTTTACTATATAAATTTTACCCTGAACATTTAATTCTCCGACACCTGAAACCAAATATGAATTTTGACTCGTTGGTGTAATGTATATTTTTATGCCTGACGGATTAATAAATGACTGGGTCTCCTGCACATCAAAGGGCTCTTGTTTGTAGATTCCATTCCAAATAAAAAGATCCTTTTTATACCAACTTGTCCGCCAGTTTAGGTTTAGTAAGGTATGGTTAATCGTAAACGAGGATTTAAGAATCTCGATCTGATTGTTTATTTTTGTGTTGTCCTGACCACCTTGCAGGGCGCCACTAAACAAATCTTTCAAATCCATTTCATTCGATTTTTCTGGGATCAGAATGGAGCCGCTTACTGAATAGGTTGGTTTAGTTAATCGGGTGTAGGAATACGCCCCTCCAAAGCCCAGGGCGCCAAATAGTAAAAACCAATGCCATTGCCGGAGCAGCAGATAAATTATTTTCTTAATGTCCGGTCCATCTTCTTCTTTTAATACCTCGTAAATGTTATCTATATTTTCCATATTTATATACAAATTTATTTGGGCTAAATTATTATTGAATGATCAATGTTTTTTGGACAGCTGTTTAATGCTTGCATAGTCAATTTTCTGATGAATTTATTTTAAATGATTATTTATTAACCTTCCCAAATGTGCATTCTTAATTAAAAATGGAGTCATTGATTGTTATTTGATGGTCAGTAATTAATTATCAAACGGCTAAATAACAATCAATTATCACATTGTGATTCACTTTATACGCAATGGGAAAATGCCGGATACTCATGTTATTTAATAACAAAACCCAATACTGCAAGTAGTAGCGATAAGGAAGAAAAGAACAGGGAATAAGCCTGGCTGTTTAACTGGAAATTTTTATACCGGTCGGGTTGCACAACAACATAATCGTTAGGTTGCAAATAAAATGCCTCAGCAGCGAATATGTTTTTAGAGCTAAGATCGAGGAAATAGGATTTATTTTGTTCTGCGCCTGGCCTAATCACCATAACTGTTTTAATTGTAGCATAATCCGTATTTCCATTGGCCATCGCCAGGGCTTCGATTACCGTGATCGAGTTGTTGTAGTTATAATAGACTCCCGGATTACGGACTTCACCGGTTACTGTAATTTTAAAATTCAGCAATTTGACTTTAACAATGGCGTCGTTAATTAATTCGTCTGCTTTTTTCTGAACAATCGGTTCTGCCTGAGAAACTGAAACTCCGGCAACCTGAATCTTACCCAGCATGGGCAGTTTAATCGCGCCATCTGCTCCGATTTCATATCCATATAGGTAGGCACCACTTGGAGTTGTGTACTTTTGATACCCCTGTCCTGTGCTTGTTTCCATATTTGATTCTGGATTAAACACAGCATTTACCTCGGCGTTCATTGTTTTAATACTAATATAAAGAATATCGCCGGCCTTCAGAATGTGTTCGGTTGTTTGTAAAGGCAATCCTTTGAAAAGATCATCATTGGTTGCATCTTTCATTAAAATCAGATCTTTACTGCTTCGGCACGAGAATAAAGATATCAGAGAGACAATGAAGAAGAGGTTTAAATATTTGTTCATACTATCAGATATGTAATTTTAGATTTTAAACATTTTTGAATGCCCAAAGAATTTGTTAAATTCATTGTTTCTCAGGATCAAAAACCGTATTTTCTTTTTCACTTTCAACTCAATCTCCCTAATGACATTGCTGATTTGGTTATTATCTAACTGTTGCCCTATCAGCACAAGATCAATAATATTTGAGTTAATACCTTGTGCATAACTACCAATTACGAAAATTTCAGACAAGCCCAATACATCCCGATACAATAAGGATTTAATTGAATCAAAACCGATTTCTTTAAGCAGCATATTCCGGATATCAGGGAAGAAAGTATGAGTAACATTTGCTCGATAAAACTTTTTATTGCCTAGCTTAAAACTAACTAGCAACTGTAAATCTTCAAGTTTTGTAAGCTCCTGACGGATGGAATTGGTAGATTCGTTTAACACATGTGCTAATTCGCGCAAATAAGTTATGTTCTCCTTGTTTAAAAAGAACATAAATAAAAGCTGAATTCTTGTTTTTGAAGTAATTAGTTCCTGAAGCATTTTTAGCTCATATTTGTTTCCCGTTTTCTGAACACCAAATCAATCGGCTAAAAATGACGCTGGTGTTGTGTTAAGTTACTTATGACGGTAAGTGATTCCGAACGTTCGGCTGAGCTCACGTCGAAGCCTTGTTTCGGAATCTGTTGTTCATGATAATCAATATTTCAAGCTTAATACGATACTGGTACTGGTAAGAGCTTGGCTTGTCACAATGGACATTACGCGATACTTTCGGCTAAGCTCTCCGTTGGCAAAATCTCAACTTCATTCTGACTCAAATCCACTTGCAGCGTATAACCCAACTGCTCAAAACGCAGTATCAAATAACTTTTGCCCCGCGTTTCACTAACTTCACCAACGACATTTTTTAAAGGACCATTGATAATTTTTACAAAAGTGCCTTTTCTTAGTCGTTCAGATGAAACCTCAATTTTGTCATTGAGATGCTCGACAAAAAGTTTCAAAAGGTTAATTTGATAATCGCTAACAACCGCAGGTTTGTTATCAAAACAGACATACTTTAACACACCATTAGTAACTAGAACATCATAATATTCAGACAAACTAATTCGAACAAAAATATAGCCAGGTAAAACAGGTTCTGTAATAATTTTAACCCGATCACTCCAAACTCGTTTTGATGATCGCAGAGGAAGGTAACATTCAATTCGCTTATTTGATATTTCATCAAATACTTTTTTTTCTGTTCTGGATCTTAAATATACCGCATGCCAATTGTATTGTTTTTTTGTAGTGATGCCGATCATGGTTTTTATTAATTTAGAAAATACAAATAGCAAAGAGTATTGCATATAGCCTTTTAAAGCATCTTAAACATGGCTACGCCAATTGACTCCCATCAGTTATACTTTGTATAATTTTGTGGTACAATATTGCGCAAAAAAGATATTGGTTAAATGGAAAGGACGTGGACAAAACATGGACGGAGTAAACAGAATTGATAATCCGTAAATTCATTTTGATTGAAATTTGCGGTTAAACATCTTATTTAAAGAAAATAACAATTAAGTAATCGAAAGAAATAAATTCGTATTACGCAGATTTGATGATTTGAAATATAATTCTAAAATAAAATCATTTGATTGTTTAATTGGATGAATGATTAAAAGCTCCGGAATTTCTCCGGGGCTTTTTAATTGAATTTGCAAATAGAACGCATCAGGTATACCGCCTGAAACCGGTTATCGTTTAGTAATGATTGGACGTGTCAAATCTTTAGACTGGAACGGTTTGAATTTCATGCTCTCATACTTAATCCTCCATTTTACAAAAGTAAAAGCAGAGATAAAGGCACCACATTATGCTGTAATGCGGTATTAGTTCTTTGTTTCTGCAGAAAATTCAGAACCTAAGGCCATATTAAATCAATGTTAACCATTTTGTTAGATATAGAGTCGAAATAAATTTGTCAAATTTAGTGCATTTCAAAGCATGTATTTATTACAGAACAGGGACAAAAGGTGGACAAGGGAGAATGGTTCGTATTTAAATTCATATATCACAAATACTACTGATGCGTTAAGAATTGAGTGGTGAAAAATCATACGATTTTTTGAAATTCTGATTGACTTCTATTCCGTAATTAGCTATTAAACAGTCTTTTTGAATACCGATAATGAGGATATTATTAAGCGCAAAAGAAAAGTCAATTCAAATCAAAAAATTAAAGAACGCTCATAATACTTTAGTATATAGTTATTTATACGGATAAATTAAAAATTAACGCAACACTTATATATCACAAAAATGAAACAAAGTGCCATTAAGTTAATTTTGTCCATGTATTGTCCACGCCCGATAGCTTATAGTTTTTGTATAATTATCTTTTTTTGTCTTGACTCCATCGATTAGAAGTATTTGATAAGCATAGCGCATTAACCGGAATAATTCGAAGTTCAGTTTTTAAAGTATTACTAACTCAGATTATTTACTATCGGAAGAAATTTATTCAAAAGGATTAAGCTGTCATAAAAGAAATAATTGATTCAGGTCATGAACGGAATGTGAACAGATATTTATTTACTATTGAATCTCGATTGAGTAAATCTGCTTATGGAAAAAATATTATTTATCGATGATAATACTTGCTTGCGTGAAGAAGTATTAGAGGCACTGAAATTTGAAGGTTATGATGTTTTTGGAGCAGGTGATGGTTTTGAGGGAATTGAAATAGCAAAAACGAAAAAACCGCATCTAATTTTATGCGACATCCGGATGCCTGAACTAGATGGTTTTGAAGTATACCGACAATTACAAAACGATACTTCTACGGCATTGATTCCATTCATCTTTTTAACTGCATTGGCTGAGCAGGACGAGATTCGAAAAGGGATGGAGCTTGGGGCAGATGACTTCATAGTAAAGCCAATTTTGCTGGAGAAATTATTAAAGGTTATTTGTGTAAGACTTCAAAAATCGGTCGAGATAAATAACAGGATACAAGCCCGGCTAAATGATCTTAGAGCGAGAGTACTTCACACTTTACCGCATGAATTATTAACTCCCTTAAATGGAATACTTGGATTTGCAAGCCTGATTAAAGATGATACTGAATCTTTGAGCAGGTATGAAATAAAAGAAATGGCATCAGAGATTGAACTGAACGGCAATCGTTTGCACAGTATTATTAATAATTATCTAAACTATGTCTTAATTAGCTCAAAGAATGATTTTGGTTCTGATAATGCTGGTTTAAATAATATTCATGAAATTATTGCAAAAGTTTCAATCAGGGTCGCAAAGAAATACGAACGGGTTGGTGATTTGATGTTTAAGTTAGAAAATGCTGAATTGATCATTGACTATGACGATTTTGTGTTCCTGATCAGAGAATTGGTCGACAATGCCTTTAAATTTTCGGAGCCAAAATCGAATGTAGTGGTAATGAATGCTACTTACAACAACCACCTGGAGATCCAGATCCAGGATCATGGTATTGGATTTCCGATTGATAATGTGTCCGATATTGGTGCGTTCAATCAGTTTAACCAGAAGAAAATCGCGCAACAAGGATCTGGCTTTGGTTTGATTACTTCCATGTTGATAACCCAGAGATACCACGGAACTTTACAGATTTCAAACACCACACAAGGAACAATAGTGAAATTAACCCTACCGGCATCACCACAAATCCCGGGATAATATTTTTCTACATATTAGAAACCAATGTCTCTGTAAAACTTTATGAGTATTTATATATATATATATTGGGAGTATATAATAATCGTTTATTGGGGAGAATTGTTAAAATGTAATTCATTGGTTGATTGATAATTGAGAACCAGACGACTCCTCCCCGTTGCGATTAATATGCCTCTATTATAGAATAAGTAAAAAAAATAATAATTCTGATCTGAGGATTTTTCAGAATTGAAATGACATGATACTACCACAATTTAATGTGCAAAGCATATTAAATTGCGGTTTGAAAAGTAGCTATTTTATGAAAAGATCAGCAAAAAAAGATAAAGAAAAGATCTCTGACACTAATCAGGGTTCAGATTCGCTCGATGAATGCAGGAAACTCATTGATGAATTAAAGGCTCACCAGCTGGAATTGGAATTGGAAAATGAAAAACTGCGGAGGGGCAAAAAGTTACTGGAAGATCAATTGCAAAAACATGGCAATTCTTACAATCATACTAATTTAGGCAGACTTACTTTTAACCAGGAAGGTGTTATTCTCGGATTAGATATAAATGCATCAAAAATTTTGGGTAAGCAGATAAATCAATTGAAAGGGAATCGACTTATTGATTTCCTGGATACTAGTGCTTCTGTTCCCTTTAATGAATTTTTAATTCATGTTTTCAAATCCTCACAAAAAGTTTGTTGCAATACCGCACTTTCTAAACGTTCCAATCGTTCCGAAACAATACAATTAGAAGGGATTTTGTCAGCTAATGGAGCCGAATGCATGATTGACATAGTCGGTTACAATTCCGGACAAAGAAATAATCAGGACTTATGTATAGAAAGCAAAGTAAAATATCGCCTTCTTCTTAAGGACCTATTAGAAGGTGCAGGGATCGTTGATCAAAATGGATCCATAATTTATATTAATCCTTCGGGAGAATTAATTTTTGAAGCTGCTCCCGAAGAATTAAAAAACCGTAATTTAAAGGAGTTTATAAATTCTGATCAACTTTCGATTATTCGGGAAGAATCAGACAAATGGGAAGAAAAAAAAAATGGTTATGAGGTTGATATTGTTACGTTGGGTGGCAAAAATAAAACTATAAAAATCTCATTTTCATCTCACTTAGATAGAGCAGGGTTTAATTTTTTTACCTTGATAATATTTACGGATATAACTGAAAGTAAAAGCAGAGAGAAGCACTCAGAACTCAGACATATTATGGCTGAAGTTTCTAATGACTTCATTAATATAAAAAAAGAATATTTTGATGATTCTGTAACCCTGGTTTTGAGAAAATTCGGAAATTTCTTTGATATTGATCGGAGTTATATTTTCATACTTGCTGAAGATGGTTTGTTTTGTAATATTACCCATGAATGGTGCAAGGTAGGAATTCGGCCCCAAATTCAGGATTCAAAGGATGTTCCTATATGGCTGATGCCTTGGTGGATGAACAAACTTAAAAAATTTGAACCAATCTATATTCCGTTAACTGATAATTTACCATCCGAAGCGCGATCCGAAAAAGAAATTCTCAGAATTCATAATATCAAATCTTTACTGGCAATACCATTATTAGCTGATAATTCTCTTATTGGCTTCCTTGTTTTTGATTCGATTAGAGAGGAAAGGAATTGGCAGGATAAAGATATCCTTTCATTAACCCTGCTGGGGAAAATTCTGGGAAACGGGTTTGGCCGAATAAAGGATGAAGTCAGATTAAAAGAGATTAATAATCAGTTAAATGAGAAAGTTGAAGAAAGAAGCAATGAGATTTTTGCGCTTCTTGAACTAAATCACGCCATTGTTGATAATATTGAATTAATAGTCATTTCAACCGATAAGAATGGCATCATCAAATCATTCAATCCTTTTGCTGAGAAAATGCTTGGATATAAAGCAGAAGAAGTCATTGGAGTCTATACACCTTTGATTTTTTACGATCCTGATGAACTAAAGCCATCTCCAGGCCATAATTCTAACTCCGATCTGTTTAAAGATTCGCAATTTTTTTTGCAAACAATCAATCAAAATCTCAATCAAAAGAAACATAGCGATGGAATCGAAAGAACCTTTAGAAGTAAAGATGGGACGAGGATCAATGTTTTAGTTACAATCAGTAAACTGGAAGACGAATTGGGAAACATTCAGGGATTTATAGGTGCAGCTTTTGATATTACCCGACGAAAAAATGCAGAAGAACAACTTATCAAAAGTGAAAATGAAAATACGGCTATTGTAAGGGCAATTCCTGATTTGTTGTTTAAAATTAGAAAAGATGGAACATTTTCTAAGTTTAACAATCATTCCCAAAATTCGTTATATAATTCGGAAGAGATATTTTCAGAGGCAAAAATTGATGGAATTTTACATGATGAGCTTTGTGCGAGAACAAGAGAAGGATGGCGAAAGACGCTGCTAACTAAAGAAGTTACTAAATTCGAGTATAACCTTTCCGCTAATAATGAACACCGTTTTTATGAAAACCGGATGATTGCTATTTCGGATAATGAAGGTCTCTCCATTATTCGGGATATTACCGACAGTAAATTAAATGAACAATACTCAACCATTCATCGCAACCTGGGTTTTATCCTGGCAACAACCACTACCATAAGACAAGCCTTATTTCATGTGATTCATTCGATGCTGCAGGTTGAGGACATACACGCTGCCGGAGTTTATTTGATCAATGAACAAACCGGGAACCTTGAACTTGTTGCACACAAAGGATTTTCTTCAGAATTCATTGATTCAGTCCGACAGTATTCTCCGGAGGAAGTTCACTTCCAGATCATCCGGAAAGGCGAGCCTGTTTATGGTTTTTATAGTGAAGTAATTAAGAATTCCGGGTTATTTGTTCGTGAAAATCTAAAGCAAGTCGGAGTAATTCCAATCAGGCATGAGGCGAAATTTATAGGTTCAGTCAATATAGCATCACGAGTAACGGAAAGATTAAAAGATACATCTAAAATTGCTTTAGAAATAATTGCAGTCCAGATAGGAGGAACGCTTGCCCGCATAAAATCAGAAAATGCATTGAAGTTGAGTCAAAGGAATTTTAAACTGATTTTTGATTCTCTTAATGATTTCATGTTTATTTTAAGTACAGGCGGGGAAATCATTCGTACAAATCCCATTGTTGGAAGAGTTCTTTGCTATGCAAAGGATGAACTTCTGGGCAAGCTGATTTCGGAAGTTCATATTCCGGAGAGAAGGAGCGAAGTTACATTTATTATTAAAAAAATGGCAAGAGGTAAATCCGTGATTTGTTCGGTACCGCTATGTAGAAAAGATGGTGAATCTATACCCGTTGAGACCAAATTTGTGTTCGGGCAGTGGAATGGGAAAGTTGCTCTTTACGGAATATCACGGGACATCACAGAACGGCAAAAGGCGGAAGCTAAACTCAAAATGCAAAACCTGGCTTTTGATGCCTTTTCGTTGGCTATTATTATTACAGATATCGATGGCATTATTCAATGGACAAATAGTAGTTTTTCCAAACTCTCGGGATATCCGATATCAGAAATCATTGGGAAAAATCCAAGACAAATTGTAAACTCCGGAATTCAGGACAGAAATTTTTTTGAAACGTTGTGGAATACGATCCTTGATGGAAGAGTCTGGAGCGGTGAAATGATAAACCGAAGAAAGGACGGAAGTCTTTTCCACGAAGAATTGACAATAACTCCTGTAATTAATTATAATGGTAAAATCACAAGTTTTATAGCCATAAAGATTGATATTACAAAACGTAAGGAAATGGAACTGGCTCTTCAAAAGAGTGAGGAAAGATGGCATTTTGCGATTGAAGGGTCGGGTGATGGCGCCTGGGACTGGAATCTTATAACCGATGAGGTATTTTTCTCCGACCAATGGAAAATCATGTTGGGTTATTCTGTTTCTGAAATTGAAAACAAAATTGATGAATGGAAAAGACTCATTCATCCTGATGATTTAAATTCATGTCTTTCTGAATTGGATAAACATTTTAATGGCGAAACTGAATTCTACTATAATGAATACAGAATGCTCTCCAAAGATGGAAACTACAAATGGATACTTGACCGTGGTAAATTAATTGAGTGGGCGAGTGATGGAAAGCCATTGCGAATTATTGGGACACACAAAGATATTACCGGTCGCAAACTCTTTGAAGAACAATTGCAGAAAGGAATAGAAAAAGAAAAAGAGCTTAGTGAGTTGAAGTCGCGTTTTGTAGCGACAACATCACATGAGTTCCGGACGCCACTTGCGTCAATTCTTATGATTAGTGATACGTTGATTTCTCACTATCAAAAAATGAATATTGAACAGGTAGTATCTAGGCTGACAAAAATTAAGAATCATGTTTTACACCTGACCGACATTGTAAATAATGTATTACAACTTTCCAAAATGCAGGAAGGGAAGATTGTCTTCAGACCAAAAGATGAAGATTTTATTGCCATGTGTCTAAATATCACTAACGAATTTATTTCGGCGAAATCGATAAAAGGCCAAATCGTATTTAATTATCCTTTTAAGACTCTTATTGCTAGAGTCGATGAACGGCTAATAATACAAGCCATTAATAATTTGATATCAAATGCAATTAAATATTCAGGTGATGATATCTCAATTAAGATTGAATTAAAACTTGAAAATAACGAATTGATCTTCAGTGTTAAGGATAAAGGAATAGGAATACCGGAAGAAGATATTAAACATTTATTTACACCATTTTTCAGAGCGAATAATGTTTCAACCATCCAGGGTAATGGTTTGGGATTGAGTATTGTTCGTGAGTCGGTAGCATTGCATGGAGGAACGGTTTCTTGTTCAAATAATGTAGATAAAGGGACTACATTTTCTTTGCATTTTCCTGTCGATTTAATCACTAATTATAGTTACGCTCGGAAAGATTGATAAATTAATGCTAATCCTTTCAATTTTAATGTATAATATTCTGGACTTTGGAATTGACAGCAATTACACTTAAATTAATTTTTTAATTACACAACCAAAATGACGAAAATCCTGATCATTGAAGATACCGTTTCACTACGGGAAAATATCACTGATGCGTTGGAACTGGAAGGTTTTGAAGTGATAGGAGCAGATGTTGGCAAAATTGGGATTCAGATGGCCAAAGAAAATTTACCCGATCTGATTTTATGTGATATTATGATGCCTGGAATGGATGGTTATGATGTGTTACAATTGCTAAAATCAGAAGATGGAGAGCTTCAAATTCCTTTCATATTTATTACAGCTTTGGCAGAACGGGAAAATTTCAGGGCAGGTATGGAATTAGGCGCTGATGATTATCTGATTAAGCCTTTTACGATTTATGAACTCCTGAAAGCAATCAATACAAGGTTAGCCAAAAGTAAGTCAATTGAAAAACGGATAAAGTTACAGATCGAAGAAATTGAAAGTGAACTAAAATCCAAAATTTCTGAACTTTTAGAGCAAATTAAAAATCAAAAAACCATTATTGAAGATATTTCTGCAACAAATACTGAAGTAATTGGGAAGCTAAATGAAAACCAAACAGAGCTGATGCAAGAAGCGCTTCGCTTAATCGAGATTAATACAACTATGCAAAACATGGCAAAACAATTGTCTGCAGAACTTCAAAAAAAGGGAATTGCCGAGGAACAGAGACAGGTATTGGTTGATCTCAAAAATAAAATCCAAAAAAAATCAGTTTTATTAAATAGTTTAACTACATTCCAATTAAAATTTAACCAGACTTATCCGAATTTTATTTCAAATTTGTTTATTCAGTTTCCTCAGTTGACTCAGCAGGATACCATTATCATTTCTGCTATTTTTGTCAACTTGGATACTCTTCAATTATCACTTATACTTGGGATTTCACCAGAAAGCGTCAGGAAAAGCAAATATAGATTAAAGCAGAAATTAAGTCTAGGGAAACATATTGATTTAACCGAATTCATCCATAAACTAAATTAACTCATAATCTGAATATTAATTTAAAGAGACTGTTTTAATTTAACAAATAATAATATAAAACATTGATTATCAATTGTTTGATCAATTTTGTTTCGCTATCTTAATGGTTTCCAACTGTTAAGAACATATAAAACACTATTCGACCAACCTTTCCGATTGCCAATGGATGCTTTTAAGTCGCATTTTAAAGGACAACCGCAAGAGAAAACATTCTTTGCGTGACATTTTCAATGCCATCTTTTATTTACTTAAAACCGGCTGCCAGTTGGACACGCCGGAACAAATATCCAGTGTGCGCCGGAACAAATTGACCACCTTCCGCCGGTCAAAATGGTTGGGTTTCGCCGGAGCAAATTGACCACCCTCTAAGAACGATTTATCCTTGCTGATTAGCGGGCATTTATGATTAAGTTGGCTTTGTTCAATATAATCAAAATGTCAAATAAACTAATCATTATGAGCAAGGTAAGAAGCATTATCAGGCTTTACACCGAAGGTGTAAGTAAACAGTCCATCGGGGATCGGACGGGTCTTCCCCGCAATAGTGTTAAGAAGTATATCAGGTTGTTCCTGGCTTCGGGCAAATCGCCCCAGGAGATTCAACTGATGAGTGACACTGAACTTGAGCAGATGTTTCTGGATATGGTTCCACGCAATCATATTGAGAATGATCTGCGTTATCAATCTCTGGAAGCATTTTTCCCCACCATGGAAAAAGCATTGAAGATCCGGGGAAACACCAAGGAGAAGCTTTGGGAGCAATATTTTGAACAGCATCCTGCAGGCTATCGGTTTTCACAGTTCAAGCATTATTATCTTCTGTGGAAGAAGGTTCGTAATCCGGTTATGCACATTGAGCATAAGGCCGGGGAGAAGATGTATGTTGATTATGCAGGCGAAAAACTCAAGGTTTTAGATCCGGAAACATTAGACATCACAGAGGTAGAGGTTTTTGTCGCCATACTGGGTGCAAGTCAGTTGACCTACGTAGAGGCCAGTTATACCCAACAGAAAGAAGACTTCATCAACTCCTGCGAAAATGCATTACATTACTTTGGAGGTGTTCCCAATGCCATCGTTACGGATAACTTAAAGTCTGCAGTAACCAAGAGTAATCGCTATGAGCCGACACTTAATGAGGCTTTTCGTGACTTTGTAAGCTATTATTCGATGGCGGCCTTACCGGCTGCTCCGTATAAACCCAAACACAAAGCGTTGGTAGAAGGTGCCGTAAAAATCATTTACCGTTCGATTTACAGCACTTTAAAGGGTAATGTATATTCTTGCATTGAACTTCTAAATAGCGCGATCAGGGAGGCTCTGGAAGCTCATAATAACAGGCCGCTTACCGGAAGGCCGTTCAGCAGGCGACAGTTGTTCGAAGATACTGAACGACACTTTTTGCACCCTTTACCTGAAAAGAGATATGAGTTGAAGCGACGCTATATCGCTTCTGTGATGAAGAACAATTACGTCTGTCTTGCCGAGGATAAGCATTATTACAGTGTTCCTTACCATTTTATCGGCAAAAAGGTAACCTTGCTTTACAGCCAATCTGAGGTTGAAATTTATCACCGCTACGAGCGAATTGCAGTGCACAAAAGGAACAGGCACCTTTTTGGACACACTACAATAACTGATCATCTGGCCTCGCAGCACCGCTTCATGAGCGACTGGAACCCCGATAAATTTATCGAACGAGCCGCAGAGGTAGGCCCTCAAACGAAAGAATATATTATCCAGTTGCTAAATGCCAGACAGCATCCGGAGCAGACTTATCGATCCTGCCAGGGAGTTTTAAGTTTTTCGGTACGTGCCGGAAAAGAGCGGCTTAACAATGCTTGTCACCGTGCACTTCAATATGGCGATTACAGCTATCAGACCATCCGGGTAATCCTTGAAAAAGGACTTGACCGAAACGTTGATGATCAGCAGCATGTTGATCAGTCAATGCCCCCTCACCTGAATATACGTGGCAAAAACTATTACCGGTAATATCTCCCCGGAGGACAGCTGTAACGGCTAACCCCTCCGGGTATTGTTTAACCTTAAATCAAATAAAATGAATGAGCAAACGCTTCAAAAAATGAGACAGATGAAGTTCTTCGGTATGGTTCGGGCCTTTAGAACAAGCATCGAGAATGGCAGCATGATTCAAATGACAGGCGATGAAATGGTATCGATGCTTGTTGATGCCGAATGGGATGATCGTAACAATCGCCGCATAGAGAGGCAAATGCGCAATGCAAAGTTCCGTTATAAAGCCAACATTGAGCAGTTGCACTTTGATATAGATCGCAACCTGGACAAAAATCAGTTCATGCGTATGGCTGAGTGTACTTTTATCGGAAGAAAAGAGAATCTTCTGATCACCGGTAGTACCGGAATAGGCAAAAGCTTCATTGCTTCT
The DNA here is from genome assembly GCF_009689585.1 of Aquipluma nitroreducens. Classification (GTDB taxonomy): domain Bacteria; phylum Bacteroidota; class Bacteroidia; order Bacteroidales; family Prolixibacteraceae; genus Aquipluma; species Aquipluma nitroreducens. The sequence continues at coordinate 390,067 of NZ_AP018694.1, read as the reverse complement.
GCTATCGGAAATCAGGCCTGTACTCTCGGGTTCAAAGTACTTTATGCCAACACTACAAAGCTGTTTACAAGATTAAAAATGGCCAAAGCAGATGGTTCGTACATCAGAGAAATTGCGAAGATAGAACGGCAGGATCTTCTGATTCTGGACGACTTTGGTTTGCAGCCGCTTGATGCATCAAACAGGTCGGTACTTATGGAAATCATCGAAGATCGTCATGGAAACCGCTCAACCATTATAACATCTCAGTTGCCAGTGGCACAATGGTATGAGGTTATCGGAGAACAAACAATTGCGGATGCAATACTTGACCGTATTGTTCATGATGCTCATCGAATGGAACTTGTAGGAGAATCAATACGAAGAAGACAACGAAACAAAAACGTAGAAACTGTTGAATCAGAATAAATAAATCTAATTTTGTATAACTCTAATCAAAACAAGGAAATGATCGTTCTCAATATTGAAAATAGGTGGTCAATTTGTTCCGGCGCACACTGGTCAATATAAAACGGCGTGAACTGGTCAATTTAACCGGCAAATCCAGCCAGTGGCGCATGTTGCATGGCTGTTTTCCCAAATGGGAACTGGTTTATTACTATTTCACGAAATGGAAGAACTTCGGAATTACAGAATAAATTAATGAACTGATTATAAGCATGATACGTAAAAAACGGAGAAATATGAATCACCGAGTTTAGCGTGTATTGATAGCCAGTCTATTAAGACAACCAGATTCGGCGGCGAACACCGGGGGTTTGATGGTGGCAAAATGATCAAAGGTCGTAATCCATCAGCCTGAAAAACAGCAAATCTCACATGCCGCTTTAGTTGTTGGTATTGAGAATCCCGAATGCTTTGTAAAGTTCAAAAAATTAGCTCATCTTTTTCCCAAAAAAGAGATGATTGTCAATATTATGCGTTATTTGAGTAGTAGTCTCAATGGGTGGCTTCAAAAAATTACAAATAACTACCTGCATTTTGAAGATTTTGATCCTGCCGATTTGCAATTCCACCAAACATAGAACAAATAATAGATCAATACGGCATATCTGCACTTTATGATCAGCAAATTCATTTATTAAAGAATATTGATTTTCAACTATACCCTGAAGTAAGAATGATCATTGATCTCCTCAGTAAACAACCACCCTCAAAGAGGGTGGCTTTAATCTCAGAACCCTCTAAAAGAGGGAAAGGTTAGAGTGTCTCCATCTTTTTCTCTTCCTGTTCTTGATATTTCACATACCTCTTAATCATGTCAGCATCTAAACCGACTGTACTTACAAAATATCTCTGTGCCCAAAAGTAATTTCCCCAATAGGGCTTTCTCTTTAGATCAGGATAAGTCTTGAACAACTAAATAGCCAGTTTCCCTTTAAATGTACCCATGTATTCTGAAATTGAATACTTTGGTGGAATTGAGCAGACCATATGAATGTGATCTTCTTAAATGTTTACCTCCTCTACTTCAACCTCTTTCCACTGACTTATAACCTTAAGATCATGTTCTATCAATGTCTTTATCAGCCCGTTTAAGATTCGAAACCGATACTTGGGCGTGAATACAATATGGTACTCACATTTGTAAAAAACATGCGTTAATTTTCTAAATTTACCCATAGTTTATTTTTTTAAATTTTACCATGGGCTAAGTTATTTGGCAAAGCCCTAATTTACATTACCACCGTCAAAGACGGTGGTTTTTCAGATTACAATAAACATCGCAAAGGCTTGGAAATGGAGCGGTTACTAACACTGTTATAGTTTTTCAACAAACCACTAAAGACGATCATGTGTTTAAATGGATGTTTGAATCTATATAAGTGGTTATAAATGTTACTGCAAGTGATGCCAATTTCACCAGCTAACAAAACTGGCAATCTAATAAACAAAATTATCAAGCTATTGTTGACCGTCCAAAACTGGGACGTTGTTTGACAAACTGAGATGAAGAGAATAGTAATAATACTAGGAATTATGCTGCAAGTACTTCACTCAGAAGTTTCAAATCCTCCAGTAAATGGTTCGAGTTTTGTACCATAGGGGTCACTTTTAGAGAAGCCACAAGGCGACAAAAGACAGTCAAAGTCTCACAATATCAATATTGTGGGGCTTTTTTATTTAATTTCTGTCTGCTATATAAAGTCAAAAAAAGGACCTAAAATGACATAGTTCAGTGTCCAGATCGTACCCCCGTCTTGAAATTAAAAGAAGGGGTACGATTTGTCCAAAGTTGACTACTTCATGTCGAATATTGTCGTGCCTGTATTTATCTCACTATCAGTTAGTAAAATTAGTTTTGAAACGTAATGAATGTGAGATTATGAAACAAGAAAAAAGTACTTTGAATGTGTTGTTTTTCCTCAAATTGGATAAGGCTAAAAAAAATGGTTTAGTACCTATTCATGCGCGAATTACCGTTGATGGTAAACTTACCCAGTTTTATACCAAGCTGGATATTGAGGAAAAGAAATGGAAATCAGGCCGACCAATCGGGAAATCAGCAGAAGCTAATGGTGTCAATTCCACGCTGAATGAGATTCGGGCCAGAATCCATACGCTTTACCATGAAATGCAACATCGGGATGGTTATGTAACTGCCGAACGTGTGAAAAATGCGTTTTTAGGCAAGGGCGAAAAAACAATTATCGCTTTTTTTGAGGAGCATAATCAGCAATTTAGCTTAAAAGTTGGGAATAGCATATCCACCCATAAAACCTATACCCGTTATGAACTGACCAAAGGCAGGTTGATCGAATTCATGAAGGATAAATATAAGGTATCAGACATGCCCATTCGGGAAATGAATCCCGTGTTCATTGAAAACTTCTATTTACATATCCGGAGTAATTTCGATTGTTCGCATAATACCGCTATGAAATTTATCCAGCGTTTTAGAACTATCGTCATTTATGCCAAAAATTCAGGGTTGATAACAATAGACCCATTTTCGAATTATAAATTAAAGTATGATCGAGTAGAGAGGGGGTACTTGAACCAGGAAGAAATAGACAAGATTTATACAAAGCGATTTGCCTCACAACGACTGGAACAGGTGCGTGATATGTTTGTTTTTAGTTGCTACACTGGCTTGTCATATATTGATATTTGCGGGTTGATGCCGGAAAGTATCCGCATGATGTTTGATGGAAATTTATGGATAGTGATGAAACGCCACAAGACCGATGTAACATCAAACATACGCTTGCTGGACATTCCTAAATCAATTCTGAAAAAATATGAAGGGAAACTACCCAACGGCAATTTACTTCCGGTAATCAGTAACCAAAAAATGAATGAATATCTGAAAGAGATTTCTGCTGTATGTGGTATTAACAAGACTATTACATTTCATATTGCAAGGCACACATTCGCCACGCTTTCTTTAGGATATGGAGTACCTATCGAAACCGTATCCAAGATGCTTGGGCATACCGATATTAAAACAACTCAAATCTATGCAAAGATTACAGATCGAAAATTGAGTGACGATATGGAAATATTGGCCCGAAAAGTAGATGAAAGAATCTTGTTGACAACTTCCAAAATGTAGTTTTCAACATGTCACATGACAATAATGTATTTTAAACTTCAGTTTTTTAAATTAGGTTAAATATAGTTAAACTCTTCTCTTTCTGTATTGGGTAGGTGCCATGCCCATCATTTTTCGGAATAAGCGGGAAAAATAGAACTGATCTTCAAAGCCCATTTCCAGTGCAATTTCGGCAATTGTTTGGCCTGAATTGTCGAGTAATCGGCAGGCTCGCTGAATTTTTAGCTGAATAAAATAATCGATGGGTGAATGGCCGGTGCAGTTCTGAAAAAGTCGTGAAAAATGCGAGGCCGATAAACAGGTTTCCGCAGCAATTTTCTCCAGCTTTAATTTCTCCCGAAGATGGTCAAGCATAAAATTGATGCTTTGGCCGACGATATCTTTTTCGCCGGGTTCCCGAATCAGGCGAAACTGATTGAGACGCGTAAAGGAAGCAAGCAAATACGGCAGACAAAGATTCACATATTCCAATGTTTCGATGCTAAAACCACGATCTAAATTTCTGAAAATTTCCGAGAACAGGTCGGTACGATCACTTATTCGCGCATTTCTGCCTCGTTCGATGGCGGTAACCTTACTGGCAAACCTCGCCCAAGCCGATGATTTGAGACCAGTAAAATGAATCCAGTAAATCGACCACGGATCTTTCTCATCGGCCCGGTAGGCATGAGAAACTCCTGCAGGAATAATAAAAAAGTAATTGGCCGGAATCGTGAAAACTGTTTCATTCAGCCGAATTTCACCCTTTCCTTGCACACAGTAAATTAGGATAAGTTGCTCGCTTCCGGAAGGTCTTTCGCGAAAATGATGACGAGCCTGCGGGTAATAACCAATATCCGTAACAAACAACCCTGAAATCAACGAATTTTCCTGTGCCAAAGCTAAAATGCGGTCCGGAATCACATAACTGATTTGCCCCGGGAATCCTTCTTGTTTTTTCATCCAAAATCATCAAATAAGTAATACAACAATGCTTTTCAATTCTATTAAACTTAAATACAGATGCTGAATTGACCTAAAATTCAATGTATAATTCAATCTCATCGAAATACAGTTCATTCCTCAAAAATGATAAAATAATCTATAAATTCATAAAATCATTCATTTCAAATCTTGAAACTGTCATATAAATTTGTTGCAACTAAAACATGGACTTGTGAGTAAATCAAATTTTAACCGGAAATATATATTAGGCATCACGCTTGTATCAGCTATGGGTGGACTGCTTTTCGGCTATGACTGGGTGGTTATTGGCGGAGCCAAGCCTTTCTACGAACGGTTTTTCAACATCACGCAATCGCCTTACCTGCAAGGCTGGGCCATGAGCAGCGCACTGATAGGCTGCCTGTTTGGGGCTATGAGTTCCGGGTACCTGGCCGACCGGCTTGGGCGAAAAAAACCTCTGATTATGGCAGCTGCTTTGTTCACCATTGCAGCTATTGGCACCGGCGCGATCTCTGATTTTACATTGTTTATTGTATTTCGTCTCATTGGGGGACTTGGAATTGGTCTGGCTTCAGCTATTTCGCCCATGTACATCGCCGAAATTTCGCCGGCCGATATGCGTGGACGACTGGTTTCAGTCAATCAACTCACTATTGTTATCGGTATCCTGGCCGCGCAAATCATTAATTACTTCATTGCCGACAATGTTCCGGCGGCAGCCAGTGATGAATTTATCCGAAATTCTTGGAATGGACAAATGGGCTGGCGATGGATGTTTTGGGCCGGAACAGTTCCTGCTCTGTTGTTTTTTGTCCTGTCGTTTTTTATTCCCGAAAGCCCGCGACTTCTGGCTAAATTGGGGCTAAAGGATGCGTCGTTTTCCATCCTGAGGAAAATCGGTGGTATGGATTATGCTCTTCAGGAACAAAAAGAAATTGCTAAAACTTTAACTGAAAGCGGTTCAAAAATAGACTGGCAAGCCTTGAGGTCGAAAAACATACGTCCAGTTCTGGTTTTGGGTGTCATCCTTGCCGCCTTCCAGCAATGGTGTGGCATCAACGTCATTTTTAATTACGCCGAAGAGATTTTTGCCTCGGCTGGTTACTCGGTTGGCGACATGCTTTTCAATATCGTCGTTACAGGAACCGTCAACCTGATTTTTACCTTACTTGCTATGAGAATAGTTGATAGCTGGGGGCGCCGTAACCTAATGTTGTTAGGCTCAATCGGATTAGCCGCTGTTTACCTGGCTTTGGGAACAAGCTACTTTTTCGAGATTAAAGGACCAGCAATCCTGGTATTGGTGATGGTCGCCATTGCCACTTACGCCATGACCCTCGCGCCGGTTACCTGGGTGGTGCTTTCGGAAATTTTCCCAAACAGTGTTCGCGGCGCAGCAATGGCCCTGGCAACTACCGCGCTCTGGCTCGCCTGTTTTGCATTAACTTACACATTCCCAATACTGAACAAATTGCTGAATGCCAGCGGAACTTTCTGGCTATACGCTTTTATTTGCCTTTCTGGCTTCCTGTTTATTCTGAAAAAGCTTCCGGAGACCAAAGGCAAAACGCTGGAAGAAATTGAGAAAATGTGATTAAAATACCATATTGACAATTATAGTCTGGCAGTAAAATACCCGAAATCTGAAACTTCAAAATATGAATGCTAAAGCTTGGTATGAAAAGGTAATTATCCCGACTTATGGAATTGGGAAGCCCGAAAAGAATCCGATGTTCCTAGAGAAACGAGTTTACCAGGGAAGCAGTGGCGTAGTTTATCCGCATCCGGTCATTGAAAAAATTCTGGATGAAAAAGTGGACAAGGAATGGAACGCTGTTTTCATGGAAAATCAGTACATCAAAATTATGATTTTGCCGGAACTGGGCGGTCGCATCCAAATGGCTTACGACAAGCTGAAACAACGTCATTTCATTTATTACAACCAAGTGATCAAACCTGCGCTGGTTGGGCTTACCGGCCCTTGGATTTCGGGAGGAATTGAATTCAACTGGCCGCAGCACCATCGTCCTTCTACATTTGAGCCTGTCGATCATTGCATTGAAGAAAACGGCGATGGCAGCGTTACGGTTTGGTGCTCTGAAGTGGAACGCATGTTTCGCATGCGCGGGATGGCGGGCTTTACGCTTTATCCGGATCAGGCTTATTTGGAAATCAAGGTAAAACTACTTAATCGGACCGATTTTCCACAGACATTTTTGTGGTGGGCAAATCCTGCTGTAAAAGTAAATGATGAATACCAGTCGGTTTTTCCTCCGGATGTGAATGCCGTTTTCGACCACGGGAAACGTGATGTTTCGGAATTTCCAATTGCCAAAGGAACCTACTACAAGGTGGATTATTCACCAGGAACCGATATTTCATGCTATAAAAATATTCCGGTTCCCACGTCGTACATGGCCGTCAACTCGAAATACAATTTTATTGGCGGATACGAAAACGATAGCAAAGGCGGCCTGTTACATGTAGCTAATCATCACGTGTCGCCGGGCAAAAAACAATGGACATGGGGGCACGGCAACTTTGGCCGAGCCTGGGACCGAAATCTGACAGACGAAGACGGCCCGTATATTGAGCTGATGTGCGGCGTTTATACCGATAACCAGCCCGATTTTTCGTGGATCATGCCCGGAGAAGAAAAAATATTTAGCCAGTATTTCATGCCTTACCGCGATTTGGGCGTAATAAAAAATGCGACTAAAGAGGCTATGGTTAATCTTGAAATCTTGGATGGGAATATTCAGGTAAAAGTATATACAACAGCGGCTTATCCTGATGGAAAAATTCTACTGAAGTCAGGTGAAAAAAACTTACTGGAAGAAACTTTCGATTTTCATCCTGGAATATCATTTGAAAAATCGATCATTATTTCTGCCAATGTTGATCCCGGGAATTTGGAAATCGTCGTTTTAACTTCTGAAGGTAAGATTCTGGTTGAATGGAAGTTAGAATCAGTACGGCAACAACCAATGCCTGAACCAGCCAAGGCAGCCAAACTTCCGGAGGAAATTGAAAGCAACGAACAATTGTATCTGACAGGCCTTCATTTGGAACAGTATCGACACGCTACTTACGATCCGCGTGAATACTACCTTGCAGCCTTGCGGCGCGACCCAAAAGACAGTCGCTGCAACAACGCGATGGGACTTTGGCTGCTGCGGCGCGGACAATTTGGCAAAGCCGAATATTATTTTCGGAATGCCATCAAAACGCTTACTCAGCGAAATCCAAATCCTATGGACGGTGAACCGTATTTCAACCTCGGTCTTTCCTTGATTTATCAGAGGAAAGACGACGAAGCCTTAGATGCATTTTATAAATCGGTCTGGAATGGAGCCTGGATGGACAGTGGCTATTTTCAACTGGCGCGGTTGGCAGCCAAGCACAAAAATTGGGAAGTTGCGCTCGATCTGATCGACCGTTCGCTCTTTCGCAACTGGACCAACCCCAAAGCCCGTCAATTAAAAGCGAGTATTCTTCGGAAACTGGACAGAAAAGACGAAGTTGAAAAACTTATTGATGAATCGCTAACATTGGATCCGTTTAATTTTGGAGCTTTGTTTGAAAAATGTCTTTATAAACCTGACAGGTATAGAGAATTGACAGGGCTTATTCGCGGCAACATCCATAATTATATCGAATTTGCCCTCGACTTTGCCGGCGCAGGGCTCTGGGAAGAAGCCATTCGGTTGATTTCAGTCGGTATTGAAGAACAGGCAGGACAAAGTATTTATCCATTGGCCGCTTACTGCAAAGCTTGGTTCGAAAATCAATCGGGCGATAATGTTGCATCAGACAAAACCCTGTCGCTCGCACTTGACCTTTGCCCTGATTATTGCTTTCCAAACCAGCCTGAAGCAGTTGTTGTGTTGCAATGGGCAATTGCAGCCAATCCGATGGATCACAAAGCGTTATATTACTTGGGAAATTTCTGGTATGCGTTTAAAGATTACGATAATGCAGTTAGCTGCTGGGAAAAGTCGACAAGTATTAATCCTAAATTTCCAACTGTTCACAGGAATTTGGCGCTGGCTTATTTTAACAAACAAAATGAACCACAAAAAGCGCTGGCAGAACTCGAAAAGGCTTTCAGCCTGGACGAAACCGACTCTCGAATTTTAATGGAGCTTGATCAATTGTATAAACGAATGAATTTTGCCCTTAAATTTCGACTGCAGAAACTGGAACAATATCCGAAAGTGGTTGAAGATCGAGATGATTTGTATCTAGAACGGGCAATATTGTACAATCAGCTGGGCAAATTCGAAAAAGCTTTCGTGCAGATCATGACAAGAAAATTTCATCCATGGGAAGGTGGCGAAGGAAAAGTAAACGGGCAATATGTTTTCAGTCTTACCGAAATAGCTAAAAATGCGATTCAAAATCAGGAATATGAAAAAGCCATTGATCTGCTGACTCAAGCACAAACTTATCCGGAAAACCTGGGCGAAGGAAAACTTTACGGCGCTCAGGAAAACGCTATTTTTTACCACTTGGGAAATGCTTTTACAGGACTGAATGAGCATGAAAAAGCCCGACAATGCTGGGAAATGGCATCTTCAGGAATCGCAGAACCTGCTCCGGCTATTTTTTATAACGATCAGCAGCCTGACACGATTTACTATCAGGGTTTAGCCTTGATTAAACTGAATCGGAAAGATGAAGCTTCGGATTGTTTTAACAAACTGATCAACTTCGGAAGGGCACATTCAAATAATGAATTCAAGTTGAGTTATTTCGCTGTTTCACTGCCCGATTTACAGATTTGGGACAGCGATCTTACAAAGTGGAATAAGCAAAGTTGCCATAAGCTGATTGAACTGGGAAAATTAGGTTTATCGAAAATTTGAGTTTGCATTTTATTATAAATATTAAAACCACCTCCTTCGGTGGTGGTCATGGATAAATTGGCTTTGCCTGAAAATTATTAATTTCGGGACATGAGTAAATTTAAGAAATTAAGTCACGTCATTTATCGATGTACATACCATATCGTATGGACGCCGAAATTATAGATACCGTATTCTTGAAGGATTAGTCAAAGGATTGTTGTCAAAAGATATTCAAATGTTATTGGAGTGGAAATCCTGTGAATTGATAGAAATGAATGTTCAAAATGATCACATTCACTTGATCGTGAGTATTCCACCCAAAATATCGATATCAGAACTTATGGGGATTTTGAAAGGGAAAACAGCGATCAAAATCTTCAAAAGTTATCCTCAGTTGAAAAAGAAGCCTTACTGGGGCAATCATTTTTGGGCAAGAGGATATTGCGTTGACACCATTGGTCTTGACGAAGAGAAGATCAAAAAATACGTCAAATATCAAGAAGAGCAAGAACGATTAGAAGAGCAACAAAGGCTCGAGTTCGGCCCCTTATAGGGGCAATTTTAAGTCCACCTTCTTAGATGGTGGATTCTTTAATTGATTGTTAATTTCTTGATAAAGAATCTGAAAATTTGTAAGTGAAATCAGTTTGTTGTTTTTATATTTTGGATTTATTTAGGCTGTGATATCATGAATTTGACTTTTTCATTTATAGAATTGCGCACGGGACAAGGATGCCAATTAGCTTTTTGTATTGAATTCAATAAGTTCAGAAAGAACGATGGGTTTTGTTACTTTTGAAAACAGAAACTAGATCGGGCGTTCGATAAAAATGTCTGATTTTGAGGAAAGCCCTAGATTTTATCTGACGAAAGGGAAAGCTGAAAAAATAAGCATACGGAAGTAAATATTTAAATGATTTAAAGGAGTATAATCTGTGAAATTACCAATTATTGGTTGATCTACTTCGGTTGATATCCAACTAATACAATGAATATAATTTTATAAATAAAAGATATTGATGGAGAATCGTAGGAGAGGAATGAAATGATAATATTCATTTCAAGAATTTATTGAAATCGTTTTCAATTTCAATATTCTTAATGATTATCTAAAGGAAGCTAGATAATATTGTATTAAAAGGTTTCAGTAAAACTTAGGCTTAAGACTTAGTCTTGTTTTGTGATCAAATGTATCGTTCAACTACACGTAGGGCGGGAGTTTTACGGCGAACGTTGTCCCTTCTAACTTGCTAATTTCCTGTTAATGTTTATCATATTTTGTTTATATTCTTAATTATCAATTGTCCATAAAGCTACAAGAACGGGACAAACCATTACCTTGAAGATAACCTCGAAATTAATAATATAATGTTTGAATTTATTATTGTGTATGTATATTTCTCTCTCTTTTACGTATGTTTGATGTATAATTCCTAACTAAACTATCTATTGAAAGTGGGACAGGAATATATTGGGGCATTGAAGCTTGGAAGTGAAAAAGCTTTCAGGAAAATAATGGATTGTTGGTATTCGGGTCTTTTCAATTTCGCAAACGGGTATCTAAATAATGTCGAAAATGCTAAGGAAGTGCTTCAGGATGTATTTCTTAAGTTGTGGGACAATCGTCATAATTTGGATGATAATACCAATCTAAATGCTTATTTGTACACAATAACAAGAAACCGCTGTATCGATCTCATTCGAAGAGAAAGGCTGATTTTACAGTTTCGAAATGACAAAAAGGAGGAATATTTGAGGTTGACTGATAGCTTTGAGGCACTCTCTGATCCGATATTAGATAACTTGTTTGCCAGTGAGATTCAGGACGAAATTCATAAGGCTGTCGCTGGGTTGCCTGAACAATGTCGGAAGGTTTTTATTTTGAGTAGAACAGATGGCATGAAAAACAGAGAAATAAGTGAGTCGCTTCATTTGTCAGAAAAAACTGTTGAGAGTCATTTGACGAAAGCGCTAAAAACTATAAAGTTGGCGCTTGAGAGACGATTTCCTGGTTCACTTAATCTGATGCTCATTCTTACTCGAACATTTTCAGTTAGATAAATTTATTTTTATTTTTTGCAGAAATATCAAATCGGACTCAGGGTATTTTCAATCCCATTCGTTTTAAAGGTATAAATGCAAAAAAAAAGAATGACCGACGAAATTTTATACAAATACATTTCAGATCAAGCCAGCGCTGACGAAGCACTTGAAGTAAGGGAGTGGACGAAAAGTTCTGATGTACGGAAAAATGAACTGGCACGTTTGAAGAATGCTTGGATTATATCGGGGCTTGATCATGTTGTTGATCCCAAAATAAAAAATCAGGAAATTGAAAAGATTTGGTATATAATTCGCCAAATTACGATTAACGAACAGAAGAAAGCCACAAGGTTAAGGTTTGTCCGTTATGCTGCAGCTATTCTTCTTATAATTGGCTTATCCGAAACAATTAGCTATTTCGTGTCCAACTTATCTTCTTTGTCGAATTCCGAAATTACTGAAATCATAGTACCTAAAGGGCAGCGTTCAACAGTGGTATTGTCTGATGGATCAACCGTTCAGCTTAACAGTGACTCGCGTCTCCGGTTCCCGTCCTTTTTTAAAACAGGAAAAAGAAAGGTTACTCTTATAGGTGAAGGCTTCTTTAATGTAGCTCACGATAAGGCTCATCCATTTGTCGTTGAAGCGACCGGTCTACAGATTGAAGTTCTGGGAACCAGTTTTAATGTTAGCAATTATCCCAACGATAAGATAATCACCACATATTTGCAAAGCGGTAAAGTGAAAATTATCGATAACAGCAAGAATAATGTTTTTCTAAATCCAAGTGAAGCCTATTCCTATAGCACCATCACACACAAATCTGTAATAGAGAAGATTGACGATCAACATTTTTCTGATTGGACAAAAGGTTTGTTGACGATTAAAGGAGAAAATATAGGAGAACTGGCGAAAAAACTGGAAAGACGGTTTGATATCCAGATTGTTTTTGGTGATGAAGATGTAAAGCAACATTTGTACACTGGGAGCATAAAGGACCAGGATTTAAAAACAGTACTCGATGCGCTGGAATTTGCTTCAGCAATCAAATATGAACGAACAGGAACACGAGTAATACTTTCTTCCAAATAGAAAGAAAGAACCGGGAAATGTTTGCAGCATCCCCGGTTTAAATCGATAATCAATTATCGTGCCTTCTTGATTTGTAGTCGACGGGCACAATGTTTAACAACCAAAATGAATTCAAATTTATGAAAAAAAAACGAATGAATGATCATCCTGATATAATCAGGTTGGTTAAAAAAGGAGTATTGATTATGAAGCTAACACTGTTTTTAATTATCCTGTGTGTTTTGCAAAGCGCAGCATCAGTTTACTCGCAAACAAAGTACTTCAGTATGAGCGAGAAAGAAATCTCGATCAAGGAATTAATGCAAAAGATTGAAAGCAAAAGCGAGTTCAGGTTCTTTTACGAGGCACAAAAAATCAATGTCAACGCCAAAGTTGAGGTTGACATCAGTAACGGAACAATTGATGAAATTTTAAAACAGGTATTCGATAATCATGAAATCGAATACAAAGTGCTGGAAAATAACTTTATTGTTCTAAAATTAAAAAACGAAAATGGCAACTTTGCAATTGAACAACAGATTCAACAAAAGCAAAGGTCCATCTCCGGTAAAGTTACCGACGCCACCGGGATTTCTTTACCTGGCGTTACAGTTATGATAAAGGAAACAACTATTGGAACAATTACTGATTCCAACGGGATTTTCAGTATCCCCAATGTCCCTTCGAATGCAACTCTTGTTTTTTCCTTTGTTGGAATGAAAACTCAAGAGATTGTTGTTGGAAATAATTCAACAATTAATGTAGAACTTGCAGAAGAAACTATCGGTATTGAAGAGGTGGTGGCCATTGGATATGGCACTAAATTGAAGGGAGAATTGACAGGAGCTGTATCCAAAGTTGATAACAAACTATTTGAGACCAGACCAATCACCAATACAATGAATGCCTTACAGGGGGGGCTGCCAGGAGTAACTGTTACTAGGGGGAGTGGTCAACCAGGCAATAATAACTATTCATTGCAAATCCGTGGCGCTTCTTCCATTAGTGGTAGCAAACCCCTTATATTAATTGATGGTATCCCGGGAGATTTAGACCTCCTAAACCCAAATGATATTTCAGAACTCACCGTGCTGAAGGACGCAGCGGCTGCTATTTACGGCGCTCGTGCTGCTGATGGAGTAATACTTGTTACCACAAAGAAAGGAAAGCGAGGAACCCCAACCATTACCTATTCTGGCAATTATGGGATTAAAAAGCCAACATTTTTAAAGACAAAGACCAACACCCAACAGTTGGCTGAAATGTTCGATGAAGGAATGAGAAATGTTGGAGAGCCTGGTGTATCTCAGGAAGTTTTTAATAAAATTAAGGCTAATGCTGAACCCGATGTTGAGAGTGGGTGGTTGAAATATTTAGAAAATTATCCTGGATTCTATCAATCTCACAATTGGAATGATGTAGTTTATGGAAATGGTGTTCAACAAATGCACAATGTCAGCATCTCTGGTGGAGGAGACAATAATAATTATCTCATTTCTACAGGATATCAAAGAAATGGAGGCACTTTTAATTTTGGAGAAAACCATTCTGATAGGTACAACTTAAGGATGAATTATGATTTCAAATTTTTTGATCGGTTAAATGTTGAGACACGCTCCAGTTTCGAAAGTCAACAAACAATTGAACCTTCGGCTTTAGATTTAGTAATGTACATACTTCCCAGAATTGGAAGTTATGTTCCCTTATATAACACTGAAGGTCAATTTTATAAATATCAGGGCGGATTTAGAAATCCAGCCCAATACCTACAAGAAGCCGGCTCAAATAAATCTGACTATTCCATTTTATCAACAAATGTTAAATTCAATCTGAGTATTTTGAACGATTTAAAATTAGTTACCCAATTAGGTGCCAGATTGAGTTATAGAGATAATAAAGCCACACACCCTACATTCACCGAATACAATTGGGATGGGAGCATTTTTGATAAAATAAATGTTCCTAATAGTGCTGATTATTATGATTCTAAAAATTTGTACAAAATTTCTACTGCCTATCTGGATTACAATAAGATACTGAATAATAAGCACCACCTTAATTTGATGGCCGGTGCTTCCCATGAAACGAATGATTCTCAAAGTAAATCAATAACTGGATATAATTTTGCAAGCAATGAACTTTTTACTTTGAATCTTGCTGACCGGACAAAAACTGAGTACGCAGACTTTACTGGCTATGCTTCTGATTGGGCGTTGCAATCATATTTTGGAAGGTTTAGTTACTCTTATGATGAGAAATATTTGGTGGATATTACGACAAGAATTGATGGGAGCTCTAAATTTGCGCCATCCAAACGTTGGAGTGCTTTGTTCCCTTCAGTTGCTTTTGCTTGGAATTTATCGAAGGAAGATTTTTTCAAGTCATTAAATACATTCGACAATCTCAAACTTAGGGCTTCATGGGGCCAGTCTGGCAATCAGGATTTAGCTTTTGGCAATTATGACTATATCTCTCTTATTTCCTTAACTGGTAAGTATCCTATGGGATTCCCTAATGTGGGATTACCTGGTGCGGTACCTAATATTGCTTCCCAAGAACGAACATGGGAAACTATTGAAACAAAAAATGTAGGAATTGATTTTACGGTTTTAAAATCAAGGCTATCCGGGAGTTTTGATTATTATGTTAAAACTAATAACAATATGCTGGTAAATGCACAATTACCTGCTGTATTAGGAGGAGATGCACCAACACAAAACATAGGTAAACTAAAAACCAATGGATGGGATTTATTACTTGGTTGGAATGATAAAAAAGGTGATTTTAAATATAGTATTTCAGTAATAGTAAGCGATAGTAAAAATAAATTAGTTGAACTAAAAGGGAATGATGCCTATTCTGAAGGTTTAGTTTATGCACGTCAGGGATATTCTTTAAATTCATATTTTGGCTATGAGTTTGACGGAATTATCCAGAATGAGGGGCAGTTGGCGGCTTATAAGCAGTTAGAGAATGTACCTACTAAGCTAGGTCTTGGAGATGTAATGTTTAAAGACCTTGACGGAGATGGAAAAATTACGGCATATGGAGATCCTGCAAAAGGAACTAAAGGGGACATGAAATATTTGGGTAATTTGCTTCCACGATATACTTATTCATCAAATATCAGTCTATCTTACAAAAGATTTGATTTAAATATCCTTTTGCAAGGTGTTGGAAAACGTCAAGGGATGGTGGAAGGCACATCGTCCAGTCGTCCTTTCTTTGATATATGGGATCAACCCATGAAATATTTTTATGGCAAAACATGGTCTCCAGACAATCTTAATTCAAAATATCCCCGTATTATTCCTGGGTCGTTGGGCTGGGACGAGCTGAGAGATTGGGACTGGAGTACATCTTCTATGCGAATGAATAACTATGCCTATCTGAAACTAAAAACATTAACACTTGCTTACAATATCCCCAAAATCCTATGCAGTAAATTAAAAATGGAAAGTATACGTGTTTATTTCAGTGGGGAGGATTTACTTACTCTCTCAAAAGGAACCTGGGGAGGGATGATCAATCCTGAGGAAATTTGGCAACGGACTGATGACCAGACTTATCCTTTTAGCAGCACTGTTTCAATGGGTATTGATATAAAATTTTAAAACTTAATTTAAAACTATCATGAATAAAAAATATGTTCAAATCGCTATTTTTGTAATCCTTCTGTTTTCAGGGTGCAAAGAGGGTCTAGATTTATTCCCCAAAGATACTATCTCTGATGGCACATTTTGGAAAACGGCTTCCGATTTTAAACTGGCTGCTAATAACTTATATGGGTCGCTTGAAGATTTTGATACAAGGGATACACAATCGGATATCGCATATTCTGTACCAAATTCTGTTAGTAATGGTACCTATCAAACAAGTGAAACTGCTGGGGAATGGAATACCCCGTATATCTATATCCGTCGTTGTAATAATATTCTTAAAAAAGTGGGAGAATCACCCATTGCAGGAGATGTAAAGCAGTTCGCAGCCGAAGCTAGATTTTTTAGAGCTTATAACTATTGGTTATTATTCAGGCAATATGGAGGCGTTCCGCTTATTACTGAAGTGTTGGATATAAATAGCACAACGTTATACGCCCCGCGCGCGAGCCGTCAAGAAACTGTTGATTTAATCTTAAAAGATTTAACAGATGCTGCGGTCGACTTACCTGAACAAAAATCATTGCCTTCAGGAGATATTGGTAGAGTGACTAAGGGTGCAGCAAATTCTTTAAAAGCGAGGGTTGCATTGTTTGAAGGGACTTGGGGCAAGTTTCGTAACAACGTTGATGCGAACGGGTATCTTGATATTGCTATCCAGGCATCACAATCAGTTATGAGCAGCTCTCAATATGCCCTGTTCAATAGTAAAGGCAATCAAAGTTATAGGTACTTATTTATTGATGAAGGTGATGACTCTCAGGAATGTATTTTAGATCGCCGTCATCAAAGGGATATTTCTGGAACAGAATATACTTATATTGTGGGAATTGGCTCATTATTGCCAACAAAAAAGCTTGCCGATATGTACTTGTGTGCGGACGGGCTTCCAATTACACAGTCACCGTTATTTGAAGGATATAGTGCAAATACTTCAGAATATCAGAACCGAGATCCTCGTATGACAATGACCATGTTGATTCCAGGTGCTTACGCACCTCGAACTTGGTATGTTGATCCAGTGGCAAGTTGGCCTTTTTATCCACAACGTAATGCCAATACTGGTTATACCACTTACAAGTTTTTAACGGAAGATAAATATGCCAATGAATTGCAAGATGACAGGTGTAGTTTTGACTTTCGCCTTATTAGGTATGCAGAGGTACTTCTTACATATGCTGAAGCTACATTTGAGAGAAATGGAAGTATTAGTGACGACGATCTTAATAAATCAATTAATATCGTTCGCCAGAGAGTAAACATGCCTTCGTTGAAAAATGCTTTTGTTTCTTCTAATGGCTTGGATATGAGGGGGGAAATAAGGAGAGAGCGAACCATAGAATTGGCATTGGAAGGTTACAGATACGATGACCTGAGGAGATGGAAAACTGCGGAAATAGAGTTACCTCAGTCGATAAAGGGAATAAAGATTGTTGGTTCAAACTGGACCGATCCAGTAATTATAGAAGGTGCAAACAGAAACCCTTATGCAGATGCTAGTTGGCAAGGTAAAACCGATCAAAATGGGTTTATCGTTGCGGAGAGTGCTGCCGAAAGATCCTTTGATCCTAACAAACATTACCTGCGTCCTTTGCCAACAAAGGAAATTTTAATAAATCCTGATTTACAGCAAAATCCAGGATGGTAGCAATATAAGTTTGATGACTAAAAGGAGTTGTCCAAGAATTGAACAACTCCTTTTATTTAAATATCAATAATCTTTATACCAAAATCAGACACTTTTGGTATAAGAATGACTTAAACACTTTCTTTTTCTCAAGGAGTAGATTTCTTCGAACAAAGTATGGTAATGACCTTACCAATCAGTCTCTAAAATAAGCATACCAATAATTTTGCTTGTTTGTATATGTCATTTGCTTTTCCGGATATTGCTTTTCTTTGGTTTAACGCTTAGAATCGACTGAAAGAAAAAGTTATAACAAATCATAATTAAACCAAGATGAAAAAAATCAGGACAATACTATCGATTTTAATCGCTACCACCCAGTGTTTGAATGTTTTTACTGGTTCGGCACAATCTTCAAGGATTACAGCGCCCCCATACAAAACCCCGGAGCTTCCGATAGAACAGCGTGTTGACGACCTGATATCCCGCATGACGTTGGAAGAAAAGGTAGGCCAGCTAAACATCCCCTGTGCCTACCACACCGAACTTGGGTGGGGGCTTCACGGTAAAACCCCGCCTTTATGGGACATGGAAGCGACCCGTGAAGTGAGGGACAAACAACTGGACGGATGCCGGAAATGGGCTGCGGGTACACACAATAATGTTTTTGGCCCTGGGGGAGGGTTCTTTACACTTTCTGACAGACTTATTTATGAAGGGACTAGACGTCAGGCCGAAGTGATGAACGAGTTGCAAAAGATTGCTATTGAAAAGACCAGGTTGGGTATTCCTTTACTGCAGATAGAAGAAGGAACTCATGGGTTGATGTGCCCCGGGGGAACAATATTTCCTGAAGGATTGGCAATTGGTGCCACCTGGAATAAGGATATGGTAAAAAGGATTTATACTGTTGCAGCAAAAGAGGGCAAATCGATTGGGGTTCATGGGTTATGTACCTTGGTAATTGAACCAAACAGGGATCCGAGAATGGGCAGGAATGAAGAAGCGTACAGTGAAGACCCCTATATGTGTTCCCAAATTGCTGGGAGCATTGTTGAGGCCATCCAGGGATACGATATTTCAGCACCTGATAAGCTGATTTCATTTCTTTGTCATTATCCTGGTCAGAGCCAACCTATAAGCGGATTGGAACGAGGGGCAATGGAGATTTCTGACCGAAAGTTCAGAGAAGTATTTTTACCTTCATTTAAAGCAGGAATAAAGAAGTATGGAGCATTAGGTGTTATGGCGACTTATCCAGCCATTGATGGAGAGGCCGTTCATAGTTCTGAAAAGATTCTTACCAAAGTACTTCGTGAAGAATTGGGGTTTAAGGGTATTGTTGTCAGCGAAGGAGGTGGTCTTGGGACAATCATAGAAGAAAGGCATGCAGCAACACAAAAAGAGGGAGGGATTTTAGCAATTAAAGCTGGAGTTGATGTGGGGATTTCATTTGAAGATGCGTATATGGATGGGCTGATTGAAAACGTTAAGGAAGGGAAAATACCCATACAGTTGGTAGACAGGGCCGTATCTAGAATATTGAGGTTAAAATTTCAGATGGGGTTGTTCGAAAATCCCTATGTTGATGTTGAACATGCTGTAAAAACAGTTCACAGCGATGAGAACCGTAAGCTGGCTTTACAGGCATCGAGAGAGAGTATTGTATTGTTAAAAAATGACAAAAATATATTGCCTCTTAGAAAAGATATCAAATCTATTGCAGTTATTGGCCCCGATGCAGATGCACCGGTCGAACAATTGGGTGATTATTTTCCCCATAATATACCGCAAGATGTTGTTACTGTTTTAGAGGGTATTAAAAACAAGATTTCTTCAGAAACAAGGGTTTCCTACGTGAAAGGCTGCAATGTAATAGGTGATAAACTTAATGAGATTGAAAAGGCCAAATCTGTAGCAAGGAGTGCTGACGTTGCTGTTGTAGTAATCGGAGAAGGTGGATACACAACTAATGGAGAAGGTAGAGACGTTGCCAACCTTGATTTGACGGGCATGCAGGAAGACCTTCTGAAAGCAGTCTACTCAACGGGGACACCTGTAGTTGTAGTTTTAATTAATGGGAGAGCATTGTCAATACGCTGGACGTCGGAACATATTCCAGCAATCGTTGAAGGCTGGATGTGTGGGGAACAGGGAGGAAATGCCATTGCAGATATACTCTTTGGTGATTATAATCCGGGAGGGAAACTCCCAGTTACTTTTCCGCGTCATGTAGGCCAATTCCCGTTCTACTACAATTACTCTGCGACAAAGGCTCATACGAAATATATCGACATGCCAGGAACACCGTTATATGAATTCGGGTACGGGTTAAGTTATACTAAATTCGAGTATAGTAACCTTCAGATGCCCAAAGAAATACATACTGGAGATGAACCCGAAATTTCAGTTGACATAACAAATATAGGCGAACGTAGAGGCGACGAAGTGGTACAACTATATATAAATGATCTCATTAGCAGTACTTCCAAGCCGATAAAGGAATTGAAGGGTTATGAAAGGATTACACTTGAACCGGGAGAAACCAAAACTGTAAAGTTGAAGCTTACACCAGAAGATTTATCTCTATTTGATCGTAACATGAATTTTGTGGTTGAGCCAGGTCAATTTAAAGTGATGGTCGGAAGTTCATCTGAGGACATCAGAGTTAAAGGTGTATTTGAAGTGAAAGAATAATATTCTCCTAATTTACTAATAAATGAAAAAAAAAGAATGAAGAAAGCGTATAGTTTGTTTGTTATCTGCTTGATTCTGCTCAACTACACTTCATGGTCGCAGACTATTGGGACCAATCCAGAGGATGGAAGAGGAACGTACAAAAACAGAGTTTTTTTTAATCTTGAACGGTACTGGGATAGCACTAAGGTTTGTAATAATCCCCATAAAGGCTGGTGTCTACATTACTATGACAACGGTATAAAAGAATATGGCAACCGAATGGCGGTTGATGATTCACTTCCAGATTTTCCAGGACTCAACGACATATATTTAAGGCTTGCGTGGAGTTATCTTGAACCCGAAGAAGGTGTTTATAATTGGGCTGTTATTGACACCATAATAAACCGATGGATTACATGGGGACATCCCATCTCATTTCGGATTACTTGCAAGGAAACAGAAATTGTTTATGCTACACCAGAATGGGTAAAAAAAGCAGGCGCCAAAGGAAAGTTTATTGAGCATCCGGACCTTAATATAAAAGCTTGGGCACCTGATTATGGTGATCCAATTTTCCTAAAGAAGCTTGAAGATTTTCAAAAAGCTTTTGCTGCTCGTTATGATGGGAAGCCATGGGTAGAATACATTGACATTGGAAGTATTGGTGATTGGGGCGAAGGACATACAGCATATTCAGGAAGGAAAGATGTTCCTGTAGATATAGTAAAAAAGCATATTGATATGTACAAACGTTGCTATAAAAAATCAGTCTTGATTCTCAGTGATGATTTTATTGGGCAACGTGAAACAGATGATGGTTCAGATTATGAGATATACCGTTACGCCCTTGAAAACAGGCTCGGATTCCGCGATGATAGCGGTAATGTATTATTGTATAAAAAATTGGGATTCGGTCCTTCTTGTATTCGTACACCGGAATTATACAGTAAAGTTTATAAAGATATACCGGTAATTTTAGAGTCTGATCATTACGGGGCCGCTTTAAAAAACGGAATGTGGGGTGATGGTTCTGGTTTCGAAAAAGCAGTGATTGAAACACATGCGACAATAATAGGGTTCCACTATTATCCGCGTGAATGGCTTAAAAATAGTTATCAATATGCATCTCGTCTTGCTAATCTTTGTGGTTACTGGTATTTCCCAAAATTTGCCCTGATGCCTGATACATTTCGGACTTGTTCAAACCACAATTATATCAGGATAACTTGGGAAAATCACGGAGTATCTCCAGCCTATTACAGATATCAACTTTTCATCAAGCTAGTTAACAAGAACACTAAAAATGAATTTGTTCAGCAGCTAAAGGAATCGGATAACAGAAATTGGCAACCACATGAAATAATTGCAGAACAATACATAATTAACTTGAACAAAAATATTGCGGAAGGTAAATACGATTTACTAATTGGTATGCGTGATGAGTATGGCTATCATAATAAAAGCATTCAGCTTGCCATTAAAAAAGAAAGGGAAACTAATCAAGGGTGGTATAAGCTTGGGGAAGTAATTATTAAGTAAAGCACTATGGTATTCTATGCTTTGGAAAATTGAACATGTAGGAATTTAACGTCACTATTGGGATTTATTAAGTAGAATGGAATTGAGGAGAAAGAATATAAGTTTATTATTGACACTTTATTGGTTATGTAAATTAAATTATGTGTTTTGTTAGTTGATTCGGCTATTGATAATACACAGATTGATGTACTGAATAATTGTCAAAGGTGTCTTACTGATAATATTTTGGTGTTGAATTGACATGTGTCATAGCATATAATATTGATTATCAACTGGTTTTTGTTTCGGTAATTAGGCTGATAAATATAATATCATTATGGGTTTCCAGAGAAGTATTTGATCAGATAGAGGTACAAATGCGAACCAATCGCTATATGCTTACATATTTATGGCTACCAATTACAATGGTAGTAAGAACGGGTTCTTTTAACCGATGGTGCATACCGGAAAGAAGTAGAAGTCACGTCAATCAACAATTATGTCTTCTGGGGATATTCCATTGGATCAACCAATGAAAAAATTGTACTGAATAAAATAATGATCAAAAATCCAACGGAGACAATGAACGAATTGTAGCTTTTGAAATAGACGAATGTATAAGAAAATTTTAAATAGATAATGAAAAACAATATGAAAAAGTTTTTGAGAGTTGCTGCCATTGCTGCGTATATAATGACAAATGCAGTTTGTCAAATGTTTGCTGGAGACCCTCCGGATTTGAATCAATATTTAAAAAAAGCAACCACTTGGAAATTCACAACACTTAATAAGGATGTACCGGTAAACATATATTTTGGGGGAGGTAAGATCGGTTCTGAAGGTGATGAAGTAATTATTTATATGAAAAACATAGCATGGGAAAGAATTGGCCAAGAATCAGATCTTTCCATTCTTAGTGATTATTTAAGTAAAAACTTTATCGTAATTACGATTGATTTCGGGAACGATAAACTAGCCATCTCACCAAACTTTGATAAAGATCTATTTCAAATATTTAGGGCTATATATGGCTATAAGACAGAATCGTTACTTACTGGCCTTAATCTTATTGCAAAGGAATTTAGGTGCTTTTTTCTCCCTGAAGGATATCGTGTTGACACTAACTTAGTTTATTGGGATATTCAAAAATATGGAGCTTACGGAACATTGGATTATATACTGAAATCATATAACGAAGATATTGTACCTAAGCTTCCCGGCTTAAAACCTGCAAAGTTTCCAAAAGACATGGTTGACAGGTTTGGAAAACCTTTTGATTTTACTGTAAAAATGGATATTGTTTATCCATCGCAAGCAAAGAAAAAAATCCCCACTGTTGTTTATTCTGCATGGCAAGCAGCAAGAAACCCAAATGGCGAGCCAATTGGCTATCTACCTCATTTTGCAGGATTCACAACGCGTGGATATGCTTATGTTATTATGGGACACTGTTATAATCCCTGTGTTGTCCACTTTTTTCATTATCTGAAATTCTCGCTTGATGAATGGGACGGATTTGCTTGCTATACTGCAGCGATGCGTTACTTGAACAAATATTCTGACATGTACTCATTGGATACAAAACACATTGGTATGCTTGGTAATTCAAAAGGGGAATATGCCGTTACCAGACTTTCTGACCCACACCATGAAGGAGGAAAAGAGATCAAACCATTTAAAGGCTATCCAGAAGGTTCGCCTGAACCCCAACCATGGGAAGGATATCCTTCAGATATAGCTGTTGGATATCAATCAATGGGGATGGGGCTTTTTGAAACACAATACATTACCAAGGACTATGCTCCAACAATTGTTGCTTGCGGAGAAAATGAACAAGATATGATTAGTAAAAAAGCCCACCCTGCATTTGTCAAACGACTTGAAGAATATGACGATAATTACATTAACTTGTTTATGGAAGGACTGGGACACATTGTGGCTCATGGGTATGACAAAAAACTTGGAGTAGATAGGTATCAGTTAGTGCATGATTTTTTTGACAGGTACTTAAAAGTTGAAGATAAGATTCCGCCTGCTGTTTTGCTTGTCTCACCGTGTGATAGCATGGAAAATGTATCTCCCGATGCGAAAATTGTAATAGACCTGGCTCCTGTTATTGACAGCGAAAGTATTTTCAGTGGCAAAGGCATTGTAATTAAGAAAACGAAAAGCAACAAAATGGTGGAAGGGGATTGGAAAGCATCGCATGGCGGTACAAGATACTGTTTCACTCCATCTCACGTCCTGAATAAAGATGAACAGTACAGCATTGCTATTACAACAAAGGTAAAAGACACTGCTGGAACACACCTGGCACATGAGAAAACGACATATTTCAAGGTTACAGCAGAATAGAATGCGAAATGCCAACAAATATATTTTTTACTTAAAATAGATATGGTATGCAAATAAAAATCAAAATTTTCATAGCAACGTTCGCGTGTTTTACGATATTTTTCTATGGTTTCAGATGTATTGACAAAAATAACGATGAGACCATCAAAATCGCAAACTCAGAATGGATGGCAGAAAACCTCAATGTAAACACTTTTCGCAATGGCGACCCTATACCTGAAGCCAAAACGGACGAAGAGTGGATAAAAGCAGGACAGGAAGGCGTACCTGCCTTTTGCTATTATGAAAATAAAGCTGAAAACGGCGATAAATACGGAAAATTATATAACTGGTATGCAGTAACCGATCCCCGCGGTTTGGCTCCCGAAGGATGGCATGTATCCAGCGACGCCGAGTGGAGAGAAACTACCGACTTTCTTGGCGGGGAAGATGCAGCCGGAACTAAGATGAAAAGCAACAGCGGATGGCTTGACGACGGAAATGGAACCAACGAGAGCAATTTTTCAGGATTGCCCAGCGGGTGCCGCGACCTGAACGGAAAATTTAGCCGCATAGGCAAAATAGGCTTCTGGTGGACATCTACTCAGTACGACTCGACCCTGGCGTGGTACCGCTGCATCGATAAAGTTCCCTGGTACGTATACAGAACCAACTATTATAAACGAAATGGCTTGTCAGTTCGATGCATAAGGGATTAATTGGAATTGTTTTCTGTACAGCAACAGTAAAACAACGAATACTAATTCTAATATTTAATTTAACGTAAACAAAAGGAGATAAAATAACATGAGATCAAGAAAGAACTATATATTACTTTTTTTGAGCCTTTTCATAATTTATACAGAAGCGATAGGTCAGCCAATAGACACCAAGAAATTACAGAAGATACGCTTAAAAATGTATGTTGCAGAAGGTTTGGTATATAACGATAAGTCGACACTGAATTCAAATTGGAATAAAATTACCGAAACGCCCGATGGCAAAATCTGGTTTTGCGGCGCCGATCACTGGGGAACCGATGAAGCAATCGGCGACTTTACCTGGGACGACCGGTATAAAAGGCCGTGGGGCTTCGGGAATACATCCATATGTTCCTATGATCCTGTACAGGATAAAGTTGCCTTTGAACTGGAGTTAGACAAAGCAAGCGTAATATATTCCAATGCAGAAACCCCCGGGTACGGAAAAATACACGGTAATATTGCTGCAGATTCCAGGGGTATGCTATATTTTGCCGGATACCAGGGCATGTCGTACATGCACGAATATACACGGGCCTATTATCCAAAGAGCTATGCCGGTGGCGCTATCATAAAATACGACCCTCAAACCAAAAAAACCGAATACCTTGGCATCCCATGTCCCTATGGCGCTATTGTAGGTTTGTATTACGATGAGAAAAGAAACGTACTGAATGGCATTACAGTAGACCGTGCAAAATTCTGGAGGTTAAACCTCGCCACAATGGAGCTTAACCGTTATGAATCCGTTGCCCGCATGGGCCGTGTGGTCGATAGGGTACGTGAAATGATAATGGATAAGGACGGGTTCTGCTATTTCGCAAATGACATTGGGGGGCTGACAAAATTTGACCCCGACAAAGAGATATTTACCGATATCGACGTAAAGCTACCGGGGGAATCAATGGATTTTCGCGCTTCGGTTGTATCATCGCAAAACATTATTTACTGTATCTCCAACGACGGTTATGTATGGAGTTTTGAACCCCATACCAATAAATTAGAAACTTTCGGGCATGTAATAGGTATGCCGGGGCAGGGACACTATACCCCCAATATAGCGCTTGATGAAGAGTGGGGAAGGCTATATTTTATTGCCGGTAACCATGGCGGCAAAGTGATCGAGAGTGCTCTTGAAATACTTACAATCCTCGACCTAAAGTCAAAAAAATATTATTGGGCGGGGCAACTGGAAGGAGTGGAGGGATGTTTCGGAGCGCTTACTACAAAAAACCATACGGTATATTTTAGTTGTTTTGGCAATTATTACTCCGGCGATAAAATTGAGAAAAATTCCAAAGGGAAACCCGCTACTCGGCCATATCTTATTAAGTATAATCCGCCTGAAAATCTTGGGTCATTAAAATGCCCTACAGGAACTGCAAAATAAACTGAAAAATCATAAATCCTAAAGGGAAAACAAATGAAAAACAATAAAATATTACTTACCGGATACATTATTTTCTTATTGGTCTCAGGCAATGTTGTAAGCTCGTTTGGGCAAAGAGAAGGTGCGATAACCAAGGGTACAGTAACAAAACATATTCTTATTTCGAATGGTCCGCAGGGCCCGGTGCTAGGAGGCGAAAGCGCTGTAACAGATATGATACTGATGAATGACGGCTGGGTTTATGGAAGCACAAAAGCCACCTGGGGAGCCCAGAACTGTCATCTTTTCAGGACCGACGGCGAAAAGGTGGAACATGTGCTGAATGTAACATCAAAGTTTCGCGGGCAAACATCGGTCAATGATCTTTGTGTTGGCCGAGGAAATGTCCTTTTCGGATGTACATCAACCTATAACGATGTACTGGACGACTCTACCAAATCCTATGAAGGAGGACATCTCTTTTCATTCGACCCGGTAACAAAAAAAAGCGAAGACTTCGGCATAATAGCCGCGGGGCAGGGAATAAACTGTATTGTTGTCGATTCGGTACGCGAAAAAATCTATGGTGTAACCTATCCTTCCGGCCATTTATTCTCTTACGATATGAATACAAGGACAACAAAAGACATTGGAGAAGTTATGAAACCATGGCGGGTTAAAGACCTTGGCAGGGTTTCGTGGAGAGGAATTCCCAAGATTCTTATGCTTGACGATGCCGGTACCCTGTATTTTTCAGCGTATTACCATAAAGAAGTAGGAATGACAAAACAGGAACTTATGAAAGGAGGTATATCCTCCTATTCAGTTCATTCCGGGGGACTTATATACAGGCTTAATTACGGTGACGAAAAGCCGGTTTTTACAGGCGCTAAAATTCCCACACAACAAGGAATGGATTCCGACCCGCTCTATGAAAACGGCATAGCTTCGGCTATACGGGCACGCGACGGGGGTTTCTGGTGCGGTACAATCAACGACGGGTTCCTTTTCAAATTCCATCCTTCAACTTCCACAGTAATAAACAAAGGAAAAGCCTTTCAGTATTGGAACCTTAAATCGCTTGCTTATGGTGGCGACGGAAAACTTTACCTGCTGGGCGGGAGGGATGAAGACAATTCTTGGATACTTTGTTACGACCCTGTAACCGGATCCATAGATTGCCTTGGCTGGCCTGATAATACCGCACAATGCAGTATAATCTGTGCTGACAGGAAAGGTCGGATTCTGATTGCTGAAAACCTTAGACATTCATTTATCTGGATATATGAGCCTGAAAAGTAATTAAATAGGTACTTGATAGTTAGTAAAGTCTATATATACATCTAAAATTATTGTACATGAAAAACGGAAAGTCTTCTTACAGTGAATCGCCTTACACCTGTTATCGAGCCCCTTCGCCAATCACTATTGACGGCGATTTAACCAAACCGGTCTGGCAAAAAGCACGTAAATCGCCTCGCTTTGTCGATATGATTAACGGTTATCCGGGTTATTTCGATACGCGCGCAGCAGTACTCTGGGACGATGAAGCTCTCTATATCGCCTTCTGGGTTGAAGAACCATTTGTCGAAGCAAAATTGACTCAGCGCGATGATATTATTTTTCAGGAAAACGATGTTGAGGTGTTCATTGATGGCGGCGATTGCTACTACGAATTTGAGATTAATGCACTTAACACAGTTTATGAGGTGTTTTTTATCTGGCAAGACGCTTTTAAAAAGTTTGATGCCAAAGAATTCGACGTCCATTCAAGAGATGCTTTCACTTTTGGTGGTAACCACGACCGTGATGCTCCGACATTCTGGCGGGGAAATCACCCAAGGGGGCTGAGATGGGCCTATACCGACTGGGATATAGCAGGACTTCGCTCAGCTGTTCAAGTCCAGGGAACGATTAACGATAACACGGATATTGACAAAGGTTGGACCGTAGAAATCGCATTCCCGTGGAGTGGGATGAAACACTTGGCTAAAGATCGTAATTTGCCACCTCAGCAGGATGATATATGGAAAATATTCTTCGGCCGTTTTGGTAAACATCTGAACGGAAACGGTGTAATACAAAACGCCATGTCTTGGGACAAAATTGGAGATAACGACAACCATAAGCCTGAATTGTATACGCCTATTTTGTTTTCAAATAAAAATACACCGGGAGTTTAAGATGATCGCTGTTCGTCGCGCTACAACTTGGTAAAGGTTAAAATTCAAAAGAATGAATGTTTTGAGAGAAAGAATATGGCTTGTTTATACAACTCTTGCAGCGCTTAGCTGGTCTGTGTGGGGAACATTGACCAAGTATGTTTCAGGTGAAGTGAACCCCTATACCTATCAAATTTTATTTACTGCAGGCATGTTGTTCTCTTTACCATTCGTGATTTACAGATGTAAAAAGAAAGATGTAAACCTGAAGGGAATTGTTTGGGGAACCAGTACTGGCCTATTGGCGGTAATTGGAAACATATCTGTTTATCAATCTTTTAAAATGGGAGGACAAGCATCAGTAGTTATTCCATTTACAAATCTTTATTCGTTGGTCACTATCCTGATCGCACTCCTGATTTTTAAGGAAAAGATCCGTCTTATAAATGGCATTGGAATATTGATTGTGGTACCTGCAATCATAATACTGTCGGGTCAATCTCAACTGTTCACCGGCCCCGGCTTGTTTTTTCAGCATATGAAACCGGAAATTTGGGTATTGTTTGCCTTCTTAGCTCTTTTTCTGTTTGGATTATTTAGCGCTACACAAAAATTAACGGCCAATTTTATTCCAACTGAATGGTCTTACTTAAGCTTCATCGCTTCATCGGTTTTAATATCGGTTGGTTTTATCCTATCGGGATTGGTTGAATTTAAGTTTTCAACGCAAACTTTTTGGGTTGGATCATTGGCAGGATTGGTCGACGGGTTAGGCGTTTTATTCGTTTATGCTGCCTATCGGGCCGGAGGAAAGGCGTCTCAGGTAAGTCCTGTTGTTGCTACGCTTCAACAATTGTTCACCATTGGTTTGGCATTATCGCTTTTGAAAGAAAAGCTTTCAATGGTTGAATTTGCAGGTATTGGTTTGGCAGTTATCGGGTCCTGGTTTCTCTTGTCCGACAAAAAGGTCATTCCAATTCGTCCTTTAGATTTTAAACTTTTAAACTAGAGAGACATGACAAAAATTACAAATCTCTATGGCCATGTATTTTTAATCCTGATCGCTTTTTTTGCAGTTGTGCTACCACCAGTTTCAGCATCCAACTGGTACGTTGATGGAGATGCTGTCGGCACCAATGACGGAACCTCGTGGCAGAATGCATGGACAGGCTTCGGAAGTGTAGTTTGGGGTGTAAGCGGCGTTAAGGCCGGGGATACCCTATTTATTAGCGGGGGAAGCCCCTCAAAAACATATTCGGAGACTTTGAAGGTTGGAACATCTGGATCCTCTTCTTCTCCAATAGTAATAAAAGCGGGCCAGAATAAGGACCATAATGGTGTAGTTACTTTTAGTGGAGCAGGCATTGATTTGAACCAAAAATCTGATATTACAGTAGATGGTAATTATGATAACCAAAACCACATCCTATTTACCGGCGCCGATATAGGCATAACAAATGGAACAAACGGGCATATGATAAACAATATTGATTTTGATAAGGTAGGGATGGGCATAAACATCAATGGCGTTCTAAATGAAATTCATCATTGTTCGCTCTCCAATGTCAACGGCGGCACCCATGAATGGGCGGCAATCCGGTTATCAGGCGGCGCCCCGCAGTTTGATCAAAATAAAATCCACGATAATTATATTTCTATCTTATCCGGCCAGGGAAACGGTTATGGCCCTGATGGCATTCAAACCAGTTCGGGCCTCTCGGTTTATAACAATATTATCACAGCAGAAAAGGCCACTACCAGCCTGCTCACACCTGAACACCCTGACTTTTTACAGGCGGGAGGATCTAATTTTTTAAAAGTATATAACAATGAATTTCGTAATGTTGCTGATGCTGCGATCCAGCTAGGCGTATGGTTTGACCATGCTTATAACAATGTATGGATATACAATAACATCTTTAGGATTGTGGATCAAATTGACGGTTATCCTGAATATATCCGTCTTTATGCAGGTCCCGGGAAAATACTATCAATAGATAATCTAAAAATACTAAACAATACCTTCGTCGATAACAGTGATAAGTATTTACCAATTCGTATCATGGGTTATGCTGCAAATCCAACCGGATCGGGCAATGAAATCAAAAACAATATATTTTATAACATGGGGACCAGCGCTTCATTTCCGGTGGTACACATCGAGGAGAGTACCGGCTGGACGGAAGCGTCTTGGACATTCAGCAATAACATTTATTACGGGACTAGCGGATTGCCTTACATATTCTTCAGGGGACAGAGTTATACAATTCCACAGTGGAAGGATAGCAATGAGCCTTCGGCTATTACGAGCGCTCCAAAATTTATGAGCTATGTTCCGAATGAATTGACCAATGATTTTCATTTGACCTCAGGTGACACTGTTGCCCGTGATAAAGGCATTGACTTGGGCGCCTACTTCACAACCGACAAAGACGGTGTCATCCGCGCTGAGGGTATTGCATGGGACATCGGGGCTTACGAAGCCAGTAGTGTTTCAACCCCTTCCTCTGATAAAGCCCCACCGGGCAACCTCACAAACTAACTGCTGCTGCCGTTACGGATAAACAATAGACCTGTCGTGGACGGCAAGCACAGCTAATGTTGGAATAACAGATTATAGAGTAGAATGTTGTGAGGGAGAAGTTGTCTCTCCTTCACGAATATTTTTAGTTTTTAAAAGAGTATTAATTTAATAAGTAAATCGGAAATGATTCAAAAACAAATTTTATTTGCATCGATACTATTTGGAATCTCCTTGCCTGGTTGCCAAAACAAAGTAAAGGACATTGAATATTTCTGTACTCACAAAGTGGCATTAGACAAAGAGAACAAAATAGTTCCCTGGTTCACACCACGCGAAAAAGCTTTCGACCATTTTCTTCACCTGCGCTGGGATTACATAAAGACCAAAGTACCTAACAGTCCAGGACCTACTCCGCGGTCGAATTACCCGCAATATTATTTTTATTGCGGCTTCAAAAACAATAAGGTGCAGGATTATGATACATGGATGAACGACGTGGCGGAAAAAATACCCAACTGGTTCGAAAATGCCCGTCTTTATTACGCTTATACGGGCGATACCAGTGTGATGGTGATTATCAAGAATATGGCCGACTATTACCTTAGTCACGGTACAAGTCCCGCTTCTTTTGCCTGGTCAAATTTCCCATATACTACCACCAATGCCGGGGACACAATCTTTCAGGGATTTACAAGTGCAAAACGCTTCCAGCTACACGAAATACAGGTTGACCATGCAGGCGAAATGGGATTGACTTATTACAGGATGTACCTTTATTCAGGCGATAAAAAATATTTAACAGCTGCTATAAACGTTGCCGATGTTTTGGCCGCCCATGCAAAAGAAGGAAACGCTGAAAAATCGGTATGGCCCTACCGTGTATTGATGACTACCGGAGAGGCTATAGCAGAATATGGCGCAAACTGGACGGGGTGTTACCTGTTATTTGATAATTTAGTAAAAGCTGGTATTGGTAATGTAGATAAATACAGGGATGTCCGCGACAAGGTAAAAAACTTTATCCTCGAATACCCAATGAAGACAGGGTATTGGACCGATGGGCATTCGGATTCGGACATAAAAAGCAATACCTATAAAAGCAACCTGAGTGCCAATAATACCACGTTGTGTATGTTCGACTTTCCTGAATTCGACCCCGAATGGAAATCAGACATCCCTAAACTGATTAAATGGGCAGAAGATAACTTCATTTTCAGATCGGAGCCCGGAGAACCTTCAACGATGTGGGGAGCCAATATTGTAGGCGAACAAGATTCCTTTATGTTTAAAATGGATTATCAAACGGCGAGGTACGCTGCGGTCTGTGCCCGATGGTACGCGGTCTCAGGAGACGAATCATTCAAGGAAAAAGCTTACCGCTCATTAAGCTGGGTCACCTATTGTAATGACTCGGTAGGTATGGCTTTTGAAAGTCCTGTTAGCAAGAATATTTCGACCTGGTGGTCTGATTGTTATGGCGAATGCCCCCGAATGTTTTATCAGGTATTTGCCGGTATTCCTGAGTGGGCGCCTCCTCACGAAAATCATATCCTTTACTCAGAAGGCATACTGAAAGATATTCAGTATACTGAAAACCAGGTAAAATATTTCGCCTTAGATCGGAATGAAATTGTATACCTGAGATTGGCCTTTAAACCCTCGCAGATAACTGTAAACGGTAGCGCGATATCTGCCAGTCAGGAATTAAAACCCGGTTCTTTTAAGCTGAAGGACCTCGGGCAGGGAGACTACGCATTAACAATCTGGCAAAAAGACGCCGGGAAGGTTTTAGTCTCAAAATAATCTGATATCAGGATAAAATAACTTCGGCTAACTGCGTTTAATTCAACTATTATGCAAAAAGAAAAATCGAATCGTCTGGCCCTAAGAATAGCCGTACTGTTCTTATGCCTTGTTCCTTTAACGGTTGTTGGCCAAAAATCTGTTGTTTTGCTTCAAATCGATGGCTCAAAACAGTTTCAAAAAATGGATGGTTTTGGCGTGAACATCAACACCGCATGGTGGTATAACGGCGAATATGGCGATACAAAACTGGTGCAGTCTGCAATTGACATGCTCGTCGATTCACTCGGTGCGACCATTTTTCGGGCCGTAATCGAAGAGATGGACTGGGAAGTAGTCAACGATGATAACAATCCAAACAATTTTAACTGGGCCTATTACAACAAAGTATTCTCGAATGAAAGATTTCAAGGCGTATGGAAAACTTTGCGTTATCTTAATCAGAAGGGTATCACAAACGGTTTAATTATCAGTTTGATGGGTGTCCCGCCTGCAGCAGAGCCTCTTGCAGTGCCAGATAAACAAAAAAGCTGGATGGGTGGAACTGATTATTCAATAAATCCGGTGATGGAAGATGAATTCGTTGAGTCTATTGCCGCGTTACTATATTACGCACGGCACACGGCTAAAATTAAGTTTTCGCTGGTTTCGCCTATGAACGAAACAGAGCAGGTATCTTCAGGAAAAAGCATTGATCATCCGGATGGATTTGTTGAAGGCCCGAATATTCCGGACGCGGTACAGTTTGCCCGAATAATTAAGAAACTCGGTAAAAAGCTTGACGCAATAGGCATGAGCGACATCCGTTTCGTATCCCCGGACGCTGCAGGCGATCATTTATTTGCATTATGTCTGGGCGAAATGGTAAAAGATCCCTATATCATGAGTAAGCTGGATCATTGGGGTGTTCACGACTACGGGAACAATGCCGGAAATTATAATAAAA
This sequence comes from Aquipluma nitroreducens, assembly GCF_009689585.1. Classification (GTDB taxonomy): domain Bacteria; phylum Bacteroidota; class Bacteroidia; order Bacteroidales; family Prolixibacteraceae; genus Aquipluma; species Aquipluma nitroreducens. The sequence continues at coordinate 356,220 of NZ_AP018694.1, read as the reverse complement.
TTGTCGGCAACCCCGTAAATCCAAACAAATCATTCTGGGTAACCGAAATGGCTGGCATTGGAAACATGTTGGGTCAACTCGGCGACAATGCACACGCTTATATCTTTTGGGACGGGTTTGACTGTGTTTACCAGCACGCCAGGCGAAATGGTTCGGGTAGTACGCCGCCTAATGACTGGGTTTTTTGGCAACCTGATGATGGCAAACCAATGATCGAATATATTCCCTCAACAAAAAGTTGGATGCCAAGAAAACAGTTCTATGAATTCGCCCAAGTCTACAAATTCATAAAACCCGGTGCTACACGGATTAGCTCGATGGTCAGCGATAGCAGCGTGGTTGTCCGTTCCTTTCTCAATCCAAACGGTCAATTGGTAATTGTTGGTCGCAATTCTGGTAAAAGGAATATTACCATTAATGGAATAATAACGAATCTGCCGGCAATCGACAGATTAAAACTGACCTATACGACACCTGATATGAATTTCTATAAAAGTGCGGATATAATTCTGAATGATGATAGAATAAAGACAAGTCTTCCTCCCAATTGTGTTTTTACCTTAACTGGTTTTGGTGATTGCGAGGAGATTGGTTCATCTGGAGCTCATCCAGAACCATCGAACTGGTATGCTGGCGATATGCATGTTCATCGTGATTGCGGTGGTGCTGTCAGCGAAATACTTCCTGAGAATAAGCTTAAAGAAATGATGGAGGTTAATGATCTTGCAGTAATTTCGGTATTGGCGGATATGGGTGATGCTGAAGTTAAACCAAGTGAAATCGACTTGCCAAAAGTTAACGGAAAGGATTCGCCTCTGTCATGTTCTGGAAGGATAATACATTACGATGCCGAATGGCACTGGGATCCGGCAGGCACTACTTTTGAATATAAGGCACTTGGTGGTCACGTAGTTTTGCTTGGATTAACCGAAGCCCACCAAATATGGGACGAATCGCCATACAAAATTCTGGAATATGGCAGAAAGCATAATGGAATTGTTGGTTTTTGCCATACTGAATATTTGAATGATCAAATTCAGAATTATTTAAATTGCTGCATTCCAATTGAGTATCCGGTTGAAGCAGCATTAGGAATGCTCGATTTCTTTTCAGAGGATGTGTATGGTACGCAATCTCACAATAATGGTAATTATAGCGCTGATGCTACTATTAATGCTTATTATAAATTACTTAATTGCGGTATACGGTTAGGACTTTGTGCCGGAACCGATTACCCATGTAATTTATCCGAACCATTTGGCACACTTTTAACTTATTCACGGGTAGATGGAGCCTTAACTTATCGCAAATGGATAGAAGCAATCAGAGATGGTAGAACTGTAGTTTCCCGAAATGGTCATCTCGAATTCATTGACATGAAGGTAAACGGAAAGTACCAACCAGGTGATGAAATAAAAATGAAAAATAAAGGAACAGTTTCGGTAGAAGTAAAATGGACATCAGTAAAACCTTTAACTGGAACGCTGGAATTGGTTTTCAATGGGAAAGTGGTTGCCAAACAGGAAGGAACTGCCCAACCTGAAACCCCTGTTATATTAAAAGTAAATCAGGTTTTCGCTCAGAGTGGTTGGTTGTGTGCCCGTCGTATTGATGAGAATGGCCATCAAACCCACACCGCACCGGTATATGTAACAGTTAATAATAAGCCAGTAAGAGCCAGTTCCGAAGATGCACAATATTTTGTGAAATGGATTGATAACCTGATTGAAAAGACTTCGCCGGGAAACGATTGGAATAAATATTTCACACACGATTTAAATATTGTTCAGGGCAGATATAAGAAAGCGAAAAGCATTTATTTGAAAATAGCGGAAGAAGCAAGATCGCAAAACAACTAGATTTTAAAATGCGCACTCAGGGTTTGTTTAAATCGAATGGAAAATACTTGCAACCTAATATTGGAGGTACTGAAATTGCCTTTTCTTAATTTTCGGAGGAAGAGAAAAAACTTAACAACATTTCAATTATTTGATTTATGTATATTATGAAAATGAAGGTAATAATTTCTGTTTTGATAGCAATTTCTATTTGCTTTTCAGGAATAACTTATGCAGGGATACATCAAGATTTTCCGATTCTAGTTTTAACTTCCGATCAAGATTTTGGGGAATATGCCGGAGAAATATTAAAGGCCGATGGTTTTAACGAATTCGTTATGGAAAAACTCTCGGATTCCAAAGTTACATTAGACTATATATCGGGATTTGATATCGTGATTTTGGCTGAGGCTAAATTGTCGAAATACCAATTGGAAACGCTTATCGGATATGTTAAAAATGGAGGTAATCTGATAGCCTTTCGTCCTGATAATAAAGTATGCGACTTATTCGGATTGGCTGATCAAAAAAGTACGACAAGCGAAGGATACATTTCGGTTGATGATAAATCCGATATTGGGAAGGGAATTTTAACCGAAACATTGCAATTTCATGGAATAGCTGATAATTATAAACTTGCCGGGGCGCAAAAGATTGCCGACTTGTTTGATAAATCGTATCCCCCCAGAAAATGGCCTGCAGTTGTTATCAATCGTTATGGTCGTGGACACGCAATTGCGTTCACTTATAACCTCCCTAAAAGTATTGTGTACACCCGCCAGGGTAATCCGTTATTTGCCGGTGTCGAAAAAGATGGAATCCCAGGTTTAAGAGGAATGGATCTATTTACCGATGGCTGGGTTGATACGAGTAAAAATACGATCAACCAGGCCGATGAGCATATGAACCTTTTTGCTCATTGTATCGAATATTTAAGTTCAGGCGCTAAGCCATTACCACGCTTCTGGTATTTACCCGATTCGTTAAAATGCCTTGCGGTACTGGACAATGACGGGGAGGATAACAATGAAAGCGATTTCGAACCTCAGTTCAGGGATGTCGATTCGATGGGCGCCAAAATGACCATTTACATTAAAGATGTGGACAAGGTTTCGAAAGAATGGGTGGATAAATGGACAGCTAAAGGGTACGAAATTGCAGCACACCCCAATGATACGGAAGAGGCTGCAAACCCGACATGGAACCGCATGGACAGCATTCTTGGCGACATTAAAACCCAGATTGCCACAAAATTCGGATTGCCCATACGGACGAATGTCAACCACTGGTTTGTTTGGGTTGGACGTGAGGCCGACGGAACACCGGATTTTGCAGCCCAGGCAAAACTTGAAGAAAAGCATGGTATCGAAATGGATGCGAACTATGCCCATTATGATATGAATTCTAACCAGGGCAGGCATTTCCTTGGTTCCCCGGGAATAAATCAGGGAAATTATAACGGAAGTGGATTGGTGATGAAATACGGTGATCCTGAAGGGAAAATCGTGAATGTTTACCAGCGCTTTAATTCAGTGTACGATCAGCAGTATATGGAGAGAAAAGACCCTGAAGGCTTTTTTAACTGCTTTAAAGGTTTGGTTGACAGGAGCCTGAATAACGAAGTTTATTCCATTGTCAGCATTAAATCGCACAACAATGAATATTATTTTTCCAAAGAGCCTTTAATGAAGATGCTAGCCTATGCCAAAGACAATAACATTCCTGTTTGGACGGCATTAGAGTTACTCGATTTTCTCAAGATGAAAGATGAGGCCAGCTTCACAGACTTCAACTGGACAAAGAATCAGTTGAACTTTAAGCTTTCATCAGGCTTAAAGAATTCGCATGGATTAACGTTTATGCTTCCGTTAATTCATGGCGGTTTAAAAATAAAGAGCATAACCATTGACGGATTTAGCCCGAAATTTGAAAAAAGAATGATCAAAGGGTCCGAATATGCCATGGTTACGGTCAATCCGGGCAAAGTCTATACGGTGTCCGTAAATTATAATTAGTCTTGAATTGTGACGACCGGGTTTTTATCAAATAATCTGGTTGAAATTTGTTCGAAACGCTCAAAAATTAGATAAAATAATAAAATAAGTTTATGTCAACATTACAAAAAGATTCCGATTTGTTCGATTTTATCAGGAAGAATCTATACGTGGCCGCAGTATGCGATATTCTTGATGAGCTTGGTTACAGAAACCAGGCTATGCACCAGAGGCTGCGCCCTCTTCTCCCTGATCCGGAGAATTGTGGTTTTATTGGCCGTGCCCGTACTTTTCGCTGGATGGAAACCGATCATGTAGTAGAAGAAAACCCATATGGGCTTGAAATAGAAGCAATGGATTCATTGAAAGCCGGCGATGTTGCAGTTCATTCTACCGATTATGGCGGCACCAATGCTCCCTGGGGCGAATTGATGAGTACTATTGCCAAACGAAATGGCGTTACCGGTTGTGTTTGCGATAGCCAAATACGTGATTGCATTAAAATTATGAAAATGGGGTTTCCTGTGTACTATACTGGTATCCGGCCCCTGGACTCAAAGGGGCGCGCCATCGTAATGGCCTATGATGTTCCGGTTCGTTGTGGCGAAGTGCTCGTTAATTCCGGCGATATCGTTTACGCTGATTTCGACGGCATTGTAGTTGTCCCGAAAGAGGCTGAACGTGACGTATTTGTAAAGGCAAATGAAAAGGTTCACAACGAAAATTTGTCGCGAAAAGAACTGTTGAGCGGGAAATCGCTTCGAGAAGTCTATGAAAAATATAAAGCATTGTAAAAGGATAATCCAATGAAACTAGAAAATCGTGTAGTAGTTGTAACAGGCTCCGGATCAGGTATTGGCCGTGCCTGCGCTCTGGAGTTTGCCAAAGCAGGGGCAAAAGTTGTAGTCGCCGACCTGAACATACAGGGCGCTGAAGAAACCGTAAAACAAATAGAAGAAATTAAAAGAACGGCAATTGCTTTTAAAACAGATGTTTCGAACCCTGAATCGGTTAAGCAGTTAGTTGACTTTACATTAAAAACATATTCGAAAATTGATGCATTGGTGAACAATGCTGCCATTCAGATTAACAAAACAGTTGAGGACACTACTTTCGAAGAGTGGAGTCTCCAAATGTCAATAAACGTCGGGGGCGTATTCCTTACCTCAAAATATTTTCTTCCTTATTTGCGCGAAACCAAAGGGAGCATTGTCAACATGTCATCGGTGAACAGTTTTTTCGTTGAGCCCATGTGTGCCGGCTATTGCGCTACAAAAGCAGCTATTGTTGGCCTGACAAAAGCAATGGCCATCGACCACGGGCACGAAGGGGTCAGGGTCAATGCCATTTGTCCGGGTTATATCGATGCAGGATTGGCTGAAGGATATTTTCAGGTTCAGCCCGATCCTGAAAAAGCCCGCCTTGAGGCAGGGAAACTACACGCCCTGTGGCGTATTGGTAAATCGGAGGAAGTTGCTCGTGTTGCGGTATTTTTAAGTTCCGATGATGCATCGTTTATTACAGGTTCCTCTGTTGTTGTTGACGGAGGTTTTGGCTCAGGATTACCTCCCCAATAGGTGTTTTATAGTTGTTTACTATGTTATTTATTAAAAACAAGATATGATAAAATCACAAAAAACACTGGATTGGGGTTTATTGGTTATCATCAACTTTCTGTGGGGAACCCAGGTTCCGGTTATACGGCTTATTGGCGACCGATTAGGCCCGATTACAGTTGCATTTGTGCCCCTGGTTTTAAGTACACTCATTTTCCTTCCAATCCTTTGGATGGAAAATAAAAAGCGGGGTGTAAAATTCCGGTGGAAATGGAACGATATCAAATATTTTATTTTATCAGGAACGGTGGGCATTTTTATTATGCAATATGCCTATACACTGGGATCGCAGAAAACTATTGCCGCTAATGCCGGTATCATCACCTTAACAATTCCGGTACTGGTAGCAATTATGGCCTCCTTTATGCTCAACGAAAAATTAAATTTTGTTCGTATTGCAAGTTTTATTCTGGCTCTATTGGGCGTGTTAATGACCTCTGTTTCTGATATTAAAGGAGCAGATCTTTTTCATGGGCAATATTTTCTGGGAAATATGATTTTTTTATTCGCCTGCCTCTGTTGTGCTTTCTATAATACCTATTGCAAATTGCTGGTGGACAAAAAATTTACAGAACTGGAAATTCTGGTTTATAGTTCCATTATCGGAAGTATTGCCAGTATCCCATTATTAATATGGGTCGAACCGTTTCATTTCAAAGAGTTTATTCAATTGGGAAATATTGCCGTATATGGAATACTCGAACTAAGTGTCTTTGTATACGGGATACCTGCCTTGCTGTTCTTCTATGTTCTAAAACGGATGGATGTAACTCAGGCAATTTTAGGCAGCTACCTGTTTCCCTTTTTTATCGGATTAATGGGAATTGTTTTGCTTAACGAAAAAATATCCCTGTTAATGGTCGTTGGAGGAAGCATAATTTTTGTCAGTACCTTGATGGTAACCGTTTACGAAAATGACCTGTTGTTATTTTTTAAAAAATTATTTTCAAAGAAACACGAATAAAAATTAATACAACTAAGAAAGATGAAAATTACTAATGTAAAAGCCATCATGCTTAAACTGCCGGAGATTTCGTCGGCAGCCGATGGCACCCAGGACGATTTACTCATTGTGGTGGAAACCGACGAGGGAATAATTGGTTACGGTGAAGTTGACACTGCCCCAATTGTTGGAAAAGCGATTGTTGATGCGTACATGTCACATGGAACATGCTATGGATTAAGGGAAGTTGTTGTTGGGGCCGATCCGTTTGACTACGAGCAAATATGGAACGACATGTGGGCCAAAACTTATTACTACGGACGCAGCGGCCCCGTGATGCACGTGATGAGCGGCATCGATATGGCTATTTGGGACATTATGGGAAAAGCAACCGGGAAGCCGGTTCATAAACTGCTGGGCGGGAGCTATTGTACCAAAGTCCGTCCGTATGCCAGCGCATTAATGCCCGATAAACACGATGGGGTTAAAGCCTTGGTCGAGAAACACCGGGCCGAAGGTTTTACGGCCATAAAATTAGGTTGGGGGCCATTGGGTTACGATGTCAGGTACGATGTGGAACTGGTAAAAACCGCTCGTAAAGCTGCGGGCGACGATATGGAAATCATGATCGACATAGGAAAACGCTACCGGTTGCGCGAAGCTATTTATGCTGCCAAAGCCATGGAGCAATCCAATATTTACTGGTTGGAAGAAGCGCTTCCGGCCGAAGACCTGAACGGGTTCCGTAGATTGACCGAACAATCACCGGTTCGCATTGCTACCGGGGAAGAAGAAAGCGGACGGTTGGCATTTAAACGCTTGATAGAAGAAACTGGTATCGATGTGGTCCAGCCCGATATGTCGCGCTGTGGCGGGTTGACAGAAGCAAAAAAAATAGCAACCATCGCGGCTGACGCCAACATTCTTTGCATTCCCCACGCGTTTAAAACAGGGGTTCTTGTCGCAGCGTCCATTCATCTGATCGCGTCGGTACAGCATGCGCCATTTCTTGAATTCTCGGTTACCGAATCGGGCATCCGGAAAGAGCTTTTGGCAAAACCATTTGTTCAAAAAGATGGTTTTGTTGATGTTCCAACAGCTCCGGGATTAGGCATTGAGCTTAATCCGGAAGTGATTCGCAAATATGGAGTAAGTATTTTGTAGTAATCATCTGAAACCAGACCTATGGGATCGTTTAAAAATTTAAGTAACCGGCGTTCTTTTCTCACAAAAGGCGCTTTGTCTTTTGCTTCGGTAGCATTGGCAACCTTTCCGGCCACAAATAGTTTGGGTGCAAGTTCAGCAAGGAAGAAATACAAAATGGTCCCGACTTTAAAAGGAGAAGTTGCCTCTGATAAGTTGGGAACAACTCTGATGCACGAGCACATTCTTTGGTTTGCCGGAACAATGGCGGAAAATGTTGGTTACGAGCCTATCCGTGAAGATTTACTACCAGAGACCATTGACTTTGCCGTTTCAGTTCTGAACGATGCAGCAAGGGTAGGAATTGATACTGTTGTAGACCTTACCCCTTTCAGGCCCATGGAGCTTTACGAGCAGATTGCAAATAGGACGCCTGTTAATATTATTGCATCTACTGGTTTCTATAGGCAATCGAAAAGTCCGCAATGGATGGCAGATATGGACGACGAAAGGCAAATGGAAGAACTGCTCTTAAAAGATGTAAAAGTAGGTATTGATGGTACTAAATTAAAAGCAGGGATCATAAAGGTTGCCGAGGATGGAAGGACCCTGACCGATTGGGAGAAAAAAGCCTTCCGTTCCGCAGCCCGTGTAAACAAAGCAACGGGTACGCCTATTGCAACGCACACCGGTAACGCACCTGAACAATTTGATTTACTGGTGAAAACTGGGGCAAATCCCCGTCAGATTCTTTTATCACATGTTGATGTTGGCCGCAAAGGGAAGCCCGGAGAATTGCTTGATATCGTGAAAGCAGGTGGTTACCTGGAGGTTGACACATTTGGGCAGAATTATTATACTCCCTGGGATGAACTTGTTGCTTTTCTTCGGTCACTTTGTGATGCCGGTTATGCGAATAGAATTATTGTTTCTGTTGATAGCAATTGGCATTGGGAGAAAGGGAGGAAGATATTTGAAGGTGGGGGCGAACCTAATTTTGACCCTAATGCATCAAACCGAACCTTTGCCTACATGATGACAGATGTTGTGCCTATGTTGTTAAAGGCCGGCTTCAGTATGAAAGAGGTGAATACCTTCCTCGTCGATAATCCCCGGAATTTTTTTTCAAATGACAGTTTGTAATATTATTTCCAATGGTTCAAAGAATAGAAAGATTAAAAAGTGTTGGCGAACGTGAAAATATTGATGTTTTTATTTTCACCTCGGCTTCGTCGTTAAAGTGCTTTAGCGGATATTATTACAATTTTGAGACGGGGCCTTCTCCATTTCAGCTACTGCCTGCTGCATTGGTCGTCGTCCCTGATCAATTTATGGGCATAGTCATTGCTGATAATGAATCATTAACGGCGCCTGTGCCTGGAATAGAGGTTTCGGTGAGAAAATACGCCAGCTATGTGTATGAAGAGCCGCTGGATTTTACCAATCATTTTTTGATTCAGTTGCATGAAATGCTGAAACAAATTGGGATGTCAAAAGCCCGGATTGGAATAGAGCAAAATACATTTCCTTACGTTATAGCCAATTCGCTGAAGGCAAAATATTCCGAAATGGAATTCGTCAACATTACCGGAGAGGTTTCTCGCATAAAAGCCGTTAAGGACGCTGATGAAATAAAAAATATCCGGAAAGCAACAGCATTAAGCGACATTGGGCAATCGGCAGTTATAAAATATGCCCAGGCAGGGATGACCGAACTTGAGCTTTTTAGCCTGGTACGTTTAGAAATTGAGGCATCGGTTGGCACAAGGATCCCGATAATGGTCGACCTGGTAAGTGGCGCCCGTACCGCTTCAGGCGGAGGGATCCCAACAAATAAAACGATACAGGAAGGCGACTTAATCCTTAGTGACCTAACTCCTTGTTTTAACGGATATTGGGGCGATTCGTGCAATACTAAAGTGATCGGTAAGCCTACTTCGGGGCAAATGAAAACGTTTGAATCGGTGAAACAAGCGCTTAATCATGCGATAAGCGCTGTACGCCCAGGTATTAAAGCTTCGGAAATTGACGACCTCATGCGAAAACATGCGGGTAATTTTCCACATCATGGTGGCCATGGCGTTGGGACATTGTACCATGAAGAACCAAGGATTGTCCGGTATAACAATACGGTAGTGGAGCCTAATATGGTTATCGCGCTTGAACCAGCAATTTATGAAAAGGGTTTTGGAATCCGGCTTGAGCATATGGTGCTTGTTACCGAAACGGGTTGCGAGGTACTTACTCAATTTCAGCATTGTTTTTAAGCGACCTTAATAAATTGTAAATCATGTTTGAGAAAATAAATTTTGAAGGTTGGGCAAATTGTTTAAAAGTGAGCAATGGCAATGTGGAACTAATCGTTACAACCGATGTCGGCCCCCGTGTTATTAGTTTCGGGTATAAAGGCGGGCAGAACCTGTTTCATGTCTCGCCCGGAGATAAAGGGAAAACCGGGGGGGACCAATGGCGCATATACGGGGGGCACAGGCTATGGCTTGCCCCTGAAGTAATGCCGCGATCGTATGCCCCCGACAATGGGAAGGTTGAACATTTATGGAACGGGGAAACATTAACCCTTTCGCAGGCAAAAGACCCTTTAACCGGCGTGGTTAAAGAAATGGAAATTACATTAGACCCTTCCTATAACCAGGTTAAAGTATTGCATCGCATCACCAATAAAAATATCTGGGATATTGAACTGTCACCCTGGCCAATTACAGCGCTTGCCGGTGGAGGCGCCGCAATCCTGCCGCAGGAACCATATATCGATCCCGAACACTACCTTTTGCCATCCAGGCCCCTTGTTCTGTGGTACTACACCCAAATGAGCGATCCACGGTGGGTATGGGGCGAAAAATACATACGGATGAATTTCGACCCTGCTATCAAATCGGAACAAAAAATAGGGATACTGAACAAGCAAGGCTGGGCTGCATATTGCCTCCATGGAGACCTGTTTGTTAAAACATTCGGGTATGACGAAAATGCAGCATATGCCGACTATAATTGCAATAACGAGCTTTACATGAATGGTGGTTTTGTTGAAATAGAAACAGTAGGCCCGTTTGTGAAAATACCCCCAGGAGGCATGGTTGAACACACCGAACACTGGTATCTCGGCAAGGCGCTTGTCCAAAACACTGAAGAATCGATCGATAAGAACGTATTGCCATTTGTGAAATCGGTCCTGTCTCCGAAAAAATAGAAGCTAAAACTACACCCATGAATACTAAAACCCTTTTTGCTTTGTTTTCTTTCTTGTTGGCCTTACCGGGTTTTTCACAAAAAGCAACCACCAATAGGATTAACCCTGAACTATTAACCGGGCGCTGGGCCGCTTACTGGATTAACCATCCCACCGAATCGCCGGTTACCTATGGGGTTTATCATTTCAGGAAAACAATTATGCTCGATAAAAAGCCCGGGCAGTTTATTGTTCATGTTTCGGCCGACAACCGTTATAAATTGTACGTTAACGGACAATTTGTATGCCTCGGCCCAAGCAGGGGAGACCTGCTTCACTGGCGTTTCGAAACAGTTGATATTGCCCCCTACTTGGTACCCGGTAAAAACGTTATTGCTGCCGAAGTATGGAATTATGCCCAATTTAAACCGGCGGCCCAATTTTCAATACAAACAGGGTTCATCCTCCAGGGCAATTCCGAAGCCGAAAACATAATCAATACAAATAAAAGCTGGAAAGTTATACGCGATTGGGCATACACTCCCGAAAGTGGTAAAACACCCGACAAACAATACATCGTTGTGGGGCCCTGTGTTCGCATCAACGGCGAAAAATACCTCTGGGGCTGGAATGAATTGTCATTCGACGATAAAACATGGGAACAGTCGGCAGAAATAACCTTAGGGCAACCCAGGGTAGCTGGTACCAGCATTAACTGGGGCCTGGCGCCACGCGAAATACCCTTCATGGAAATGAAACCCCAGCGGTTTTCATCGATACGCAGAAGTGAAGGGTTGAATGTCCCGGCAAATTTTTTGAAAGGAACCCAGCCTCTTGAAATAAAACCCAACCAGAAAGTCCAGTTTCTTATCGACCAGGGCATTTTAACAACAGCCTACCCCGAAATGATCACATCAGGAGGCAAAGGGAGCGAAATCAAATTTACCTATGCCGAAGCCATGTTCGATAACAATTATAAAAAAGGGAACCGGAACGAGATCGAAGGAAAGCATGTGATTGGTTATTCCGATTATTTTATGCCCGACGGCGGCGACAACCGAATGTTTAAAACACTGTGGTTCCGTACCTGGCGATACGTTCAGGTTGAAATAAAAACAGCCGGCCAGACCTTAAAAATCAACGATGTCCGAAGCGTATTCACGGCCTACCCGCTGGAAAAAAAAGCCGTATTTGAATCGGACGACAAAACACTCGACGGCATTTGGGATACAGGCTGGCAAACCGCCCGTCTTTGCGCCAACGAAACCTATTTCGATTGCCCTTATTACGAGCAGCTTCAATATGTTGGCGATACCCGTATCCAGGCATTAATCTCTCTTTATGTTTCAGGTGATGACCGGTTAGCCAGGCAAGCCATCCAGATGTTCGGTGACTCGCGTTTCAGCGAAGGGCTTACCATGAGCCGGTACCCGGCCGCGGTACCACAGGTTATCCCTCCTTATTCGCTGTTTTGGGTCGATATGGTACACGACTATTGGATGTTACGCGACGACTCTGTTTTTGTAAGAAGCAAACTGAACGGCGTGAAAAGTATCTTGGATTGGTTTATTGATCACATCGATCCAAAAACAGGTTTACTGGGAAAGGTTCCCTATTGGAATTTTGTGGATTGGCCCGACGAATGGGAATGGAATATTGAAAAAGGTGTGGGAGGCGTCCCCAAAGGCGGGGCAGAGGGGCAATCTTCCATTTTAACCCTTCATCTTGCTTATTCGGCCAGGCATGCTGCCGAGCTTCTCGACAATTATAAGATGAACGGCGGATATTACCGCTCAATTGCCAATTCGCTGGTAAACGCGGTTACGGGAAAGTGTAAAAACCAGCACAACGGGTATATTGCCGACACTCCCGACCAAACAGAATATTCCATGCATGCCCAGATATTTGGCGCTCTTACCGATGCCATCCCATCGGGCGAACAAAAGGAAATGCTGGAACGTATTCAAAAAGACGATCATTTGATCAAAGCAACGATGTATTTCCGGTTCTACCTTACCCGGGCCCTGCAAAAAGCCGGCATGGGCGGCACGTACCTTCAAACACTCGATTTATGGAAGGATATGCTGAAAGAAGGACTGACCACGTTTGCTGAACGGCCCGATCCAACGAGATCCGATTGCCATGCCTGGAGCGCCAGTCCCAATTACGAATTCCTGGCTCTGGTCGCCGGTATCCGCCCGTCGAAACCTGGTTTCAAAGAAGTAGTTATTGAGCCTGCGTTGGGCAGTTTAAAATGGATTAACGGCCAAATGCCCCATCCGCTGGGCGCCATATATTTTCATCTGGAAAGAACAGGGGACAATGGCCTGAAAGGTTCAATAGAACTGCCTCAAAACCTGAAAGGAACGTTCATTTGGAACAACCAGAAAATAGACCTTATAAACACAACCAATATCAAAATAGAGTAGAAAATATTCGGTATTCAAGCTCACAAAACAATAACCATGAAACGAATCAATTTAATCGTATTTTACCTGTCGATGATTCAGGTTGCCTTTTCCCAGCCTTTGTCCAAACAAATATTTTTGACACCTGGGGGCAATGATTCTGAATCTTACCTGTCGTTTACTTTCAACGGCATGTGGAACATGGATTCCAGTCCACGGGCAATTCATTATGAAGGTAACCATCAACGGACATATAGCGGATGGATTGATAATTATGGAGACATACATGTTGCCTGTTATGATCATAAAACCGGAGATATACAATCGAAAACTTTACATGACAGCTTACAAATAAATGATCGTTATGCGCCTGCTTTAACTTTTGATAAGCATGGGAGGCTAATCGTCTTTTTTTCTCAACCTGGAGGAACAGCCATTTCCATGATCAGGGCAAACAGCCACGAAGAGATAAGCGAATGGTCGGATTTAAAAGTAATTCGTGTACCGGGGGATAAAATGGATAGCGCCGATCAGAAGAAAGATCACTATATTTCAATTATCCCGGTCATGCTGCCTCAGGAGAATGGAAGAATTTACGTTTTTATCAGTGGAACAATCGGAAAGTCGGGTTATTCGTATTCTGACGATGATGGGGAGACCTGGTCAGGATTCCAATGGTTTTTTGATTATGGGGGAAAAAGCGAAAACTGGAAAACCGATCTGAAATTACACTCAAATGGCAAGGATAAAGTCCATCTTCTTTTTACCCACGAATCGCCCAATAATAAAGGGCGTAATTTCATGAATTACTTGTATTATCAAGGTGGCCATTTCTTTACAATCCACGGGCAACAAGTTAAAAAACTGCCGATCAATCCGGATAAGCTGGACATCGTTTACGATGCGATAAAAAATAACGAAATTGCCGTAGAAGGTTGTGATATTGCACAAGATGACCATGGAAGCCCGGTAATTGCGTATATGAATTTCCCCAATGATTCGACTCACGTTTATTCCTATGCGCGGTGGAATGGTAAAATATGGGCAAAATCTAATTTATTAATTACCCAAGGATTTCTGCCCCCTGTGGATGAAGGTTCATTCCATCCGTGTAAATATTATTCCGGAGGAATCAGTATCGACCATGAATCTCCAAACACCGTCTATTTTTCGGTAAAACGTGACAGTATTTTTGAAATTGACAAGTGGTCGACCCCAGACTTAGGAGCATCCTGGGAAATTGCAAAGATCACCAATGGATCCACCAAAGATAACATTAGGCCGTGCCCGGTCCTGAATGCAAAAGATGGGAATCCATTGCAAGTATTGTGGATGCAGAACACCAATTACGGAGGCAGTAAAGGTAAACAAGAGCCGGAAAACCTTCCGGATAATTTTAAAGACAGGTTTCACTCATCGATCAAGATGAACCTGGTTTCTCCACTGGTGAAGAGTACTTTGAAAAAAGGCTCTGTTGCCAGTATTATGAGACGTGTGGCCGATTGGCAATTGGCTAATCCTATCTATGACCTGAAGAATATCGATTGGCATTATGGTACCTTTTATGTCGGGTTAAGAGCTTTGTATGAAGTAAACCATGACGACAAGTATAAAGACGAACTGATCAATATTGGCCAGTCAAAGAGGTGGCATACTATGGATGAATATCTTCATGCCGATCAGTTACTAATTATTGATTCATGGGCGTGGCTGTATCAATTGGACAAAAGTCCAATCAGGATTGATCATGCAAAAAAGGTAGTTGACTATAACCTGGAAGTTGCCTCGCAAGAAAAAACCGATGTTCGTTTTGATAAAAACCGAGACCGTTTTAAGTGGTGGTCATGGTGTGATGCCCTTTTTATGGCGCCCCCTTCATTTGCCCACATGTGGAAAGTGACCGGTGAAATAAAATATTTAGAATATTTGGATGCTCAGTGGTGGAAAACTTCTGACTATTTATATTCAAAAGACGATTCCCTGTACTATCGGGACGACCGGTATTTTGAGGAGAGATCTGCAAATAACAGAAAAATATTTTGGGCAAGAGGAAATGGATGGGTCGTTGCTGGTTTAGCACGGGTTTTATCGTTGATGCCCGGGGATTATCGAAATAGAAAGGCATTTGAACAGCAATACAGGGAAATGGCTGAAAAATTAATCAGGCTTCAGGGAGATGATGGGCTGTGGAGGGTGAGCCTGTTGGACCCAGAATATTTAAATATTGGGGAATCCAGCAGTAGCGCGTTGATTACCTATGCCCTTGCGTGGGGGATCAATAACGGGTTATTAGGGAAAAAATACCAGGTAAATGTTGAAAAGGCATGGTCTGCTCTTTGTCGCAATGTTAATCAGAATGGCCGGCTTGGATACGTACAGCAAGTGGCAGGTTCTCCTTATCCTTTTTTTGAGTATCAATGGCATGTATATGCCTCCGGAGCATTTCTTTTAGCTGGAAAGGAAATGATTACTTTAGAAAATGAATAGCAAAATCTGATTTTACAGTGGAGTTTTAAACGATTGGGCATAACTCAAATTTAATAATTGCCCGCTTTTTTATAACTTAAAAAATAAAACTTATGAATAAATGTATAGTTTTTATCCTTTTATCAATGCTCGCCTTCGAGGTAAATGCGCAGTTACCAGCGTTTTTTAAGGACGATTCGCTCCTTAAGACCCGATCGACCAAAATCGTGAGGAAATATCTTTCGCCCCAAAGGATTGTGTGGACTTCAGATAAGTCAGGTAATCAAGTAAAAAATGCCAATGCCATTTTAAATCCCGGTAATGGCCAACCTGAATTAATCAAAGGGGAATACCTCAAATTGGTTAGTCACGGGGATTCGTATCCTGGTATTTTACTTGACTTTGGCAGAGAGATTCACGGAGGGCTTTCGATAATTACATCGATTGGAAATGATAAACAAATGGGAAGGGTGCGTATTCGTTTTGGTGAATCGGTAAGCGAGGCAATGAGTGATATAGGCCAAAATAATGCGACGAACGACCATGCTATGCGCGATTTTGTTATTTCTATGCCCTGGCTGGGAGGTATTGAGGTTGGGAACACGGGATTTCGCTTTGTTCGGATCGATTTGATCGACCCGGACAAAAGCATTGAGATAAAAGAAATCAGCGCCTCCTTTTCATACCTGGACATACCTTACCTCGGATCATTCATCTCCAGCGATGAACGATTAAATAGTATATGGATGACAGGGGCTTATACCGTTCATTTAAACATGCAGGACTATTTGTGGGACGGCATCAAGCGTGATCGTTTAGTCTGGATTGGAGATATGCACCCTGAAGTAATGACAATTAATTCAGTATTTGGGTTCAATGAAGTTGTGCCTAAAAGTCTTGATTTGATCCGGGACCAGACCCCGCTTCCTGACTGGATGAATACCATTAGCTCATACTCAATATGGTGGATACTCATCCAGCATGACTGGTTTTATTACCAGGGTGATTTAAAATATCTTAAGGAGCAACAAAAGTATCTGGCAGCTTTGTTACATCAGTTGTCAACTAAAATAGATTCGGACGGAAAAGAGATGCTCGATGGCTTGCGGTTTCTTGATTGGCCATCAAGCGTAAACCAAGCCGCCATTCATGCCGGTTTGCAGTCGCTGATGGTAATGGCTTTTCAAAATGGATTGGATCTGTGCCGTTTTTTGGGTGATACTGAAACAACTGAGCTTTGTCAATCGTCGCTTGAAAAGCTCCGCAAGCATATACCAAACATGGCCGGATCAAAGCAAGCGGCGGCCTTGCTTGCGCTTTCGGGACTCGTATCTCCTGAAAAATCAAACTCGGAACTCTTGTCGAAGAACGGGGTACATAATATGTCAACCTTCTATG
This sequence comes from Aquipluma nitroreducens, assembly GCF_009689585.1. Taxonomy (GTDB): domain Bacteria; phylum Bacteroidota; class Bacteroidia; order Bacteroidales; family Prolixibacteraceae; genus Aquipluma; species Aquipluma nitroreducens. Next base: position 339,227 of record NZ_AP018694.1, on the reverse strand, counting down.
GGTATTATATGCTGAAAGCACGGGCATTGGACGGTGATTATCAGGGCGCTTTGGATAATATCCGGGAATATTGGGGAGGAATGCTCGACCTCGGGGCTACTACATTCTGGGAAGATTTTAATATTGATTGGATGAAAAATGCCGGACGGATCGATGAACTGGTTCCTGAAGGAAAAGCCGACATTCACGGAGATTTTGGGGATTATTGCTATAAAGGATTCCGACATAGCTTATGCCACGGTTGGGCATCAGGGCCCACCAGTTGGCTATCACAATATGTGTTGGGAATTGAGGTGTTGGAACCAGGCTGTAAAACAATCCGGATTAAACCGAATTTAGGGGATTTGAAATGGGTAAGAGGAACATTTCCAACTCCATATGGGATATTATCTGTTTCCCATCAACGAATGGACGATGGCCAAGTAAAAACATCTTACCAGGCCCCCAAAGAAATAAACGTATTATTAGAAAAGTAATTTATAGTGTTAATCAATATTTGGTTGACCGATGCAGTGAATTGGCAATTTGACTGCTCATTTAGACATGCCTTTTGCGCTTTCAGACATTGACGGGCACATCACCTCCTTTTAATATTGTACATTTAAAAAACCTTAGAAAAATCTTAGAAAAATGATAAATAAGCGATCAACAAAAATAGATTACTTGAAGGTGTTCCTGTTGATGCTATGTATTACAGGCATAGGGTCAACTTTGTCAAGTTTCATTTTCAAAATGCCTAAACCCGCTCAGGAATCTACCGAAAGGAATAATGGAAAAGTAAATAATCAGGAATACAATCATTTTGCGCACACGGATGACAATGTTGCTTTATACAAGAACCCTAATCTACCAATCGAACAAAGGGTAGACGACTTGCTTTCGCGCATGACGCTGAAAGAAAAAGTTGGGCAGATGAACATGCCCTGCGGATATAAAAAGGGCATTGGGTGGGGCGTAGAAGTAGGTATGGAATGCATTTTCAGGCTGTTTACGCCTGAAGAGCGGGCCAAACAAATGGAAGGGTGCAGAAAACTTGCCCGTGGAAACCACAACGATGAAATAGGACCGATAGGTGGCTTTTTTACCATTGCTGACAGGATTGTTTATGAAGGCACACAAAAACAAGCCGAATTTTTTAACGAACTCCAAAAAATAGCCGTAGAAGAAACCCGTTTGGGAATCCCACTGCTGAACACCGAGGAAGGGACACACGGCTTTATGTGCGCGGGAGGCACTGTTTTCCCCGAAGGCCTGGCCATTGCCAGTACCTGGAACATGGAAATGGTAAAAAATATTTACAGTGTAGTGGCCAAAGAAGGAAGGGGCACTGGCGCCCATATGCTTTCCACGCTGGTAATTGAACCAAACAGAGACCCGAGAATGGGCCGGAACCAGGAAGGATATTCAGAAGATCCTTACATGTGCTCTGAAATTGCCAGGAATATTGTAGAAGCAATACAAGGATACGATATTTCCAAAAATGATAAAGCCGTAACCGTATTTACAGCATATCCCGGGCAAAGCGAACCAGCCAGCGGGCTTGAAAGAGGAGCCATGGAAATCTCCGAGAGAAAACTACGACAGGTGTTCTTGCCCCCTTGGGTTACCGCCATAAAAGAAGGCGGGGCCCTTTCAGTAATGGCCCAATACCCTGCGGTTGACGATGTGGTAACGCATGGTTCTGAATTCCTGCTAAAAAAAGTGCTTCGTGAAGAAATGGGTTTTGAGGGAGTAGTATTAAGCGAAGGTGACGGCATAAGCACCATACGGGGCGAATACATGGCGAAAACGCAGAAAAAGGCGGGCCAGATAGCCGTAATGGCTGGTGTTGATGTGGGTATTTCGCTTGAAGAAGCTTACATGGGCGCTCTTGTTAAAAGTGTTGAGGAAGGCGAAGTCCCAATGAGCGCCATAGATAACGCAGTACGGCATATCCTGAAACTGAAATTCAAACTGGGCTTGTTCGAAAACCCGTATGTCGACCCCGCTTTTGCCACAAAAATTGTCCACAGCAAAGAACACATTGACCTTGCACTGCAAGCCGCCAGAGAAGGGATTGTACTGCTAAAAAACAATAAGAGCATTTTGCCACTGAAAAAAAATATGGGTTCCATTGCTGTGATCGGCCCGAACGCAGATGCCCCCATGAACCAGTTGGGCGATTATATCCCGCAGGTTATACCACAGCACATTGTTACACCTCTGGAAGGTATCAGGAATAAAGTTTCTCCCGGAACAAAAATTACCTATGTAAAAGGCTGCGATATTATGGGCGACAAATTAAACGAGATCGACAAAGCCGTGAAAGCCGCGAAAAGCGCCGATATTGCCATTGTGGTAGTCGGGGAATCCGGAAATGAAACCAATGGAGAAGGCAGAGACATGGCCAGCCTGGATTTGACCGGCCTACAGGAAAACCTGCTCGAAGCCGTACATGCCACGGGAACGCCCACCATTCTTGTGCTAATAAATGGCAGGCCTTTATCAGTTCGATGGGCTGCCGAAAATTCTCCGGCCATAGTAGAAGCCTGGATGTGCGGAGAGCAGGGCGGCAATGCAATTGCAGAAGTGCTTTTTGGCGATTATAATCCCAGTGGGCGGCTCCCCGTTTCGGTGCCGCGCCATTCCGGTCAGCTACCGGTATATTACAACCATTCCAAAAGCAAATGGGAACAATACAAGGACATGTCGGCGCTCCCCCTGTACGAATTCGGGTACGGGCTGAGCTACACAACATTTGAATACAGTAACCTTAAAATTCAACCGCAGCAATTACTCTCAGGAGGGGAAACAGAAATAGCCCTCGACGTAAAAAATACCGGTACCCGCAGTGGGGAAGAGGTCGTACAACTATACACCAGTGATGTTTTAAGCAGTGTTACCACACCCATCAAAGAACTTAAACGTTTCAAAAAACTAAAACTTGAACCGGGAGAAAAACAAACGGTAACTTTCAGGCTTCTTCCCAAAGACCTGGCACTTCTTAACGGGGATATGCACTGGGTAGTAGAGCCGGGAACTTTCCGCGTGATGGTGGGAAGCTCGTCAGAAGATATTCGGCTGAAAGGAGAATTTGAAGTGAAGGAATAAAATAGCTATTTAACCTTATATAAAACTTTTAAAACGATGAAAACCAACTACAAAAAACTATTTGGAAATTTACCCCTGATAAGTATTTTTCTTGTTGTTTTTTTTATGAGTTCATCTTCAATTGCTCCTGTTGAAGTTCGCGTGGCAGAATTCGGTGCGGTGCCCGGAGACGGCAAAGATGACTCAAAATCGATCATGGCTGCTATTGAACATGCAAAGACGAAAGGCATACATTCAGTACGTTTTGATGCCGGTGTTTATGAGTTCAAAGGGCTCTCCGGCTGGGAAGATTCAGAAAGAGGGAAAAGCACCTGCTATATTTCATTGCACGATGTTTCCGATTTGGAATTAACCGGTGAAGTTGATGGTCAGGGTAACCCGGCGACATTCTGGGTGAAGGACAACGACCTTAAGGAAGGACAGCCAGCGATGCTATCTGTTGAACGTGGTTCCAATCTTACCATGCGTAATATTGCCGTTGACCTGGCGCCTTATTATTATTCGGCTGGCAAAGTTATTTCAATAAATGGAGACGCCGTCACTATCGAAGTGCTTCAAGGTCATCCGGTTGTCGATGGACAAAAAGCTTATATCATGGGGCTGTATGATTTTGAAGCACGTAAAGCGAAGATTGTTCGTCTAACCTGGGATTCCAATCTCCCTCAATGGTACGTTTCGGGGAACAAAAATAGCAGGAATATGACGATGAACTTTAAAGCGCTGGCACAGTCGTGCCAGGTGGGCGATGGGGTCTTCTGGTTCCAGGGAAATTATACCGGGTCGATACTTAGTTTCAGGGGCATCAATGGCCTTTTATTGGAAAATGTACATGTTTTGAATGGACATGGGTTTCCTATTACCAACAACTTTTGCCACAATATTACCTACCGTAAGGTAAGTATTAAACCTGAAGGAAACCGGATAGCCACTGTATGTCGCGATGGGTTCAAAATCCATTGTGCTTCTGGAAAAGTGCTGATGGATGGGATACATATCGAAGGATGCTTGGGAGACGATGGGCAAAACATACATGGGGACTGGCTTGCGGTGGCACAAAAGAAATCTGACAAGCAACTACTAGTTCATGCTGGCAGGACCATTTTGACGTCCGGCAAGGAAGTGGTTTTGCTCGATGATCAGTTCCATCCAGCCTGGCGCTCGAGGGTTGTAGATTGTGTCCCTGATGACAGGGATATGCTGATAACCTTTGCTGATCCGGTTCCGGAGTGGGTCCATGAAAAAACCCCGGTAGAACCGCAGGAATGGCTGCCGGATTCATTCCACATCACAAACTCTGTTTATCGGAGTACAGGCAGGTTCGGCGTATTACTGAAATCATCCAACACATTGATCGAGAATAGTTTGTTTGAAAATAACGTTGCAGGAATCCACATAGGCGGAGAATGGAGCTGGGGCTATTGGCTCGAGTCTACCAATCCACAGCATGTTGAAATAAGGAATTGCACGTTTAGGGACAACCATCTAGAAATGCGTTTTGCCGGACAAAGGATGGATATGGCAATCAGTATTGCCAGTTGGACCAATCCGGATAAATTAGGGAAGCCTTCTGAAGTCCTGTCGGGTCTAATGCGTGATATCCGTATCCATGACAACCTATTCGAAAATGAATCGATTTGTGTCAGTCTGAAGAATTGCAGTGACGTCTGGTTCTGGAACAACACGATTAAAAATTGTGAAACGGACTTGCTTATTGATGGAAAAACGACTGAAAATATCAACCGTTCCGCTAAATAATGAACTCAAGAGCGGTGGTCAATAAAAATTGGATTACCGAAGAGGGTTCAATAGACATTTAAACAGTTTCTTAGGATCATGAGAAAAAAGATAGAAGTAGTACATGCCGGTTCATTGTCCACACGCGATACAGTTATATCCATAATAATCATTGCCTTATTGTTTTTTATTTTCGGGTTTACAACCTGGATCAACGCGATATTGATACCGTATTTTAAAATTTCGTGCGAACTGAATAATGCCCTGTCGTTATTGGTCGCCTTTGCTTTTTACATCGCCTATTTTGTCATGTCCATACCAGCAGCACACTTGTTGGAGAAAGTTGGTTTTAAAAAGGGGATCATGATCGGTTTCTGGATCATGGCCCTTGGCGCCCTGATTTTTGTGCCTGCCGCGCTGACCCGTACTTATTGGATATTCCTTTTGGGTCTCTTCTCCATTGGAACAGGCCTGTCTATATTGCAGCCAGCAGGCAACACTTACATCACCATGATCGGCTCGAAAGAAAGGGCTGCACAGCGGATGAGTATCATGGGCGTATGTAATAAATCTGCGGGAATCATTGCCCCGTTATTATTGGCTGCTGCAATCCTCCGTCCGACCGACACCGAGCTATTCAAACAGTTGCCACTCATGGACGAAGTAACAAGAAATGCTGCCCTGGATGAGTTGGTTCGACGAGTGATTGTTCCTTATTCGGTTATGGCAGTTATCCTTTTCGGACTAGGCCTGATGATCAGGTATTCCATCCTGCCTGAAATAGATACCAATACTGAAAATCCTGCTGTTGCTGGTGCAAATTCAAGTAAGACCAGCATTGTTCAATTTCCGCATCTTATATTGGGAGGAGTGGCCATATTTCTCCATGTAGGATCGCAGGTTGTCGGGATCAACACCATCATTGGTTATGCCCAATCGTTGGGTTTACCATTATTGGAAGCAAAAGTCTTCCCGTCGTATATCTTGGGCATCACGATGTTTGGGTTTTTATCGGGCATTGTGCTCATTCCAAAATTTATTAACCATCTCCGTGTACTGCGTATCTGTACTACATCGGCCGCAGTGCTAACCCTGTTGTTTTTCGTCGCACACGGGCAGGTAAATTTCCTTGACCATACTACAGACCTATCAATATGGGTTTTGGTGATTTTAGGCCTTTCCAATTCATTGATGTATTCTACGATCTGGCCTTTGGCGCTCAACGGATTGGGGCGGTTTACAAAAATGGGGGGATCGATCCTGGTTATGGGATTAAGCGGAAGCGCTATAGTACCGCTTATCTACGGGTATTTTGCTGACCTTTACAATCCCCGTGCTGCATACTGGGTGCTCTTGCCATGTTATATTTACCTGATTTATTACGCCTGGTACGGCTATCGAATCAAGCGCTGGTCGTTGAAAGAAACAGTATTGGCATAAAACGTAAAACTTAAGAAAATTATGGGTTCGGATAATAGCTTGTTGAAGATATATAACGGTCGGGTTGTAGTTCCGTCAGGTATTATTAAAAATGCCACGGTTATTATACGTGAAGGTAATATTGAAACGGTTGCTGAAGGTGACCTTGAGGTAGCAGGAGCAACCGGGATCGATGCAAAAGGTCAATATATTGCGCCTGGGTTGGTTGATATCCAGATCAATGGCTTTTTAGGCATCGATTTCTCTGATCAGGAAATAACCATCGACGACCTTCGGAAGGCAACAAAAGCGCTGTGGAGGGTTGGGGTTACCACTTTTCTTCCTACAGTAATTACGAATTCACAGGCAAGTCTGAAAAAGAGTTTTTCGCTGCTTTCGGTAATCTTTGATGATCAGGAAACCGGAAAGTCAATGCCTGGCTTCCACCTGGAGGGACCTTACATTTCGCCTGTTCAGGGGTACCGGGGCGCACACCTGGAAAAGTATATCCGGCAACCCGATTGGGACGAGTTTGCGGAACTGCAAAAAGCTGCCCGTGGCCGCATCAAACTGATAACCATGGCTCCGGAAGTGAATGGGGCCATTGCGTTTATTGAAAAATGCGCCGAAATTGGAGTGGTGGTGGCTTTGGGGCACCACAACGGTTCGACCAAAGACATTCAACAGGCTGCCGAATCCGGGGCATCAATGGCGACCCACCTTGGAAACGGATGTGCCAATATGATTGACAGGCACAATAACCCGATCTGGCCGCAATTGGCCGACGACAGGATTGCCATATCCATTATTGCCGACGGGTTTCACCTGAACAAAGAAGAAGTGCAGTGCTTTTATAAAATGAAGGGACTGGATAAAACCATCCTGGTGTCGGACGCTTTGGATCTTGCCGGCCTTCCGCCCGGCGAATACACCCGTGTGGAAAGGGTCGTTGTTTTGACGCCAGACGTGGTCAAATTCCCGGCAGAAAATGTGCTGGCCGGAGCCGCAAGCCCTCTGGTGTCCTGCGTTTCGAACATGATGAAATTTACGGGTTGTAGCCTGGAGAATGCCATTCAGATGGCAACTGTCAATCCGGCAAGGTTGGTTGGGTTGAAGGATATTGGAGAAATAAAACAAGGCAAACGCGCCGACCTGATCCTGTTCACCATTGAGGACGGCAGGATTGTGATTCAGAAAACATTATTGGCAGGTGAGGAAGTATATTCAAATAATCAATAACCAACTATCAAATTATGGAAATAGTAATTTCAGAAACCAAGCAGGAACTTGGTCAAAAAGCAGCCCAACGGGGCGCTGAATTAATCAGGAAAGCTATCCTTGAAAGAGGCGAAGCAAATATCATTGTCGCCACGGGGGCATCCCAGTTCGAGATGCTCGGCGAACTGGTCAAAGAAGATATTGACTGGTCAGTGGTGACCGGCTTTCATCTGGATGAATACATCGGGATACCTGAAACGCACCCTGCATCGTTCCGCAAATATCTGAAAGAACGGTTCGTGGATATTGTTTCCCCGAAAGAATTTATTTACGTGAATGGCAGTGTCAATCCGTATGAAGAATGTGCCCGCCTGGGCGAGCTGATCGGAAAACACCCGATTGATGTGGCTTTTGTGGGTATTGGCGAAAACAGCCACTTAGCGTTTAACGATCCGCCTGCCGATTTTGAAACCGACAAGGCTTACCTTGTTGTCAATCTGGACGAAGATTGTCGCCGCCAGCAAATGGGCGAAGGCTGGTTCCCGACTATCGACGATGTTCCCCAACAAGCTATCAGCATGTCGATCAAACAGATCATGAAATCGGGCGCCATCATTTGCAGCGTTCCCGATGCCCGTAAGGCAAAGGCAGTATTCAATACCATTTACGGCGAAATTTCACCGGCAACTCCGGCAAGTATCATGCGTAACCACCCACAAGCTTTCTTGTTTCTTGATTTACCTGCTGCTTCGGAAATCCGGGAAAGAATGTCGTGATTGTTTTATGGTGTTTTGTGCCACTTTGGTGATTGGCATGAAAGTAAACAGTGATAAGTAAGTTACACGCTATTAAATTGAAAAACCAATCGTATGGGAAAAATTAATAAGCTGAGATTGCCCATCCTATTTGCAGCCTTGGTTTTAAGTTTGTCCATTGGGCAAAATCTGTACAGCGAAATAAGGACGGACCCAGTTAGAAATAGAGCCAATAATTGTATGAAAGCAATAGAAGCACAGGATGATGGAAAGAAACTTGTTGTAAAAAAGATTGACACTGGTAAAAACACCTCATTGAAAGAGGCTCGTTTTCTTCTCGAGGCACAAACTCAGGAGCATACTGTGGATGTATTAAACTGGGATGTTTTCAATTACCGGCCAAAGGTAGGGTTTCGAATTGGCCATACAGGTACCGAAATTTGGTTGGAATATTACGTTTCTGAAAAATCGATCAGGGGCGTAGTGGCTCGAACAAATGGGAGTGTCCATGAGGATAGTTGTGTAGAGTTTTTTTTGTCGCTTGATCACGTGAATTACTACAATTTTGAGATCAATTGTATTGGCACCAAACATGTGGCATATGGGCCGGACCGGAATAATAGAAAAAATATTGATCCCAAAATACTTGATGCAGTTCGGGTTGATCCTTCGTTGGGAAACCAACCATTTGAAGAAAGGACGGGGTCGTATAATTGGAAACTCTTGGTTATCATTCCAGTTTCGTGTTTTGTTTACAGCGATATAAAAAAGCTGGATGGGGTGAAAGCCACTGCAAATTTTTATAAATGCGGCGATAAAACTTCCCCTCCACATTATCTTTCCTGGAATCCGGTACACACAAAAACTCCTGACTACCATCGCCCTGAATATTTTGGTCAAATTTATTTTGATTAAAATGAATATCCTTTTGAATACCTGGCTCTGAAAGCCTGCCCGCCGCAGGCAGGCTTCCGGGACAACGATTGGGCATACAACCGGATATTCATTTTGATTGATTTTTACTGGCCTGTAAAATTGGATGAAAGTTGGAATTCATGTGGAGTAACCCCTTCAATTTTTTTAAATACTTTGCTGAAGTGGTAGCGGTTGTTAAACCCGCATTTTAGGAATGTCTCTGAAATGGAATTTTTTTGTAAGAGTTTTTTCGAACGGTCAATTCGGGCACGACTTAGGTATTCATGAAAAGATATACCATAAATCTCTTTAAATTTGTGCGTAACAAATGATATGCTCATCCCGATAAATTCAGCGGCCGAATTTACATCAATAGGTTTGTCCAGGTTTTCTTCCACATATTTTCTGAGGTAATATTCAGGCTTTGCCTTCTTAAGTTCAACGAGTTTGTTTTTGAGGATTATATCGGCAAATTGCTGGAAAAGCGCTGAAATCAATATAAGTTTCTCCTTTTCAATAAAGATCATGGAATTGTAACTTTTTTCGATATCCGCAATCCGGGAATGTTCATGGAGGGAACACTCATCAGCAATTACTTTAAAATCCTTTTCTGCTCTTACCTGGCCGAAATGTAGATATCCGATCAAATAGTTGTCGATGAGCAGCGGGAGGTACATTTCGTATAATCCATTGTAACACCGGTATAGCAGTGGCTCTTTCTTTTTATTTGCCTCCTTAAATTTATCACGGTCGCAGGCAATACATTTGTGTTTTAGTTCTAACTGGATTAGCTTACAAAAATCTTGATAGTCGCCATTATTGCCTGCAATTTCATTGGTATATTGTTCTTCGTTGATGGCATAAATAAGAGATGCCCTAATTGAAAACAGGTTTGAAAGCAAATCCATCATCATCTTTATTTCAGCGACTTCAATTGATAATTCTTCCTTATATACTTCCATGATCCATTTTTTATATATACAACATTGCATCGCTATTAGCCATTACAAAAATATAAATATATCTTATCTAATTGCCTATTTGGATATGTCATTTGCGTTTCCAGACATTGTCCGCCTTTGGCTTAACGCTTATCATTGTATCATAAAATTAATAGCTTAATTGTCGGTTTTTATGAATTACCATCAATTGAAATTGTATTGAAATCAGAAATAATATAAATTTTAAAAAGGGAGGTTATTATGCCAGGTCCGGGAGCTTATTGGTATGGAGAAGAAGAAAAAGATGCAGTAATGGAAGTCATGGAAAGTGGTTACCTTTTCCGCTACGGAAGTGAAAACGATCCTAAATTTTTGCACAAAGTTTCAACGTTGGAAAGTGAATTTGCCAGCTACTGCGGGGCAAACCACGCTTTGGCAACATCATCGGGAACTTCTTCGCTGCTTGTTTCGCTAATTGCATTAGATCTGAAACCAGGCGACGAAGTAATCGTTCCGGCTTATACATTTGTTGCAACCTATTCCACATGTATTTTCGCAGGTCTGGTACCTGTTTTAACTGAAATTGATGAAAGTCTTTCAATGGATCCTGAGGACATTGAACACAGGATTACTCCACGGACAAAAGCCATTATTCCGGTTCACATGCTCGGGAACCCATGTAATATGGACAGAATTATGGAGATTGCCCGCAAACATAACCTGAAGGTTCTTGAGGACAGTTGCCAAGCCACAGGCGCTTCATACAAAGGAAGAAAAGTGGGTACAATCGGTGACATAGGGGCTTTCTCGCTGAATGTTTTCAAGACAATCAACAGTGGTGACGGCGGGTTGGTGGTTACCAATGACCAAAAACTTTACGAAACAGCATTTGGCGTTCATGACCAGGGGCACAAACCCAACCGTTTCGGGGTTGAAGTAGGCGCCCGTAGTGTGCTTGGTTTAAATTTTCGAATGAATGAAATTACAGGCGCTGCCGGTTTGGCTCAGTTGAGGAAACTTGACCAGATTGTTGCCGTGTTGCGAGAGAAAAAGAACAAACTGAAAAGCCTGATTTCCGGGGCTGAAGGGTTCAAATTCCGCGTGCTAAACGATCCGGAAGGGGATGCGGCAACCCTTTGTACCATAGTTTTTGATACACGGGAACTGGCCGTGAAAGTGTCAAAAGCATTGGGTTCCAAAACCATCGATCAGAGCGGATGGCACGTATATGCAAATATGGAACATGTTTTGGGGCATCTGAAAGAAGTTGGACAGCCTCATACAAAAGGTTCGTACCCAAAAACCGATGATATTTTAAGCCGTTCCATGAATATTAGTATTGGGGTTGTTGACGGTGGCCTTGGAGCAGGCTGGGGAATCAACATCAACTCAACTGATGCTGAAATTGAGGCCGCGGCTAAACAATTCACAGAAGTTTGCAAGTAGAGGTAATGTAGATTTGGGTTAATATTGAAAAAAGGTTCATCGGGGGATAGATGGCTGTTAAATGCCACCTTATCTTCCGTTGAAATTAATTTTAAAAGGCTATCGTGCGCAAATTGACGCAAATGGAACATCTTTGAAAAAATAGCCTACTTAATAAATTAAACCAGGAAGAAATGTTAAAAAGAGAAATACGCGTTGCCTTAATCGGCCACCAGTTTATGGGAATAGCGCACTCCAATGCATTTAAAAATGCGGAAATGTGGGCAGGAACCCCGGCCAAGATTGTTATGAAATGCCTGTGCGCTAAAGACTCACCCGAAAATTTACAGATATTTGCCGATAAATTTGGTTGGGAAGAAATTGAAACCGACTGGCGCAAAGTTGTTACCCGTGATGACATTGATTTAATCAGCATTGCCACACCCAATTTTCTGCATAAAGAAATTGCTCTTGAAGCCGCAAAAAACGGGAAGCACGTGCTTTGTGAAAAACCCCTGGCCAATAACCTTGCAGATGCCCGGGAAATGTTGGATGCCGTAAAACGAGCAGGTGTCAAACATTGTTGTGGCTATTCATACCGTTTCACACCGTCACTGGCGTTGGCAAGGCAATTGGTTCAGGAAGGCCGCATCGGACGCATTTACCATGTATTTGTTCGCTATGCGCAAGACTGGATCACGAACCCAAATTTTGCCATGGTCTGGCGTTTCGATAAAAAGATCGCAGGCTCAGGGCCTTTAGGCGACCTGAGCGCCCATTCAGTTGATGCAACCCGTTTTATAACAGGTTTGAATTTTAAGGAAGTGAGTGGCAACCTGCAAACACTGATCAAGGAACGCCCGGTGGATGGCAATAATCCCAATGGGCCCAAAGGAATGGTGACCGTTGACGATGTAGCCCAATTTTTGGTTAATTTCGAAGGCGGAGCTACCGGGTGCTTTGAATCGACCCGTTTGGCTACCGGCCGTAAAAATTACAACACGATTGAAATCAACGGTGAAAAAGGTTCGATTTTCTGGAATTTTGAAGATCAGAATTACCTGATGTTCTACGATAACACACAAGGGCCACAGGAAGCCGGGTTCAGAAAAATTAATGCCACACATGATGTTCACCCGTACAATGGCGGATGGTGGCCCCAGGGACATGGCATTGGCTACGCTGATTCATTTGTGATTGAAGTAGCAGAATTTATTCGCTCAATTGTGGACAATACTCCGTTTAGTCCGAGCTTTGAAGATGGCGTAAAAAGCCAGGAAGTACTTGAAGCTGTTGAGCGGTCAGTCGAAAATCGAAGTTGGGCGGAAGTGAAGTAGTATTTAATCTAAAAGAACTAAAATGACTGCTGCAAACTCAAACTCCGAAGTAAAACTCAAACGAGTCCTATCGCTAAGCGACCTGGTTATTTACGGAATTATCCTGATCCAGCCGGTTGCGGCTTTGCCCTTGTTTGGCCATGCCAACAATATTTCAAAAGGGCACGCGGTGACCACAATTCTTGTGGCTATGGTGGCCATGATTTTTACAGCAATCAGTTACGGAAGAATGGCAAACCGTTACCCGGCAGCAGGTTCGGCCTACACCTATGTTGGAAGAAGCATTAATCCTTACCTGGGTTTTATCGCTGGCTGGTCAATGTTTATGGATTATATGTTTATCCCGATCCTCTGCGTTATTTTCACCAGTATAACGGCCAATCACCTGATGCCTTTTATTCCATATTATTTCTGGATATTCTTTTTTGTTATTGGGTTTACGGCTTTGAACCTGAGGGGGATCATAGTGGCAGCCAGGGCAAACTGGATTTTGATGATTGTTATGAGCGTGGTCGTTTTCTATTTCATGGCTGCCGCTATTCGTTTTGTTTTTTTAAAAGAAGGCTTAGGTGGATTGTTTTCCTCGCGTCCCTTTTATAATCCTGAAACCTTCTCATTTGGTGCCATTGGTCCGGCGACGGCTTTGGCAGCTTTAACTTATATTGGTTTTGACGGATTGACGACCCTTTCCGAAGAAGTAAAAAATCCAAGACGTAATGTGTTGATCGCGGCAGTAATGACTTGCCTGATCACGGGAATATGGAGTGGAGCGCAGGTTTACCTGGCCCAAATTTCATGGCCCGATTGGACTTCATTCACCAATGGACTGACTGATGATGCTGCTCGTAATAACGCATTGGATACGGCAATAATGTCGGTGGCCCACAGGGCTGGCGGGCCTTTATTGGATGGATTACTGTCGGCAATCCTGTTGGTGGGAAGCGTGGGTTCGGGCATAACGGGACAATTGGGTGCAGGCCGGTTGCTTTACGGGATGGGTCGGGACAACGTGATCCCTAAAAAGATATTTGGCCATTTGGGAAAGAAAACAGCCGTACCCAGTTATAATGTTCTTTTTGTAGGTGGATTGGCCTTGTTTGGCGCCTTGCTGCTCAATTATGAAGAATGCGCGCGACTGATAAATTTTGGCGCTTTCTTCGCTTTTATGGGAGTAAATATTGCCTCCATGCGTGAATATTATTTCAAGGCAGACGTCAAGACAGCAAAAGGCTTTTTTCAGGACTTCCTTCCTCCGGCTATCGGGTTTGTGATCTGCCTGATCATTTGGCTGAACCTTCCTTTAAATACCTTCCTAATTGGTGGGGGGTGGATGCTGATTGGGACTATTTACCTAACCATAAGAACCAAAGGTTTTCGAAAGGCAACGGTGATGATGGATTTCACGCAGGCTTGAAATCCAGAATTAAGTTTTACATAAATTTTTAACTATGAAATTATGAGTTCAACCGTCCCCCGTCTTCAGGTAGTTGATGCCTTGCGAGGTTTTGCCATCGTGTCGATTATATTGTTGCATAATATTGAACATTATGATTTATATTACCTTCCTTCGAATTTGCCAAATTGGATCCGAACATTCGACAGTGGAATATGGAAAAGCCTGTTTTTCTTATTTAGTGGAAAATCATATGCTATCTTCTCTTTGCTTTTTGGATTAACATTCTTTATCCAGTCAAATAACCAAGAAATAAAAGGAAAAGATTTCAGAGCGAGATTTGTGTGGAGACTATTCCTGTTGTTTATTTTTGGCCTTATTAATTCGGCATTTTATCAGGGAGATATTCTTACTGATTATGCTGTCATCGGACTCTTTTTGATTCCTGTAGCCAGACTTAATGATAAAGCCGTATTTTGGATCGCACTAGTTTTAATGTTTCAGCCTTATGAATGGATTAATTTTATTTTAGCGGTTCAAAATCCGGATATCAAAATAGTTGATCCGGCTTCATGGTTTTATTTTGATAAAATGGGCGAATATATTACAGGCAATTCATTGATAGAAACATGGATAGGGAATCTGACTAATGGAAAAACTGCCGTTTTTTACTGGACATGGGAAAACGGGAGGATATTTCAGACTTTATCATTATTTATGCTCGGAATGTTGGCTGGCCGCAAATCGGTATTTGTCGCTTCTATTGAAAGTAAACGTTTTTGGTTCAGAACTATAATTATTTCTTTTATGTTATTTCTTCTGTTGTTTACTGTTAAAGAAGGATTAAATAGTTGGATTAGTAACAAAGCTATTCGAAGTCCAATAGTGACTATTGAAACTTCGTGGACAAATATGGCATTTATGCTGGTAATGGTTTCTGGTTTCGTATTGCTTTTTCAAACTGATTTTTTTTATAAATTATTAAACAGTTTTTCATCTATTGGTCGCATGAGTTTGTCGAACTATATTATGATGTCTATAATTGGTTCCTTTATTTATTATGGATTTGGATTGGGCTTATATCAATATGCCGGAGCAACTTATTCATTATTTATCGGTATTTTATTAGCAATGCTGGAGGGTTTCTTTAGTTCTTGTTGGATCAATCGTTTTAATCACGGACCTCTTGAAACCATTTGGCATAAAATGACTTGGATTGGCTCCACATAAACCTATTAATACTATGAGAATGAAATTCACTTTCAACAAGCAATATATTACATTTGAGGCATGTTGTATTGCAACATACCATTCTGCTTTATAGTCATAACAGGAAGCTGATTAAGATTGTCTTCTTATAGCATCATATCGCAATCAATACTTCTTGAATAACTCATAGAATCAAAATATACAAAAACCGTTAAAATGAAAAAGTGTGTAATTTTTGATATGGACGGGGTAATTATTGACAGTGAACCGATTCATCAGAAATGTGAGAGAAAGATGTTTCAATTATTAGGAATCAATGTCTCCGAGGATGAGCATAATGCATTTATGGGAACAACGGACGAAACATGGTGGTCCTGGCTTGGAAGCAAGTATGATTTACCAATCAAAATACCGGAAGTCATTCAACTTAAAAAAAAGCTTTATATGGAATACCTGAGACAGGAAGTTCACATTCAGCCAATTCCCTATGTTTCAGAATTAATTTCAGATTTACATAAAAATAATTTTTTATTGGCACTGGCATCGTCTTCACCACACGAACAAATTGATTATATCCTTTCCTGTTTTGAACTCAAAAAATATTTCCATTTGACAATAAGTGGAGAAAATGTTGAAAAAGGGAAACCAAGTCCCGAAATATTTCTGAAAGTATCTGAGAGATTACAAGTCCCTCCAGAGTTATGTATTGTAATTGAAGATTCATTTAATGGCGTTTCTGCTGCAAAAAGTGCAAATATGAAATGTATTGGCTATATGAATCCAAATTCAGGCAATCAGGATTTAAGCAAGGCTGATATTCTAATTAATTCTTTTAATGGACTTCCAGTAGATGTAATTTATAATCTGACCATTTCCAGTTTTTAAAGTTCACAATTTAGTGCAAGTGTTAACTTTTCATCATCCGGAATATTTCTGGTTGGAGACGAAAGACAAAATCAATTTCGTCAAATGAAATTCTGTATTTTTCTTCTCGCAAAATTCTTTCATTATTGATAACGTTGTTCATTAGTTACAAAGCGCACAAATACACTTTACTTAAAATTAAATTATAGGTCATAAAGAGATCATAAACCTAGAGCGTTGAAAGTTAAACTATGGGTACGGTTGAGATAAGAAACTGTTTCTAAGAGAATTTTAACTTTTACAAACACATTAAAAATCAGTTATGACTGGTAAGTACATTATATATGGTTTAGCTTATGAGTGCCCATTTTTTACAAGAAAAGATAATTGCCTCCTGACAGAGATTGATTCTCTATCATTCAAAGAAAAAGTAGATTGAATAAATGGGTTAGATGATTTAATGAAAAGATCAATCTTGGAGCGACATTTAATCTGTTCCCAAATTAGAGAAAATCGAAATAATTCATTGATTGGTGATGATTATAAATGAATAAATGAGCTGGTTAGGTTTAGTTTGTGGTCAGTCTTCCTCGAACTAATTGAAGAGGAAGGTTTCCCGGGGGTATCAACATACCCCCGGGATTAAACTTTATATTTTGGTTTTTCAACAACCTTATAATTTAGGATATAAATTTAAATTTAGAAATGTGGATAATAGTAAAAGCTGAACTGTTATAGAATTTGATAGGTGTGATGAAAATTATAACTGGCCATAAAATGTCTATTTATTAACTGTTCTAATTTTAAGCCATGAAAACGATTAGTAAAATTATTATGGATTTGGAAAATGGACTGTTCGGATTAAAAGAGGTATTAGAGAAGGTTTCTAAGCGAACGGCTTTTGCCTCCTCTCTAATGGAGTATGAAGCAAAAATCCGATCAGAAGATTACCGATATTTCGTTGACCGTAAGGAAATGATAGCTTTTTGAGATGAAACTCTTCAGTTACCTGTTGATGAAAATGATCCAATATGGCTAAAAATACTCCTGAAAAATTGTCGAAAGCTAAAAGACAATTTAATGAAAATCGACAATAGCGAAAGCAATGATTTATTCGATTAAAATTTCACCATGATCGCCAAAATAAAAGTAAAGGAAATATTGATTGGTAAAAATAGAACTAAGACGTATAGAAATAACCTATGATTGAATATATAGCCAACCTAAAAAAAGAGGTTGATGCAAAAATTGAACTGATAGAATCTTCTGAGGAGAACATATTAAAAAGGTCATTGGCTGGTTCCCAGGTTCTCGGAGAGGCATTCAATCGATTGAAGGTGTTCGTTTTGGCTTACACTTTTAAAGATGAAGAAGAGGAAATTATATTTTTTAAAGATATTAAGCCGAAGTTCTGTTATCGATTGATTTATTACCGTAAAATTTATAACATAGAGATGAACAGGCCAATGGCAGGTGTTGACGCTCAAAAAGTATATTTGAACAAAGAGCTGAATGCAATTAATAGGTATACAACAAAACGATTAGATTTTATACGTTACTACCGTTCAGGATCCACTCATTTGGATTCCTTGTATTTTTTAAGAGGCAAATTGTTCACGGAGCAGTACTTGGAAACATTTTATTACGAACTTGATCCAGTTTTTTGCACCATCTGTGATTTCAAGGTTGCAAAAATATTGGCGAATGATATGCTCTTACCATACTTGATGCAGGAATTGGAATTACTAGATAACAGTACCTCAAAACTTGGTTCTTTCTATTTTCCATCAACTAAACTAACATGGAAAGGGACTAAAACAGAACTGATGGAGCAACTCTATTCCTGGGACACTGCCAGTACCTTTGGAAACGTGCCACTCACGCAACTATCCGATTACATTCAGAACGTTTTCAATATTCGACTCGATAAGAACCTGTCACGTGCATTTAGTGATATGAAGATTCGCACGAACCCTACTCCTTTTCTCGATAAACTAAAAAATGCCTTACTACGGCGTATGGGCAGGAATCAATAAATACAGAGTTCGGTATTACTCTGTATTTAATCAATTTGACATCCAATTTTACTGTCGATTCCAGATGAAATCAAGTTATAACCTTCATATTCCCATAATACCGAGTATTCCACAACTACTACATACTTTCTTCTTACTTAAGTTGATTTGTAAATAGTTGTAATTAAGCTCATAAAAATAATTTCAAGAAAATCCACACCGACTTCCATATCAGCAATCCCTATTTTGCTGAAGTTTGCTGCTAATCAGTAAGTTATTTTTATGGAAGTCATAACAGTTGAATCGAAGGCATACAAAGAACTGGTTGCAAAGATCAATACGATTGCCCAGTTTGTCGCAGAATACCAGTCTGTCAACGCGATTAATCCTGAAGAGGAGTGGATAGATAGTTTTGAGGTCTGTTCATTTTTGAATATCAGCCAACGCACATTACAACGGCTGCGCTCCAAAGGCGCTATCACCTATTCTGTCATAGCGGGGAAAACATACTACACCATCGCTGAAATCAAACGGATGCTAAATGAAAGGCGAATCCGAAGTAGCGAAGAAGCCATGCAAAACCTGATCACCAATCACCAGCGATATGTTGAGCAAAGACGAGTTGCTAAGGCGAACAAATAATGGTCTGGATGTTTTCAGATATTATATTCCCGGCCAATGGAGGGTTGGACGGAACTTTCTGAATCCATTTTACGACGACCACAAGGCATCCTGCAATGTATTCTTTGATCGTAAAAATGGATGTTATCGGATTAAAGATTTTGGTAATGATGATTTTAGTGGCGATTGCTTCTTTTTGGTTGGTAAACTTAAAGACCTGGATTGTGAAAATTCAAATGAATTTGTCAAGATTTTACAGACAATCAATCGTGATCTGAATTTGGGTTTGAGTGAAAACGATATTCCATATTTAACACCTACTTCGCCAGTTACAAACCTTGGTCAGAGACTGGACCCAGTTGCTGAACTGAAAAAAACAAAACCCTTCAGTGTTAATCAGCAGAGCTTTTCTTCCAAAGAGCTTTTGTTTTGGAAACAATATGGCATTCCAGCGGAGATTTTGAAACTCTATAAAGTGATTTCCCTGAAGGAATTCCAAAGTGAAAACAATGATGGTAAACCCTTTTCTTTCAAATCTTCAGAACTGGAACCCATATTCGGTTATTGGGGAAAACGTTACGTCAAAATCTATCGGCCTTTTTCAGAAATCCGATTTTTGTATGGTGGTAATTTTGGTGAGAACTATTGTTTTGGATTGGAACAATTACCGATTAAAGGGGACACATTATTCATTACCGGGGGAGAGAAAGACGTTTTATCGCTCTCAACCCGTGGGTTTCATGCCATATGCTTCAATAGCGAGACTTCTGCGATTCCCGATACGATTATCCGGAAGCTGACTCACCGGTTCAAACACATTGTTCTGTTATATGATGTTGACAAAACAGGTTTGGATTCCTCCAGAAAACATCAACAGCAATTATCAGAATTCGGGGTTAAGCGCCTTATTTTACCGCTTTCGGGCAGTAAAGACGATAAGGATGTATCCGATTATTTCAAAGCCGGAAATACCCGTGAAAATTTCGTTCAATTATTTCTCGAATTTTTAGACACCTTATATAGCGAGACGATGGCTATTTTAAAACCATGTGAAGTCGATTTCGGAAATCCCCCCGTTAAATCAGAAATGATCATCTCGATCAACGATGTTCCCATAGGAACACAAGGCAATTTGCTCGGTATTACAGGAGGTGAAGGAACCGGGAAAAGCAATTATGTTGGTAGTCTGATTGCTGGTGTTATCAGGGAACAAGATAAGATTGATACTTTGGGAACAAGTATTCTGGCCAATGCAGAAAACAAAGCTGTCTTACTTTATGATACCGAACAATCAGAGATTCAGCTATACAAAAATATTTCCAATATTCTGAAACGTAGCAAGCAGGATTCTATGCCATCCTGTTTCAAAGCCTACTCCCTAACCAGCATGTCGCGTAAAGAAAGACTTCAGGCCATAATACAAAGCATGGATAAGTTTTACTACCAATTCGGTGGTATTGCTGTGGTAGCAATTGATGGGATCGCTGATCTGGTCCGTTGTGCCAACGATGAAGCTGAAAGTGTCGCTGTTATCGATGAACTATACAGGTTGGCAGGAATATACAAAACCTGCATTATTGGTGTATTGCATTTTGTTCCCAATGGCTTGAAATTACGCGGACACCTGGGATCAGAACTTCAACGTAAGGCCGCAGCCATTCTATCCATCGAGCGGGACGACGATCCAATGGTATCGGTGGTTAAAGCCCTGAAGGTTCGGGACGGAAGTCCGTTGGATGTACCGCTGATCCAGTTTGCCTGGGATAAAAAAGTCGGAATGCACACTTACATTGGGGAGAAACCAAAGGAAGAAAAGGAAAAACGAAAGAGAAATGAACTTGTAAGTGTTGCCCGTTCTATTTTCAGCAAACAACGATACTGTACTTATGTGGATTTGTGTGTACAAATCCAGACCAATTTAGATGTGAAGGAACGTACCGCGAAGAGCTATATCAAATTCATGCGGGATAATCAACTTATTCTGAAAGATGCGTCCAACGCCAGTTATTTCATAATCGGACATATATAAAATTCATGACTATGTTTATAGATAAAAACCTTTTTGAAGCGTGGATGGAACGAATTATGGATCGGTTTGATATGATGGAAAGCCGCATCAATCAAAAAGAAAAACCACGACACAAATTAAATGGCGAATTGCTGATGGACAACCAGGATTTGTGCTTTATGCTGAAAGTAAGTAAGCGAACATTGCAGCGCTACCGCAGTTCCGGAAAGCTCCCTTTTAAACGGATAGAGCAAAAAACGTATTATCTGGAATCTGATGTCCATTTATTCATCCGGAACCACTTTGAAGGTGATGTTACTAAAAGTAAAAAGTAACGTTGGTGTGTTTTGAAAGGTCGGTTATAATGTTCGCCTGCAACACTCTTTGCGTTTTCGTTCCACCGACCGAAACTTCACGCCACGCTGTCGCCTGGCGTGAAGTTTCGGGGTGTCACTTTCACCGCAAAGAAAGTCTCGGCGAAAGAAACAAAAAGCAAGAGTACTTACCCTGGCCGTACACTTGCGAACGATTCCAGCGTGCTGTTAAAGCACGCTTTTTATACATTCTGTTTCCACTCGCATGCTTCCCTTTGGCAAGTATTGCAGCCAATGTCGGCATTTGTTGTCATGCGGCAAAGGTGCTTGCGGGTTTTCACGGGCAGTCAGGTTCATGCCTTCGGTTTTGCAAAAAATCTTCCTCTTTCCCCTACGGGCGAGCGTATTTGTTCGCAAAAAACCTGACAACCCTAAACCCTGCATCCTTAATTGCCGATGAAACAAAATCCCCGCCCCGGCCGACTACACATATAAAAAAAGTCAACATGATGAAAAACAGCAAACATATAACGAAAGAAAAACTCACTCGCTTCTCGAAACTGCATATAGCTTGGGTTGGCGCAAAATGGCTAATGCTAATTGGATTGCTCCTGGCATTAATTTGGACTGTAGTGAATAGCGGTGCAGGCATATTCCTTGTTGCTACTGTATTTTTCTTGCTTATCCGATTATTAGTCAGTTTGACGTTCAGGTTGATGGTCACTATTGTTTACATCATCCTGTTGCTGTTGATTTTAGGTTTAATCATCTTATAAAACAAAAAATATGAAAGAGTTCGAAGTAAAAACACGCTTTGTTTTTAATGGCATTTTCAAGGTAAAAGCACTCAACGGGCAACAAGCCGAAGAATTTGTACAAACGCATTGCGGATTGGTTATGGGCGGCGACATTCATTCTTCGCTGCCTGGTGAAGATATTGATTGGGATTTCCCAGTGCACCCTGAAAAGCAAATCAGGTCAATAAAAGAAATATCAAACAAGTAGAATCATGGAATCAATAAGATTACCTCCATACTGACAGAAATAGGTTTCTTCTGTTGCACAATCATTAGAAGAATGCCGCGGCAGCCAGATGAATGGTTGCTTAATATGACCTGAAGACAGTTTTACAGTCTGATCCTTTTCTCAAAAGTCTGTAGTGAGGAAGAAGTATAAAAAATAATGAAACTGTTTGAAAACTGAACTATTATCTCTAATATTGCACTATTATCAATGCAGTGATAATAGTGCAATACATCTTGAAAATACACTCACAATGAATGATATAATATCCATAATTGGTGTATCTGCGGAATTGGTTCCGATAGAACGAAGTAAGCAGAAAGGCCTAAATGCTGATATGATTTTGCGATTCCTTTATTATACTGCAAATTTCAAAGACCAAGACCTATGTGTCATTCAGGCAAAGAATAAAGATGAATCCATCACTCCCTCACAATACAAAAGAATTACCCAACAAATAGAAACAGTTGTTGGTATGCCTGTTGCTGTTTTGTTGGATTCACCGGCTTACTACGAACGGGAGCGTTTGATAGATCAGGGAGTATATTTTATAGTTTCGGATAAATACGCCTTCTTACCATCTTTGATCGTAAATACCCGGGCAAGGAAAGTGAAAAAAGCAACAAAATTGATTCCTGCCGCGCAATATATCTTGTTGTATTATCTTTTATCAGAAAAGAAAGAATTTACAATCAAAGAATTGGAGCGAACAACACTGTACAATTATGTGGCAATGGCACGTGCGGTTTCAAACCTTGAAGATTGTAAATTGTGTTATTCAATAACCGATCACACAAGAACCAAATACATTCGATTCGAAGAATCCAGAAAGGAATTATGGAAAAAGTCACAGAAATATTTGTCATCGCCTGTTAAAAAAGTTGTTTACTGTGATTTTATGCCAGTAGGTAATTTCAGTATTAGCGGGGTAAATGCATTGTCTCAATACACACACCTAAATCCCGAACAGTACGGAACCTGGGCTATATGGGAAAAATACTTTTCCACTGAGGGTGGTCAATACAACGGAATAGAAGGGATATATAAAATCGAAGTATGGAATTACCCTACTTTTATGCCTTCTCATCCAGACAACAAAATAGTTGATAAGCTCTCGTTGTTTCTGTCGATGAAAGATGATCCGGACTCTCGGATTGAAAAAGAGTTAGAAATTATGATAGAAGAAATGAAATGGTAAAAGGATTAGAGAAATTTAAAGAATACTTCGCCGGGTTTGAAGATCATTACGTGATTATTGGGGGCACAGCCTGTGATATTGCATTGCGTGACACAGGGATGCGCCCCCGGGCAACTGACGATATCGACATGATTCTGATAATCGAAAAGATGACCCCTGACTTTGGACAACGCTTTTGGGATTTTATTGTAGCTGGTGAATACCAAACCCGTCAACGGAAACGGGGAGATAAAGAGCCGGTAACAGAACTGTTCCGGTTTATTGATCCACTGGAGGGTTTTCCGGTACAAATAGAATTATTGTCAAAGTATCCTGATATATTGACAGAACCGAATGGATTTTACTTAACCCCGATACCTATTGGAGACGAGGTCCCAAGTCTTTCGGCCATCTTGCTGGATGAAGAGTATTACTATCATACCATTGAAAACAGTATTGTAAGCGAAGGTATTCGGTTAGCTAATCCATTATCGCTTCTTTGTTTGAAAGCAATAGCGTTTTTGAACCTAACAGAAGAAAAGAAAACCAATCCAGCAGTTCGAAGCGGCGATATCAAAAAGCATCGGGACGATGTTTTCAAATTATTAGCCATGCGCATTGATCCGTTTACAACTGTTGAACTATCCCCAACGATTAAAGCGTGCCTTGAAAATTTTATTGTCGCGATAGAGCAATCCCTACCTAATCAGTCTTTGCAGGACAGTTTGCAAAGGACTGACGCTGATATCCGGGGGTTCATCGGCATTATGAAAGAAATATTTGCAATAGAATAGTCATGAGGATTCAATACGCATCGGACTTACATTTGGAATTTTCAGCTAATTCCAGTTATCTGAAACAAAATCCATTGAACCCGTTAGGTGATATACTGATCCTTGCGGGCGACATTGGTTATTTGAACGACGACAATTACAGCAAGCATCCGTTTTGGAATTGGGCTTCAGATAATTACCAACAAGTAATCGTAGGAGTAGGGAATCATGAACTATACAAGTATTACGATTTAGCCAAAATACCTCATGGTTTGGTCTGTGCCATAAGAGATAATGTGAAATGTTATTATAATGCGGTTGTTCAGATCGAAAATATCGATTTTATTGTTTCGACTTTATGGGCAAAAATCCCCTTGGAGGAAGCGTATTTAACCGAACAGGGAGTGAGTGATTTTCACCGGATTTTGTATAACGAAGAAACATTGACATGGGATGATTTCAATCGTGAACACGACAAATGTTTTCATTTCCTTCAGGAAGAAGTATCTAAAAGTGTGGCAGAACACATCATTGTTGTCACCCATCATGTTCCTTCATTTCAATTAAGTTCGCCTGATTATGCAGGGAGCAAAATAAATGGGGCCTTTACAGTTGAATTGGAACAATACATCGAAAACAGTCCCGTGGAATATTGGATATACGGGCATTCGCATCGGAATGTAAACAAGGTGATCGGGCGAACCAAATGTGTTAGTAATCAGTTAGGCTATGTTTTCCATAATGAACACCACACATTTGATTCACAGAAGACAATAGAGGTGAGGTAAACGACAATTGCTAAAGAGGCAATCATTTTACTTTAGCAATTACATCAGCTTGGATAATATCGTCGTTTCCAATAACAAACTGCTGATGCCGTCCACCGTTCTTTTCAAAAAGCTCCACAACCAACTTTTTGTCATCCGGAATTGTAAACTTGTTCATTACAAAAACAGTCCGTTCCGAAGACCTACCCTGTATTTTAGTTACAAAATGGGAAGCCCGGACAGGTTCGATTACCGTTTCCTGGATGGCTGTTCGTTTGGCAACCTTTTTATCGACAATTTTCCACCGGATAAAATTCACATCAAACGAAACATTAGATAAGTTTTTGATCTCTGTATGAAAGTATAACATATCATTATGGATAAAAATTCCCTTCAAAAGGAATTGAATACCAAACCGTTTACTTTCAATGTTTTTGATCTCTTTTTTGTTCTTTTTATAGATGGATTTCATTGCCAGGTTAACTACTTTTGGAGATTCATTGGCAAGTTCCGAGAGGTAAATGTCCATCGAGTTATTGGGTCGGTTAACGGTTGACCCATCATGGATAAAGTCTTTCATTTCGATATTGAGCTTTTGCGGTTCATTGGCATATTTCACATTGAACGAGTAGAAACTGCCTTCATCGGTGATAACCGAAAAATTGGTTTCATTTTCAAAACCATTAACTGCTGCTTTAATCCGAACCACATTCTCGGCAGCTTCAGCTTTTCCGGCAATTAGGTTAGCTGATCCTAAATCAATATACTTTACTGCAGTCGGAAATATAACGTGAACTGTTTTATCAAATGTCACTTCCAGATTGTAAGGTGGGATAATCCTGTCATTGGAGATTTCTTTTGAGATCACATTGTTTTGATTTTCAGAGGACAAATTGTTTTGTGCCTTTATCGAAGTTGAAGCTGCCACAAAAGCGGCTATCAGCAATAATTGTTTCATATTATTTGAATTTATGGATTTGTGGATGAATGTTTATTTATTCCCGGGCAACAGGAGTACTTTGTACCCGGCTTTTAAATTGACTTTTACCTCGCGTAGCTTTTTGGCCATATATTGAGAAGTTCCCTGGATGGCGCTTCGGCCAAGATCGGCAATCAGTTGCTGGCTGGCATTGCTTGTCAGGCTGATGCTTGTTCCGGCGCTTGTTCCCATATTGGCAACGATTTCTTTGGCTGCATTAACTGTGCCTGTATTCGGAATATAAATTCCTCGCTGCCCATCGGTATCATAAACAGTCAGTTCAACAGGCAAAATCAGCCCATCATATTCCAATGAATTAACAGTAATACCCATCCGTTCTCCTTGAATCCGGGCAGTACCTGAGATAATGGCATTTGAAGGAACAATGGAATTCCCGACCTGTAATTGTTCTGTTAGCCGCAGACGTACACTTTGCCCGTCAACAATAGTCTGATCGTTGTGGACACATGCCGCAATCGTATTCTTTAAATCCGATTTGAGCTTTTCATCCGAAACAGTATAAAATCCGTTATTAGTTTCCTGAATAGGCACTTTTGATTCGGCATGAACTTGGCTAATTCCAGCATCCTGCTGAAGACTTGAAACAATGCGCTCACTAACCTGGCTAACCGGCATAATATTGGGTTTAGTTGTCGCTTTTGAAGGCTGTTCGACTGTTGATTGAAGCGACGTTTGGCCTTGCATCTGCGGAATATATTTAGCTGCCATCTGGTAGGATTTTTCCATAACCGCCATTTGTTCATCCACATTGCTTTTTCTGTTTTCTTTTTCAGCCAGCTTTACTTTGAGTTCTTCCAGTTCTTTAGCCAATCGTTCTTTTTCCGGGTCTTCTTTGGGGCTTTCGTAAAACGATCCCAAAGTCCGGTTGATGTCTCGATATGCAGTTACTGATTTTTGAATGGAAGATTCGGTTCTGGAACCGGTTTTTGGAGTAATGTGATTTGACGTTGTTTTCTGAAACGTCTTTTGCTTATTGTCTGTCAGCGACAAAACACTTTCCTGATTACCCTTTTCTTTTCCCAGGATAGTTGCAAAATCCTGTAAAGAGCGCATTTTTTCGGTTCGCTTTTCTTTCAACTGTTCATCCTCATAAGCGGCTTTCTTGTCGCCAATAATAGTTTGCGCTTTGGGTGCCGGAAGATTGGT